>JBGOVO010000347.1:0-4448 GCA_041478145.1 Methylomirabilia bacterium
AAGGCCTGCTCGCCCAACACCATCCACTGGACCTACGACACCTGGGCGCTCGCCAACGGCACCGGCAGCGCCATCGTGAAGACGGGCGGCGACTCCTGGTTCTTCATCACCGCGGACTACGCCTTCGGCCACGCCCTCGAGCGCGACACCGAGGCGGTCGTGCTCAAGAACGGCGGCAAGGTGCTGGGCAAGGTGCGGCACCCGCTGAACACGTCCGACTTCTCGTCCTTCCTGCTCCAGGCCCAGTCCTCCAAGGCCAAGATCATCGGGCTCGCGAACGCGGGCGGCGACACGACCAACAGCATCAAGCAGGCCGCCGAGTTCGGGATCGTCAAGGGTGGGCAGAACCTGGCCGGCCTGCTCGTGTTCATCACCGACGTGCACGCCCTCGGGCTGCCCACCGCGCAGGGGCTGATCTTCACCGAGTCCTTCTACTGGGACATGAACGACCGCACCCGGGCCTTCGCGAAGCGGTTCGCGGAGCGCGACCGCGGCATCCATCCCACCATGATCCACGCCGGCGTGTACTCCGCGGTGCTGCACTATCTCAAGGCGGTGGAGGCGCTCAAGGGCGACGACGGGACCAGGGTCATCGCCAAGATGAAGGACACGCCCACCGACGACCCGCTGTTCGGGAAGGGGACGATTCGCGCGGACGGTCGCAAGGTCCATCCCATGTACCTGTTCGAGGTCAAGCAGCCGTCGGAGTCCAAGGGCGCCTGGGACTACTACAAGACGCGCGCCACCATCCCGGCGGACCAGGCCTTCCGTCCGGTCGACCAGGGCGACTGCCCGCTGGTGAAGAAGTAGGGGTTCTTCCCCTCACCCTGCCCTCTCCCCAGAGGGGAGAGGGAATCTCGTGCCTCCTCTCCCCCGAGGGGAGAGGGCAGGGTGAGGGGAGGTCGCCATGATCTTCGGCATCCCACCGCAGGCCCTGTTCGGCCAGCTCCTGATCGGGCTCATCAACGGCTCGTTCTACGCCATGCTGAGCCTCGGCCTGTCGGTGATCTTCGGGCTGCTCAACATCATCAACTTCACCCACGGGGCCCAGTACATGATGGGCGCCTTCGTGGCGTTCTTCCTCCTGCAGTACGCCGGGCTCGGCTACTGGTGGGCCCTGCTGGTGGCGCCGGTGGCGGTCGGCCTCCTGGGCGTGGTGCTGGAGCGCGTCCTGCTCAAGCGGCTCTACTCGCTCGATCATCTCTACGGGCTGCTGCTCACCTTCGGGCTCGGCCTGATCATCCAGGGGCTCTTCCGCAACGGGTTCGGCTCCTCGGGCCTGCCTTACGCGATCCCGGCCCAGCTCACCGGCGGCCGCAACCTCGGCTTCATGGTCTTGCCCAATTACCGGGCCTGGGTGATCGTCTTTTCCCTGACCGTCTGCCTGGCCACCTGGTTCGTCGTCGAGCGCACGAAGCTCGGCTCCTACCTGCGGGCGGCCACCGAGAATCCGGCGCTGGTGCAGGCCTTCGGCATCAACGTGCCCCGGATGATCACGCTGACCTACGGGTTCGGGGTCGCGCTGGCCGCGCTGGCGGGCGTGCTGGCCGCGCCGATCTACCAGGTGAACCCGCTGATGGGCGCGGATCTCATCATCGTGGTCTTCGCGGTGGTGGTCATCGGCGGCATGGGCTCCATCATGGGCTCCATCGTCACCGGCTTCGGCCTGGGCCTCGTCGAAGGCCTGACCAAGGTGTTCTATCCCGAGGCCTCCAACACCGTGATCTTCGTCATCATGGCCCTCGTCCTCCTGGTCAAGCCGGCGGGCCTCTTCGGAAGGGCGCAGTAGCGTGGCCGCCGCGGTGGTGTTCGCGCTGATGGTGGCCGTGTTCGTGGCGGCGCCGTTCGTGGTCTATCCCGTCTTCCTCATGAAGGCCCTCTGCTTCGCGCTCTTCGCCTGCGCCTTCAACCTGTTGATCGGCTACGGGGGGCTGCTCTCCTTCGGCCACGCCGCCTACCTGGGCTCCGCCGGCTACATCACCGCCCATGCCGCCAAGGTGTGGGGATGGCCGCCCGAGCTGGCCATCCTGGCGGGTACCGCGGGGGCCGCGCTGCTGGGGCTCGTCATCGGCGCCCTCGCCATCCGGCGGCAGGGCATCTACTTCGCGATGATCACGCTGGCCCTGGCCCAGATGCTCTACTTCTTCTGCCTGCAGGCCCCGTTCACGGGCGGCGAGGACGGCATCCAGGCCGTCCCGCGGGGCGTGCTGCTCGGCGTGCTCGATCTGCAGAAGACCCTGGTCATGTACTTCGTCGTGCTCGCGATCTTCCTGGCCGGGTTCCTCCTCGTCTACCGGACCATCCACTCCCCCTTCGGCCAGGTGCTGAAGGCCATCCGGGAGAACGAGCCGCGGGCGCTCTCGCTCGGCTACGGGGCCGACCACTACAAGCTCATCGCCTTCGTCCTCTCCGCCGCGCTCTCCGGTCTCGCGGGCGGCACCAAGGCCATCGTCTTCCAGCTCGCCTCGCTCACCGACGTGCACTGGAGCATGTCGGGTGAGGTGGTGCTGATGACGCTCCTGGGGGGGCTCGGGACCGTCTTCGGACCGGTGGTGGGTGCGGTGATCGTGATCGGCCTGGAGAACTATCTGGCCCAGCTCGGCGCGTGGGTGACCGTGGTGCAGGGGGCCATCTTCGTCCTCTGCGTGCTCGCGTTCCGGCGCGGCGTCGTCGGCGAGCTGGCGCGCCGGCTCAAGAAGCCGCTCTGAAGCCCGGCGCGGAGCGCCGGGCCCGGCTGATCGTGGCGCGGCAGCGCTGCTCGAACTCGGCGAGCATGGCCCGGTACCTGGCCTCGATCTCCCGCTTCTGCCGATCCCACTGGGCCTCGAAGCGCCGCCGCTCGGCCGCGCGGCAGGGCTCTCCGGCCGCCCCCGCCGGGCAGCGCCCGAAGGCGTCCCACATGACGGCGCGGTGAATGTCCTCGGCGCCCTCGATGTCGCTGAGCTGGAGCCGGCCGATGAGCGTGCGGGCCTCGGCCGGCCGGGCGCAGTCGAGATCCGGCTCGGCGCCGGGGTGGCCCGGGGACACGAGCGCCCAGCCGAGCCAGGCCGCCGTGACCAGGCCGAGCCGTCCGGCCGTCGGCCAGCGCCTCCACGAGGGGCCGTAAACCCTTGTCTTGGTGGGCAAAGTCCTTGACAGCCCAGGAGCGCTGGGCTAGACTCTCGCCACTTTACCACCCCCGGCGCGGATGCTCCCAACGGGTGCCTCTCTGATAGTGGAGACTCTCTCCAACGGTGTAGGTGAGTTTCGTCTCGCGCGGGCGAGCGCGACGCGGAGCCGTGTCTGCTCGGCCTGATGCTCGACCCCACTCTCGACACGTTCCCGAAGCTGGCCCAGCAGAACGCCCGGCGTTTTCCGCGGAAGGTCGCCATCCGGGAGAAGGATCTCGGCATCTGGCAGGCCTACACTTGGGCCCAGTACGTCGAGCAGGCCCGGCTCATCGCGCTCGGGCTGGCCGCCCTCGGCTTCACCCGCGGGGACAAGACCGCCGTGGTCGGCGACAACCGGCCCCAGCTCTACTGGGCCATGCTGGCCACCCAGGCGCTGGGCGGGATCCCGGTGCCGCTCTATCAAGACTCCATCGAGAAGGAGATGCAGTACATCGTCGGCCACGCGGAGGCGCGCTTCGCGGTGGTCGAGGATCAGGAGCAGGTGGACAAGCTGCTCCGCGTCCGGGAGCAGTGCCCGGGGCTCGAGTGGATCATCTACGACGATCCGCGGGGCCTGCGGCACTACCAGGACGGAGGCCTGCTCAGCCTCGAGGAATTGCGGGAGCGGGGACGGAAGTTTGCCCAGGACAACCCGGGCTACGTCGATCGGGAGGTGGCCAAGGGCGGGGCCGACGACACCGCGGTGATCGCCTATACCTCGGGAACCACCGGGCAGCCCAAGGGCGTCGTGCTCTCGCACCGGAATCTCATCGAGACGGCGCGCAGCGCGGTCGAGCGAGAGCGGCTCGGCGAGTCCGAGGAGGTCATGGCCTACCTGCCCATGGCCTGGATCGGCGACCACATGTTCTCGTTCGGGCAATCGATCGTGGCGGGCTTCACCACGAATTGCCCGGAGAGCGCGACGACGGTGCTCGCCGACCTCAAGGAGATCGGCCCGACGTACTTCTTCGCCCCGCCCCGCATCTGGGAGAACATCCTCACCTCGGTCATGATCCGGGTCGACGACGCCTCCTGGATCAAGCGGCGCATGGTGCGCTTCTTCCTCGAGGTGGCCCGTCGCGTGGAGCGCTGCCGCCTGGCCCACCGGCCCGTCGCGCTCCGGGACCGGCTCCTGTACCCGCTCGGCTGGCTGCTCGTCTACGGGCCCCTGCGCGACAACCTGGGCATGGGCCGGATCCGCGTGGCCTACACCGCGGGGGAGGCCATCGGCCCCGAGCTGTTCGAGTTCTACCGCTCGCTCGGCATCAACGTGAAGCAGCTCTACGGCATGACCGAGTC
>JBGOVO010000179.1:0-7605 GCA_041478145.1 Methylomirabilia bacterium
CGCCGGCTGCTGAAGGACGCGCGCGAGTGGATGGCCCGGCTCCCGTTCCAGAAGTTCGACGTGCTGGTGGTCGAGCAGATCGGCAAGAACATCTCCGGCTCGGGCATGGACACCAACGTGATCGGCCGGCCCTCGAACCCGCACGAGCCCTTCCCGGCCGATCCCAAGATCCTGTGGATCGTGGCCCTCGACCTCACCGAGGACAGCCAGGGCAATGCCACCGGGATCGGCAACGCCGACTTCACGACCCGCCGGCTCGCGGAGAAGATCGACTGGAAGCCCACCGCCATCAACACCCTCACCGCCTGCGCCCCCAACGGGGCCAAGCTGCCGCTCGTGTTCGAGAGCGACCGCGAGGCGGTGGAGAACGCGCTCAACTGCATCGGCCTCACCCCGCCCGCGCGCGCCCGCGTGATTCGCATCCGGAGCACGCTCGTCCTGGGTGAGATCGAGTGCTCCGAAGCCCTGCTGCCGGAGATCGCCAAGCGTCCGGACCTGACCGTGGTGGGCGAAGGGCAACCTCTCGGCTTCGACTCCGCGGGCCGGATCGTGCCGATTCGCGCCCACTGAGGGGAGCGTCGGGCCCTTGTTGCTTGACACGTGGCGGGGCGCCATCTTACAGTCCGCTCACGCTCTCCGCGGCTCCCAGAGCCGACCCGTTTCCTCAGCGAGGAGGAGTTCCCATGGGACCTGTTAGTCGCCGTCAGTTCTTGACGTCCACCGGAGCCGGTCTCGCCGGCATCCTCGCCACCCGAGTGCCGCCCGCCCGCGGGCAGCAGCGGGAGATCTCGTACCTCTGCTGGAACAACTTCGCGCCCGCCTCGGACAAGAAGCTGGCCGAGATCGGCCAGCGTTTCACCAAGGACACCGGCATCAAGCTCAAGATCGACCACATCTCCCACATGGGCCCGCAGCAGGCCAAGTACGCCTCCGAGGTCCAGACCCAGGCCGGGCACGACATGGTGGAGATGCGCATGCACTTCCCGTGGCTCTACGAGCCGCAGCTCGTGGACGTCTCGGACGTGGTGGGCGAGCTCGAGAAGAAGTACGGCAAGGCGTCCTCCTCATCGTACGAGGGGGCCCACGTCAACGGGGTGTGGCGGGCGGTACCCCAGTACCACGGCATGTTCGTGGCCACCTACCGGGAAGACCTCTTCAAGCAGGCCAGCCTCAAGGTGCCCGACACCTGGGAGGACCTCTACACGGTCGGCAAAGAGCTCAAGAAGATGGGCCATCCGGTAGGGATTCCCATCGCCCAGAACTACGACTCGATCTCGACGGCGGGGCCGGTGCTGTGGTCGTTCGGCGGCATGGAGGTGGACAGGGACGGCAAGACGGTCCGCATCAACTCGCCCGGCACCGTGCAGACCATCGAGTGGTACAAGAGGATGTTCCGCGACTGCATGGAGCCGGAGGTGCTGTCGTGGTCGGACGCGAGCAACAACGAGTCCATCCAGCAGGGCAAGGCGGGCTGGATCCACAACCCGGTGTCGGCCTACATCGTGGCCAAGCAGCGGAAGCTCGTCACCGCCGACGGGATCAACCACCACCGGAGCCTCGGCGGCCCCAGCGGACGCCACGAGACGGACACCCCGCGCCACATCGGGATCTGGAAGTTCTCCAAGAACGTCGAGCCCTCGAAGGAGTGGATCCGCTACTTCCTCGGCAAGCGGGAAGTCTACGACGAGTACATCATGTCGGGCGACGCCTTCAACCTGCCCGTCTACGACAAGCTCCAGGACCACCCGGTGCTGAGGACGGATCCGAAGTACGCCGCGCTGAAGGGGGAGGGTGTGCAATATCACACCTACGGCTGGCCCGCGCCGCCCTCGGACAAGGTCCAGCTCATCACCAACTTGTACATCCTGCCCAACATGCTCGCCAAGGCGGTGACCGACACCTCGACCAAGGACGCCATCGCCTGGGCCGAGAACGAGATGAAGAAGATCATCTCCGGCTAGGCAACGCGCGTGGCCGTTCGAGCCGACCGGATTCAAGTTCGACAGGCGCCTCGGCTGCGCGCGCGGGTGCGCGGGTGGCTCGACCGCGAGTCGGTGCTCGGGCCGGTGCTCGTCACGCCGGCCCTCATCCTCCTGCTCCTGCTCGTCGCCTATCCGTTCGTGATGGCTCTCTACTTCGCGATGTCGAATGCGTTCATCGGCCGGCCCAGCGAGTTCATCGGCTTCCGCAACTTCATCCGCCTCTGGGACAGCGACGCCTTCCGCCAGACCTTCCAGAACGCCTTCGTGTTCACCGGTATCGCGGTGGCGTTCAAGGTCGTGCTCGGCATCATCCTGGCCCTGCTCCTCAACGAGCAGCTCTGGTTCAAGCGCATGATCCGCGGCGCGGTGCTCCTGCCCTGGGTCATCCCCACCGCGCTGTCCACCCTCGGCTGGTGGTGGATGTTCAACTCGCTCTACAGCGTGGTGAACTGGAGCGGGATCGCGCTCGGGATCATGGATCCGCCCGGGCCGAACTGGCTCGGGCAGAAGTATTACGCGATGGCGGCCGTGATCACGGTCAACGTGTGGCGGGGGCTGCCGTTCTTCGCCATCACCATCCTGGCCGGGCTGGTGTCCATCCCCAAGGAGATCTACGAGGCGGCCCACGCCGACGGGGCGGGGGCGGGCGCGCGTTTCTGGTACATCACCCTGCCGCTGTTGAAGCCGGTCCTGGCGGTGGTGGTGCTCTTCTCCACCATCTTCACCTTCAGCGACTTCAACATCGTCTACGTGCTCACCCACGGTGGGCCCATCAACTCGACGCACCTGTTCGCCACGTACTCCCGCATGCTCATGATCGACGTGGGGCGACTCGGCGAGGGGGCGGCGGTCTCGCTCTACCTCTTCCCGCTGCTGGTCTTCGTGGTCTGGGCCCAGCTCCGCTTCGTCCGGAAGCAGGCCTACTAGTCCCATGCGGGTCGTTCGATGAGCGTGGCGCGGCGGCCGCTGATGCGGCGGATCGCCATTCACCTGGGCCTGGTCCCGTTCCTGATCTTCGCGCTGTTCCCCTTCTATCACATGACGCTGACCTCGCTGAAGCAGGACCGCGAGCTCTACGATCGCTACGCGGTGCCCCTCGTCATCAAACAGGGGCCGACTCTCGAGCACTACCGCAAGCTCCTGTGGGACACCGAGTTCCTCCTCTGGACCAAGAACAGCCTGATGGTGACCATCATCGCGACCGGGATCTCGGTCGTCATCGGCACCATCGCGGCCTACGCGCTGGCCCGTATGCGCTTCTTCGGGGTGGGGGCCTTCGGCACCGGAATCTTCGTGACCTACCTCGTGCCGACCTCGCTGCTGTTCCTGCCCCTGGCCCAGGTCGTGAACTGGATCGGCCTCGCCGACTCGAAGTGGGCCCTCGTCCTCACGTACCCCACCTTCCTGGTGCCGTTCTGCACCTGGCTCCTCATGGGCTACTTCCGGACGGTGCCCAAGGAGATCGAGGAGTGCGCCATGGTGGACGGCGCGACCCGCATTCAGGCGCTGTGGCGCATCGTCCTGCCGATCGCCATCCCCGGCCTGGTCTGCGCGGTGCTCTTCGCGTTCACGCTGTCGTGGAACGAGTTCATCTACGCGCTGACCTTCACGTCGTCGTCGGAGCAGATCACGGCCAGCGTGGGGGTGACGACCGAGCTGATCCGCGGCGACATCTACTTCTGGGGCTCGCTGATGGCGGGTGCGGTGCTGGGCTCGGTGCCGATCGTCATCCTTTACGTCTTCTTCCTCGATTACTACGTCTCGGGACTCACCGCCGGCGCCGTGAAGTAGACGGCCGGCTTGCCTTCGGCTGCGCCTCGCCAAGCTAAAGCCTGTGGCATCCTTTTTGCCCTCTCCTTCATCTTAAAACGTGACGCCGATGTCATCACGGCGCTACGAAGACAGGAGACACTGGAAGGCATGGAGGAGCGAATGGCCGAAGCGTTCCAGGCGGTGGCGTACCCGCGCGAGCTGGTGCGCACCGTCGCGCTCAAGGACGGCACGTCCGCGCGCCTCCGACCGATCCGGCCCGACGACGAGCCGCGCCTCGTGGATCTCTACGAGCGCCTGAGCCGGCACACCGCGTACCAGCGCTTCTTCACGGTGATGCGGCGGCTGCCCAACGACTGGTACCACTTCTTCGCCAACGTGGACTACGTGCGACGGCTGGCCGTGGTCGCGGAGCGCGAGACGGTCGCGGGCACGCAGCTCATCGGGGTGGGCCGCTACGAGCCGTCGGAGCAGCCGGACACCGCGGAGGTGGCCTTCGTCGTGGAAGACGGCTGGCAGGGGCGGGGTCTCGGCGCGATCCTGCTGGAGGCGGTGCTGGCCGCGGCCGACGCGCGCTCCATCCGCCGCTTCCGCGCCTACGTGCTCGCCGACAACCACCGGATGCTGCGCCTGCTCGCGACGCGCACCGAGGTGGAGGAGCGGAAGACCGAAGAGGGGGTGACCGGGCTGACCTTCCGGCGCCGCCCCGCCTCAGGCTGAGCCGGTCCCGGCCGCGCGAGCGCGTTGCCGCAGCACCGCGATGATCCCGGGCAGGATCGACACGATGATGATGGCGAAGATGACCAGCGAGAAGTTGCGCTTGACCACCCGGATATTGCCGAATAGGTAGCCGGCCAGGATCAGGACCGCGATCCAGCCGACCCCTCCCGCCACGTTGTAGAAGAGGAAGCGGGAGTAGCTCATGCGGCCGATGCCGGCCACGAAGGGCGCGAACGTGCGCACGATCGGCACGAAGCGCGCGATCACGATGGTCTTGGCCCCGTACCGCTCGTAGAAGTCGTGGGTGCGCTCCAGGTGCTTGCGATTCAGGAACCGCACCCGTTCCTGCCGGAACACGCGCGGGCCCAGCCGATAGCCGATCGCGTAGTTGACGGAGTCGCCGAGCACCGCGGCCACGCTCAGGAGCCCGATCACCAGACCGACGTCGAGCGCCCCCAGCGCCGCGAACGTCCCGACCGCGAACAGCAGGGAATCACCGGGCAGGAACGGCGTCACCACCAGCCCCGTCTCGCAGAAGATGATGAGGAACAGGATCAGGTAGGTCCACACCCCGTACTGCTGGATGATCTCGCTGAGGTGCCGGTCCAGATGCAGCAGGACCTCGATGAGGGCCGCGATCAGCTCCATGGGTCCCCACATTGTAAGGAAGGCGCGGCGCCCTCGTGCGTGAATTCGAGGCAGCCGGCTGCTCGCCGGATGACCATCACGCGGCCCCGCGCCTGCTTCTTGCGCAGGGCCGCGCCGTCCTTCTCGCTCCGACCCGCCGATTGAGGCGGCCGGACGCCGCTTGAGCCGGCCGGCGCCCGTTTGAGCAGCATGGCACGCGGGTTGCTGATCGGTCGGCAGGCCAGCCGCTGACGACTGGCCCGCACCATCGGCCACGGCGCCGCCTCCCGCCAGGGGCGCGGCGCCATTTTGCTTTCAAGGGGGACGCACGCATGCGCATGAGCCGTCGATCGCCTCATCCGCGTCTTCCGCGCCCGGAGCGGTCGCAGCCGGAGACGCCGGAGCCGACCGCGTGAGCGCATTTCTCTACCCGATCATGCTCGATTTGCAGGGACGGCCCTGTCTGGTGGTGGGCGGCGGTGTCGTCGCCGGCCGCAAGATCGAGGGGCTGCTCGAGGCGGGAGCCCGCGTCACGGTGGTGAGCCCGACGCTCGCCCCGGCGGTGCTCGACATCGCGCGGGAAGGCCGGCTCCGGTGGTGGCCGCGCGAGTACGTGAGCGGCGACCTCGCGGGCTTCGCGCTCGTGATGGTGGCCACCGACGACCGCGCGGTGAATCGCCTGGTCGCGGCCGAGGCCCGCGAGCGCGCGGTGTGGATCAACTGCGCGGACGATCCGGAGCGCTGCGACTTCATCCTGCCCTCGGTGCTCCGCCGCGGGCCGCTCACCGTGACGGTGTCCACCGGGGGCGCGAGCCCGATGGTGGCCCGCCTCGTGCGCGAGGAGCTCGAAGGGGTACTCCCAGCCGACTACGGTACCCTCACCGAGGTGGTGGCCGAGGTGCGGCGGTCGCTGCGCGAGCGGGGGATCGCGCTCGACGCCGACCGGTGGCGCGCGGCCCTGGACACCGAGTTGAAACGTCTGGTGGCGGCGGGCCGCCCCGCCGAGGCGCGGGAGCGGCTCAAGGAGCGGCTCGGTGTCTAGCGACCGGCTGGTGCTGGTCGGCGCCGGCCCCGGGGATCCCGAGCTGATCACGGTGCGCGGTCTCGGCTGGCTCCGCCGCGCCGAGGTCGTCGTCTACGACCAGCGCGGCGTCCCGGCGGAGCGGCTACGCGGGCGACGTGTAGAGGTGGCAGGACACCAGCCGGCCGTCGGACTCGCGGAGCACGGGCTCCTCGGTCGAGCAGCGGGGCATCGCGTGGGGGCAGCGCGGGTGGAAGCGGCAGGCGAGCGGCGGGTTGAGCGGGCTCGGCACTTCCCCCGTGAGCACCAGCTCCTCGCGCTGCTCCGACGGGTGCGAGGGCAGGGCCGCCGCGAAGAGGGCCTGGGTGTAGGGATGCCGGGGCCGCGTCGCGATGATCGCCGCGTCCCCGATCTCCACGATCTGGCCCAGGTACATCACCGCGATGGTGTGGCTCATGTGCGCCACCGCGGCGAGATCGTGGGCGATGAAGAGATAGGAGAGCCCGAGCTGGGCCTGCAGGTCGCGCAGCAGGTTCAGGATCTGGGCCCGGATGGAGACGTCGAGCGCCGAGACCGGCTCGTCGAGCACCACCAGACGGGGCGACAAGGCGAGGGAGCGCGCGATGGCGATACGCTGGCGCTGGCCGCCCGAGAACTCGTGCGGGAAGAGCTTCGCGGCGCGGTCGGGCAGGCCGACCAGGTCGAGCAGCCGGCTCACGCGCTTCGCGACTTCGGCCGTGTCGAGATCCTCGTGGGTGGTCAGGGGCTCGGCGATGATCGCGTCCACCCGCATGCGCGGATTGAGCGAGGCGAAGGGGTCCTGGAAGACGGCCTGCACGGCCCGCCGGTATTCCTTCACGCCGCCCTTGTCGAGGCTGCCGATGTCGCGCCCGTCGAAGCGCAGGGCGCCGCCCGTCGGCTCCTCCAGCTTCAGCACCAGCTTGCCGGTCGTGGTCTTGCCGCAGCCGGATTCGCCGACCAGGCCGAGCGTCTTGCCGGGGCCGATCGAGAAGCTGACGCCGTCGACCGCGCGCACCACGCCCAGGGGCTTGGCCAGGAACCCGCGGCCGACCGGGAAGTGCTTGGTGAGGTTGCGGGCCTCGAGCAGAGAAGGCGTCTCGCTCATTTGACGGCCGCCGGGACGTTGAGCCAGCAGCGCGCGGTGTGGCTCGGGCCCAGCACGGTCTCGGGCGGCGCCGCCTCGCGGCACTGCGCCATCGCCTCCGGGCAGCGCGGGTGGAAGGCGCAGCCCGACGGAGGCGCGGCCAGATCCGGCGGCTGGCCCTCGATGGCGGTGAGACGGGTGCGGCCATCCCCCATGCGGGGGATCGATTCGAGCAGCGCGCGGGTATACGGATGCGCGGGGGCGTCGAAGATGCGGGTCACCGGCCCCCACTCCACGACCCTTCCCGCGTACATCACCGCCACCTGGTCGCACATCTTGGCCACGATGCCGAGGTTGTGGGTGATGAAGATCAGGGCGAG
>JBGOVO010000111.1:0-10663 GCA_041478145.1 Methylomirabilia bacterium
CTGCTGGTACCGCACCGTGTGGACCCACGTCCTGGTGGACGAGTACCAGGACACCAACCGCGCGCAGTACCGCATCGTGCAGCTCCTGACCGAGGAGCACCGGAACCTCTGCGTGGTGGGTGATCCCGACCAGTCGGTCTACCGCTGGCGGGGCGCGGACCTGCGCAACATCCTCGACTTCGAGAAGGACTACCCGGACTGCCGGGTGGTGGCGCTCGAGCAGAACTACCGGTCCACCAAGCGCATCCTCGACATCGCCTCCGCGGTGATCGTCAACAACACCGCCCGCAAGGACAAGCGGCTGTGGACCGAGAACCGCGAGGGCGAGCGGGCCGAGGTGTACCGCGCGTGGGACGAGAACGAAGAGTCGGCCTTCGTGGCCCAGAAGATCCGCGCGCTGCATCGCGAGGGGCAGGACTACCGGGACGTCGCGATCTTCTACCGCACCAACGCCCAGTCCCGCGTGCTGGAAGACGCGCTGCGCCGCGCCGCCATCCCGTACCTGATCGTGGGCGGCGTGCGCTTCTACGAGCGCCGCGAGATCAAGGACGTGGTCGCCTATCTCCGCCTCGTGTCGAATCCGTTCGACGACGTGGCCTTCCGCCGGGCGGTGGCCGCGCCCGCGCGCGGCATCGGCAAGGCCACCCTGGATCGCCTGGCCGACGGGGCTCGCGCGGTGGGGGCCTCGCTGCTCGCCCTCTGCGCCACCATGCCGCCCGACATCACGGGCAAGCCGCGCCGGGCGCTCGAGGAGTTCGCGCGGCTCATCGCGCGCCTCGCGGAGCGCCGGACCGCCCTCGCGGTCCCCGCTCTCATCGACGAGGTCTGCGTCGCCTCGGGCTACCGCGAGGTGCTCAAGGCCGAGCGCACCGCCGAGGCGGAGACCCGGCTCGAGAACCTGGAAGAGCTGGTGGCCGCCTCCGAGGAGTTCATCGCGACCCAGCAGGCGGCGGGCCTCGAGCCGGTGACGCTCGAGGCCTTCCTCGACTCGATCGCGCTCGTGGCGGACACCGACGAGATCGACGCGGAGGCGGGCGGCGTGACGCTGATGACGCTCCACTCGGCCAAGGGGCTCGAGTTCCCGGTGGTCTTCCTCACCGGTCTCGAGGAGGGCGTGTTCCCCCACTCGCGCTCGATGGTGGAGCCGGAGGAGCTGGAGGAGGAGCGGCGCCTCTGCTACGTCGGCATCACGCGGGCTCGCGAGCGGCTGGTCCTGTCCTACGCGCTCCATCGCCGCATCCAGGGCTACGGGGTGGGCGAGCCCTCGCGCTTCCTCCTCGAGATCCCGGAGGACCAGCTCCACCTGATCAACGCGCGGCGGCCGGAGCCGGTCCAGGCCTCCGGGCCCGGGGTGGCCGAGCCGGATCCCGGCGATGATTTCCCCTTCCGTCTCGGGGCCAAGCTCCGCCACGCCCGGTGGGGTGAAGGCCTGCTCGTGGGCATGGAGCGCGAGGGCTCGGACGTGATCGCCACCGTGCACTTCGCCAGCGTCGGCCGCAAGCGCCTCTCGCTCCAGTACGCCCACCTGGAGGAGATATGAAGATCTCACTGGCGGACGTGGAGCACGTGGCCCGCCTGGCGCGGCTCGAGCTCTCCGCCGCCGAGAAGGAGCGGATGCGGCGCGAGCTGGACGGCATCCTCTCCTACATCGACAAGCTCCGCGCGGTCGACACGAGCGGCGTCGAGCCCACCTCCCATGCCGTCCCGGTGACCAACGTGATGCGGGACGACACCGAGCGCCCGTCGCTGCCGCCGGAGGACATGCTGGCCAACGCGCCCGACCGCCACGGCGAGCTGTTCCGCGTCCCCCGGATCATCGAGGAGTAGATGGCCGCGCTGGCCGCGCTGACCGTCCACGAGCTGAGCGCCCGGTACCGGAGCGGCCAGGCCACGCCGACGCAGGCGGTGACCGAGTACCTGGCCCGTATCGACGCGCTCGACCCGCAGGTGCGCGCCTTCCTCACCGTGACCCGCGAGGAGGCCCTCCGCCGCGCCGCCCTCGCCGACGCGCGCTTCAAGGCGGGCACCCCGCGGGGCCCGCTCGACGGCGTCCCGATCGCGCTCAAGGACGTGCTCTGCACCCGGGGGATCCGCTCCACCTGCGGCTCGAAGATCCTCGAACGGTTCGTGCCGCCGTACGACGCCACGGTGGTCGCGCGGCTCTTCGAGGCCGGCGCGGTCCTGCTCGGCAAGCTCAACATGGACGAGTTCGCCATGGGCTCCTCCACCGAGCACTCGGCCTTCTTCACGACGCGCAACCCGTGGGACCTGGCGCGGGTCCCCGGCGGCTCCTCGGGGGGCGCCGCGGCGGCGGTGGCGGCGGACCTGGCCGCGCTCAGCCTCGGCACCGACACCGGCGGCTCCATCCGTCAGCCGGCGGCCTTCTCCGGCGTGCTCGGGATGAAGCCCACCTACGGCCGCGTGTCCCGCTACGGGGTCATCGCCTTCGCGTCCTCGCTGGACCAGGTCGGGCCCTTCGCCAAGGACGCGGAGGACGCGGCCCTGATGCTGCAGACCATCGCGGGCGCCGATCCGATGGACTCGACCTCGGTGGACGTGCCGGTCCCCGACTACCGGGCGGCGCTCGCGCGGGGGATCGAGGGCTTGAGGCTCGGCGTGCCCGCCGAGTACTTCATCGACGGCATGGACCCCGAGGTGGAGCAGGCCGTCCGCGCGGCCATCGCCACCCTGGAGCGGCTGGGCGCGCGCGCCGAGCCGGTGTCGCTGCCCCATACCGAGTACGGCCTGGCCGCCTACTACGTCATCGCGCCCGCCGAGGCGTCCTCGAACCTGGCGCGCTACGACGGCGTGAAGTACGGGCTGCGGGCCGCGGGCGCGCGCGACCTGATCGACATGTACAGCAAGACGCGGGCGGCGGGCTTCGGCGCCGAGGTGAAGCGGCGCGTGATGCTCGGGACCTATGTCCTCTCCGCCGGCTACTACGACGCCTACTACGGCCAGGCCCAGAAGGTGCGGACGCTGGTCCGCCGCGACTTCGAGCGGGCCTTCGAGCGAGTGGACCTGATCGTGGCGCCCACCACGCCGGGCGTCGCCTTCAAGATGGGCGAGAAGGAGGATCCGCTCCAGATGTACCTGAACGACATCTTCACGATCCCGGTGAATCTCGCGGGCCTGCCCGGCGTGTCCATCCCGGGGGGCTTCACCCACACCGGGCTGCCGATCGGGCTCCAGCTCATCGGGCGCGCCTTCGACGAGGCGATGCTCCTGCGGGCGGCCCACGCCTACCAGCAGGCGACGACCTGGCACACCCGCAAGCCCCCGGTAGACGGGACGCCCCGATGAGGGCCAAAGGCCCGAAGAGGCCAAACCGCAGGCCGAAGTCATTCACGTTCAAGCGCGATGAATAATTACGAGACCGTCATCGGGCTGGAGGTGCACGCGCAGCTCCTGACCAACACGAAGATGTTCTGCGGCTGCCGAGCCGCCTTCGGGGCCGCGCCCAATACCCAGACCTGTCCGGTCTGCCAGGGCATGCCGGGCTCGCTCCCGGTGGTCAATCGCCGCGCGATCGAGTTCGGCATCATGACCGCGCTGGCCATCGGCTGCCGCGTCAACCGGCTCAACCGCTTCGCGCGCAAGCATTACTACTACCCGGACATGCCCAAGAACTACCAGATCAGCCAGTACGAGGAGCCGCTGGCCGAGCACGGGCGCCTCGCGATCGAGGCGGGCGGTGCCACCCGCGAGATCGGGATCCAGCGGGTGCACCTCGAGGAAGACGTGGGCAAGCTGCTCCACGAGGGCCAGCTCGAGACGGCGCCGTCGAGCAGCGTGGACTTCAATCGCGCCGGCGTCCCCCTGATGGAGATCGTCTCCAAGCCGGACCTCCGCAGCCCGGAGGAGGCCGCCGCCTATCTCAAGTCGCTGCGCGCGATCCTCGTCTATCTGCGCGTGTGCGACGGCAACATGGAGGAAGGCTCGCTGCGCTGCGACGCGAACATCTCGCTCCGGCCGCGCGGGCAGACCGAGTACGGGACCAAGGTCGAGATCAAGAACATGAACTCGTTCCGGAACGTGCGCGACGCGCTCGAGTACGAGATCCGGCGCCAGACGCGCGCCCTGGAGACGTCCGAGCGTCTCGTGCAGGAGACGCGGCTGTGGGATCCGGATCGCGCGGTGACCGTCTCGATGCGCTCGAAGGAGTTCGCTCATGACTACCGCTATTTCCCCGAGCCCGATCTGCCGCCGCTCGACGTGCAGGCCGGCTGGGTGGACGAACTGCGGGCCCGTCTCCCCGAGCTCCCGGTCGCCCGGCGCGCGCGCTTCCAGACCGCCTACGCCCTGTCCGCCTACGAGGCCGAGCTCCTCACGCAGGGGCGGGGATTGGCCGACTACTTCGAGGACGCCGCCCGCGGCTCGGGCAAGCCCAAGGTGGTCGCGAACTGGGTGCTCAACGAGCTGCTCCGCGAGCTGCCCGCGGACGACGACCGGGCGGTGGCGGCCTGCCCGATTTTCCCCGCCCATCTGGTCGGGCTGCTGGCCCTGATCGACGACGGCACCATCAGCGGCAAGATCGCCAAGGACGTGTTCGAGAAGATGTACCGCTCGGGCGAGACGGCGCAGGCCATCGTCGGCCGCGAAGGGCTCACCCAGGTGGCCGACGAAGGCGCGCTCGGCGCCGCGGTGGACCGGGTGCTGGGCGACCACGCCAAGGTCGTGGAAGACTACAAGGCCGGAAAGAAGGCCGCGCTCGGCTTCCTGGTGGGCCAGGTGATGAAGGCCACGCAGGGCAAGGCGAATCCCGCCGTCGTGAACCGGCTTCTGATGGAAAAACTACCACAAGTTTAAATAGTTAGGTAAGATGATGTGCAGCCCATGATTCGGCTGCAGCACGTGTCGAAGGTCTTCGGAGCGGGCCCCTCCCGGGTGGCCGCCCTCAACGGGATCTCCTTCAGCGTCGCCAAGGGGGAGTTCGTCGTGCTCTCCGGCGCGAGCGGGGCGGGCAAGACCACGCTGCTCCGGCTCCTCTACGGGGCCGAGCCGCCGTCCGAGGGTGACATCGAGGTGGCCGGCTTCGACGTCGCGGAGCTCCGTCGCTCCGAGATACCCCGGCTGCGGCGCTCGATCGGGATCGTGTTCCAGGACTCCAAGCTCCTGGCGGGCCGCACCGTGTTCGAGAACGTGGCCTTCGTGCTTCGCGTGCTCGGGACGAGCCGGCGCGACATCACGCCCAAGGCCTTCGCCGCGCTCAAGGCGGTCGGCCTCTCCGCCCGCGCCCAGGCCTATCCGAACCAGCTCTCGCAGGGCGAAGCGCAGCGGGCGTCGCTCGCGCGGGCCATCGTCAAGTCGCCCGGCCTGCTCCTGGCGGATGAGCCCACCGGCAACCTCGACGAGGAGATGGCGGGCGAGATCCTGGGGCTGGTCAAGGACATCTGGAGCCGCGGCACCACCGTGCTCTTCGCCACGCATCAAGCGCGCCTCGTGCCGCTGCTCAAGCGCCGCACCCTCCGCCTCGAAGGCGGCCGCCTCGTGAAGGACGAGGGATGAGAAGCTGGGCGCTCCGGGTCGACCCGACCGACATGGCCCACGCCCTGCGGGTCGCCGCGACCGAGAAGGCCCACGGTCAACATGGCTCAGCCATGTTGAAGATGAAGATGGTTTAACGCATGTTGAGCTTCATCTTCAACGAGGCGATGCGTGATCTGAAGCGCGCGGGCCGGGTCGGCATCAGCGCCATCCTGCTCATCGCCCTGTCGCTCACCGCCCTCGGCGGCTTCTGGCTGCTCTCGCTCAACCTGGGGCGCGCGATCGATCAGTGGGGCGATCGCGTGCGCGTCATCGTCTACTTGAAGGACGAGCCCCCGCCCGCCAAGCTCGACGAGGTGATGCAGCGCATCGAGGGGGTGGGCGGTATCCAGCGGCTGCGCTACGTCTCCAAGGCGGAGGCCTTGCGCGCCCTCAAGCGCTCCCTGGGCAGCCAGGCCGACGTCGCCGATCAGCTCCCCCGCAACCCGCTGCCCGCCTCGGTCGAGGTGACGCCCGACGCGGCGATCGCGACGCCCGAGGGCACGCGGGCCCTGGTCGGACGGCTGGTGGCGTTGCCGGAGGTGGAGGAAGTGCAGGGCGGCAGCCAGTGGGTGGACGGGCTGGCGCAGTTCCGGCGCCTGTTCCAGGGTGTGGGCCTCGTGGTGGGCGCGGTACTGGCGCTGGCCGCGATCCTCACGGTGACGACCGCCACCACCCTGGTCCTGCACCTCCGGCGCGACGAGATGGAGATCATGCGCCTCGTGGGAGCCACCGAGAACGTCATCCGCTGGCCGCGGCTGCTCCAGGGCATGGCCCAGGGCCTGGTGGCGGCCATCGTGGCGCTGGCCACGCTCGAGATCGCCTACGCGCTGGCGGTGCCTCGCCTCGAGCCCCTGCTGCCGGTGACGATCGGCCTCGAGCGCGTCACCTTCCTGTCCCCGCTCCAGGCGCTCGCGCTCATCGGCGCCGGCACCATGCTGGGCGCGGTGGGCGGGTTGCTGGCCCGCGGCCGGGTGCAGGCATGACGCGCGCCTGGCTGCTCGGCCTCTCGCTGGCGCTGGCGCCGGCCCTGCTCGCTCCCGCCGGGGGCTGGGCGCAGGCGCCGAAGCGCGAGACCGCCGACATCGGCGACAAGCAGCGCGACCTCCAGCAGACGCAGAAGCGGCTCAAGGAGGAGCGCCAGAAAGCGGCCGACGCCCGCAAGCGCGAGGCGAGCGTGCTGAGCGAGCTGGAGGCCATCGATCAGCGGCTCACCGAGAAGCGGAAGCAAGTGGCCGCGCTGGACGGGCGAATGCGCAAGGCGCAGTCCGACATCGGCGAGCTGCAGGGCGAGATCGGGCGCCTGCAGACGCGGCGGTCCGGCCAGGAGGACGTACTCGGACGGAGGCTGCGGGCGCTCTACAAGCTGCAAGCCCAGGGCGGGGTGCTGCCCATCGTGCTCTCCGGCGACGATCCGGTGGCGCAGGCGGTGCAGCTCCGCCACCTGACCACCCTGGCCACGGTGGACGCGCGCCTGATTCGAGAGTATCGTGGAACGTCCGAGGTGCTGGCGGACCGCAAGGGCCGGGTCGAGGCGCGTGGCAAGGAGCTGGCGTCGCTGCGGGCCGAGACGGAGGAGGAGCGGGCCGAGTTCGACCAGGAGGCCGTGAAGCGGCGCGCGCTCCTGGCGAAGGTCCAGGACGAGCGCGCGTATCACGATCGGATGGTGGGCGAGCTGTCCGAGGCCACCCGCCGGCTCGAAGCGTTCATCCGCGATCTGCAGGAGAAGCAGCGGCGGGCGGTGGCGAAGGTGCCGCCGGCGAGCCGCCCCGCCCGGCCGACGCCGGGTGACGCGACATCGGGCACGGGCTTTGCGGCCCTGCGCGGGCGGCTCTCCTGGCCGGCGGACGGGCGGGTCGTGGCCGAGTACGGTCCGCAGGTCAATCCTCGGTTCGGGACGAAGACGTTCCGCAACGGGATCGATATCGAGGCCACCGAGGGCTCGAATATCGTAGCCGTGTTCCCGGGCCACGTCGTGTATACGGGCTGGTTCCGAGGCTACGGGAACCTGATCATCGTGGATCACGGCGGGGAGTACTACACTGTCTACGCTCACGCGGCCGACATCCGGGTCACGGAGGGCGACGAGGTGAAGCAGGGACAGATCATCGGCACCGTCGGGGACACCGGCTCGCTGCAGGGACCGCGGCTCTACTTCGAAGTGCGGCACGAAGGCAAGCCCCAGGACCCGACGCAGTGGCTGAGGCCAAAGGGGTAGGGCGGGGCGCAACCGAAGGCGAGCCGAACGAATACAAGGATGAAGTAAGGCTACTTCAACGGAGGCGTACACGATGCGGCCCATCCGGCACACAAAGAAGGTGGTCATGATCTCCGCCCTGCTGCTCATCCTCACCCTGTCCCTGGGCGGCGGGGTGGCGAGCAAGGGCAACGACACCGCGGCCACCTACGAGAACCTGCGGCTCTTCACCGAGGTGCTCTCGATCGTGCAGAGCCAGTACGTGGACGAGGTCCAGCCCAAGGACATCATCTACAACGCGATCAAGGGCACGCTGCGCGGGCTCGACCCGCACTCCTCGTTCCTCGACCCCGAGATGTATCGGGAGATGCAGGTCGAGACGAGCGGCAGCTTCGGCGGCCTCGGGATCGAGATCACGCTGCGGGACGACGTGCTGACGGTGGTCGCGCCCATCGAGGGCACGCCCGCGTACCGTGCGGGCATCCAGCCCGGCGACCGTATCCTGAAGATCGAGGGCCTCTCCACCAAGGACATGCAGCTGACCGACGCGGTCAAGCGCATGCGCGGCAAGCCCGGCAGCAAGATCACGATCTCGATCGTGCGGGAGGGCTGGACGGAGCCGAAGGACTTCCTGATCACCCGGGAGCAGATCCGCGTGCAGTCGGTGAAGAGCAACCAGCTCGAGCCGGGCATCGAGTACATCCGGCTGCGCCAGTTCCAGGAGCAGACCGCCAACGACCTGGAGACCTCGCTCGAGAAGTACGTCAAGGACGGGAAGATCCAGGGCCTGGTGCTCGACCTGCGCAACAACCCGGGTGGGCTCCTGACCTCCGCGGTCGAGGTCACCGAGAAGTTCCTGGAGCCGGGCAAGCTGGTCGTCTACACCGAGGGTCGCGTGCGCAACCAGAACATGCGCTTCTCCTCGAACTCCAAGCGCGCCTTCACCGACTTCCCCATCGTCGTGCTCGTCAACCAGGGCAGCGCCTCCGCGTCCGAGATCGTGGCCGGCGCGCTGCAGGACTGGGGGCGCGCGGTGGTGCTCGGCACCCAGAGCTTCGGCAAGGGCTCGGTGCAGACCATCATCCCGCTGTCGGACGGCTCCGGGCTCCGCCTGACCACCGCGAAGTACTTCACGCCGAAGGGCCGCTCCATCCACGGCAAGGGCATCACCCCCGACATCGTGGTGGAGGGGCCGAAGACGACGGCGGTCGTGCCCAGCGGGGACAACCCGGTTCCCACCCCGCCGGTGGTCGAGACGCCCCAGGAACAGCTCAAGCGTGATCCGCAGCTCCAGCGCGCGCTCGACCTGCTCAAGGCCATGAAGATCCTGGACAAGGGCCGGCCGGCGCCGGCGGGTCCGTCGGCCCAAGCCCGCTAGGGCAGGCGGGAGCCAACCATGCCGGCGAGAGTGTGGCAGGCTCTCGCCGGCGTCATCGGATTACTGCTGGTCGCGGTGGTCGGGCTCGATCAGTGGCAGGCCCGCCGCGGCGAAGCGAGCCTGTTCGGGCCCGATCTTCTCGGGCTCGGGCGGGCGCGAACCGCGGCTCCCACGCCGGCGCCGCTCCCGCGCTCGACCCTCGGGCCGGAGACGGCTCCGCCCCCGCCGGGCGCGCCGCGCGTGGCCGTCATCGTCGACGACCTGGGCAGCCGCCGCGACGTCTTCGACGTCCTGAGAGAGATCCGGCGGCCGCTCGCGGTGGCGGTCCTCCCCGCGCTGCCGCTGTCGGCGACGATCGCGCGGGACGCCTCCCGGGCCGGCATGGAGGTGCTGGTGGATCTGCCCATGGAGCCCTACCGGTACCCGGAGCTCGACCCCGGGCCCGGCGTGCTGCTGATGTCCATGCCGCCGGCGGAGATCCAGCAGGTGGTGAGCACGCATCTGGAGACGGTAGCGCCGGCGGTCGGAGTCGTGAATCGCATGGGCTCGCGCCTCACCGAGGATCGCCCGCGCATGCGGGCGCTCTCCGAGGTGCTGGCCGCGCGGCGGCTGTTCCTGGTGGACGCCTACACGTCGAGCCAGTCGGTGGCCTTCGACGAGGCGCGGGATGTGGGAGTGCGCGCGGCCCGTCGCCAGATCCTGGTGGATCACGCGCAGGGGGAAGCGGGCGATCGTGCCCGCTGGGACGAGGTGGCGGGATGGGCCGAGCGGCGGGGCGAGGTGCTCGTGGTCGCCCACGGCCATCCGCTCACGGCGAGACTCTTGAAGGAGTACGTGCCGCGCTGGGAGGCGCGTGGGCTCCGCCTGGTACCGGTCTCCCAGCTGGCGCGGTAATCTATAGGCCATGATCGTGCTCGGTATCGAGACCTCGTGCGATGAGACCGCCGCCGCCGTCGTGGACGGCGGCCGCAAGATCCTCTCGAGCATCGTCGCGTCCCAGGACGACGTGCACGCCCCCTACGGCGGCGTGGTGCCGGAGCTGGCCTCCCGCCGTCACCTGGAGGTCCTGATGCCGGTGGTCCGCCGCGCGCTCGCGACGGCCGGCACCGCCCTCGACGACGTGGACGGCATCGCGGTGACCTACGGTCCCGGCCTCGTGGGCTCGCTCCTCATCGGCTGCTCGGCGGCCAAGGCCATGGCCTACGCGCGGCGCCGGCCGCTCGTCGGCGTGAATCATCTGGAAGGCCACATCTACGCCTCGTTCCTCGAGGGCGAGCCGCCCACCTATCCGTTCCTCGCGCTGGTCGTCTCGGGCGGCCACACCGCGCTCTACCTGGCGCGGGAGCCGCGCCGCTACGAGCGGATCGGCCAGACTCGGGACGACGCCGCGGGCGAGGCCTTCGACAAGGTGGCGAAGCTGCTCGGTCTCGGCTTCCCGGGCGGGCCCGCCATCGAGCGGGTGGCGCGGGCGGGCGATCCGCGCGCCATCGTGTTCCCGACCGCGAACATGAGCGACGGAGCGCCCGACTTCTCGTTCAGCGGCATCAAGACCGCGGTCTCGC
>JBGOVO010000057.1:0-14530 GCA_041478145.1 Methylomirabilia bacterium
AGCGCCGGCTCGGACCAGCGGCCCAGCTTGGACGGTCGAGTCTCGGACGGCATCGCTTCCTCGCCCACCCTTTCCCTGGTATCCCGCGCCGCGCCGAGACACCTGCGCGTGGGGTACGGAGCCGACTATCTCACAGACTTGACTACAGTCCAAAGGTCCTTACAATTGGACGGAATTGACTCCTCCAGGCGGGTTTCCGGTCCCGGGCCCCGAGCTGCGGCGCCATGGGCTCGGCCTGCACGAGGCGGTGATGGGGGCGGGACGCACCCGGCTCCGGCCCATCCTGATGACGATCTCCACGATGCTGGCCCTGGTGCTCATCCCCACGCTGTACGTGATGCTCGAGGAGCGCTTCCCGCGCCGGGCCCCGGTGCCGGAGGGCGAGCCCTTGCTGCAGGGAGACCCGGCATGATGCGGCGGTCACTCCATCTTCTCCTGACCCTGATCCTGGCCCTCGTGGCCCTGCCCTCCGCGGTCGGGGCCCAGACCCCCGCCCCGGCGACGCCGGCGCCCCCCGCATCGATGCCGCCCGCCGCCGCGACGCCCCCGTCGATGCCGCCGCGCGAGCCGCTTCCGCCGCCGCCCGGCATCCGACCGTTCGCGATTCCCCAGGAGCTGGTGGGGCGCGAGCTCGGGCTGGAGGAGGCGGTGAACATCGGGCTCGAGAACGCGCCGCTGATCGTCGCGCGGATCGGCGACTACGTGGCCGCGCAGCAGCGGGTGAACCAGGCCCTGGCCCCCCTCCTGCCCCAGCTCACCGGCGCGGGCAGCTTCGGCCGCCTGCGCACGGTCGCCACGATCGACGGCTCCGCCGGGACGGCCGACTACGGGTCCGCGAGCGTCACCGCTTCGCAGTTGCTGTTCGACTTCGGGCGGACCTGGGCGGCCAAGGACGTCGCCAAGTCGAATGCGGGGGCGCTGAAGGAAGTCCTCGAGGGGCAGAAGCTCGACGTCGCCCAGCTCGTGAAGACGCAGTACTTCACCCTCCTGCTCTCCAAGCGGCTCGTCCAGGTCAACCTCGCCGCGCTGGATCGAGCCGAGGTCAACCTCCGGAGCGCCCAGGGGTTCTTCCAGGTGGGCACCCAGCCCAAGTCCTTCGTAACGCGGGCCGAGGTGGACGTGGCCAACGGGCGCGTCAACGTGATCCGCGCCCAGAACGCGGTCAACCTGGCCCGGGTGGCGCTCAACACCGCGATGGGCATCGCGATCAACGCGCCCACCGAGGTCAAGGACCTCCTGGCCTACCAGCCGTTCCCGACCAACCGGGATCTCCTCGTGAGCGAGGCGCTCGGCAGCCGACCGGAGTACCGGCAGGTCAAGGCCCAGGCCGAGGCCGCCGACGCCTCGGTGCGGCAGACGTTCCGTGACTTCTTTCCGAACCTCTTCGGCAGCGGGACTTACGGGGTAGCCGGGGTCACCGGCGTGCCCGCGATCGACTCCCGGGCCACCAACGGCTTCATCGACTCCGGCAACCAGTGGAACGTGGGCCTCACCCTGAGCTGGTCCATCTTCGATGGCGGCGGCAAGATCGCCCGCTACAAGGAGGCCAAGGCCAACCTCGAGGCTGCCCAGGCCCGGGTGCGCGACACCGAGCTCCAGGTCTGGCAGAACGTCGAGCAGTCCTATCTCAACCTCGGCGAAGCCGAGGAGCGGATCGGGGCGGCCCAGAAGGCGGTGGAGTCCGCGGAAGAGAACTACCTGCTCGCGCGGGGGCGCTTCGACGCGGGCGTCGCCAACATCATCGAGCTCACCGACGCCCAGCTCGCGCTCACCCAGGCCCAGTCCGACCAGGCGCAGGCGTTGTCCGACTACCGTATCGGCATCGCCAGACTGGAGCGCGCGCTCGGGCGGCGCTAGCGATACCCGCCCCGCCCCCGCGTCTGACCATCGTGAAACGCCGTGTGCTCTGGATCGTGGCGATCGTGCTGGCCGCCGGGCTCATCACCGGCGGCTATCTCTACACGCAGGGGATCGGCGCCCGCCCCGCCTTCCGCACCGCCGGCGTCGGGCGCGGTCCCCTCACCGCCGCGGTCTCGGCCACCGGCACCCTCAACGCGGTCATCACGGTGCAGGTGGGCTCCCAGGTGTCCGGGCAGGTCAGGGAGCTCTACGCCGACTTCAACTCGCAGGTGAAGAAGAACCAGGTCATCGCGCGCATCGATCCCGACACCTTCGAGGCCAAGGTCAACCAGATGAAGGCCCAGGTGGACGCCGCGCGCGCCTCGGTGCTGAACCAGCAGGCGGTGGTGGAGAAGACCCGCGCCGACCTGGAGAACTCCCGCGCCGCCCTCGCCGCCGCCAAGGCCCAGTCCGCCAAGTCCCAGGTGGCGGTCGTCGATTCCAAGCGGACGTTCGGCCGCAACCAGGACCTGCGCGCGCGGGGGCTGATCGCGCAGGCGGACGAGGACACCGCGCAGGCCGCCTATGACTCCGCGGTGGCCCAGCTCGAGGCCTCCAAGGCTCAGGAGGAAGCGCAGCTCTCCGCGGTGCGTGCGGCGGAAGCGCAGCTCCGGGTGGCCGACGCCATGCTGAAGAACGCGGTCGCGCAGGTCGCCCAGAACGAGGCGGCCCAGGCTCAGGCGCAGGTGGATCTCGATCACACCTTCATCCGCGCTCCGGTGGACGGGGTCGTGGTCGGCCGCACCGTCGACGTCGGCCAGACGGTGGCGGCGAGCCTGCAGGCGCCGACCCTGTTCACGATCGCGCAAGATCTCAGGAACATGCAGGTGGACACCAACGTGGACGAGGCGGACGTGGGGCGGGTCACGGTGGGGCAGAGCACCACCTTCACGGTGGACTCATTCCCCGGCCGCACCTTCACCGGGGAGGTCGTGCAGATCCGGAAGGCCCCACTGGTCGTCCAGAACGTCGTCACCTACGACGTGGTGGTGTCCGCCAAGAATTCCGAGCAGCGGCTCCTGCCCGGCATGACCGCCAACGTGCGCATCATCATCGACCAGAAGGAGAGCGTGCTGCAGGTCCCCAATGCGGCGCTCCGCTTCCGCCCGCCGGGGCTCGAGACCACCGAGCGGGAGCGGCCCGCGCGGCCGGCCGGCGGTCCCGGCGGCGGCGGGCGGGCGGGCGGCGCCCCCGCCGGGCGCGTGTGGGTCGTGGGATCCGACGGCAAGCCGGCGGCGGTGGCGCTGCAGCTCGGCATCGGCGACGGCACCTACACCGAGGTGGTCAAGGGCGAGCTCAAGGAAGGCCAGCAGGTGATCATCGGGCTCGCGGTTGCGGGCGACCGGGCGCCGCAGCCGCAGCCCGGCGCCGCGCCCCGTCTGAGGTTCTGAGATGGGCGCGGCCCTCGTCGAGACCACCGACCTCGTCAAGGACTACCACCTGGGCTCTCGCCGCATCCACGCGCTGCGGAAAGTCTCGGTCTCCATCCAGCCGGGCGAGTTCGTGGCGGTGATGGGTCCCTCCGGCTCCGGCAAGTCGACCTTCATGAACCTGCTGGGCTGCCTCGACACGCCGAGCGCCGGCCTCTACCGGCTCGACGGGCTCGACGTCTCCCGCATGGGCGGCGACGCCCTCGCGCGCGTGCGCAACGAGAAGATCGGCTTCGTCTTCCAGACCTTCAACCTGCTGCCTCGCACCACCGCGCTCGAGAACGTGGAGCTGCCGCTCCTCTACAGCGCGGCCCTGCCCCGCGACCGCCAGGCCCGGGCGCGCGCCAAGCTGGCCGAGGTCGGGCTCTCCGAGCGGGAGCACCACCACCCCGCCCAGCTCTCGGGGGGCCAGCAGCAGCGGGTGGCCATCGCGCGCGCCCTCATCAACGATCCGGTGCTGATCCTGGCCGACGAGCCGACGGGCGCGCTCGACTCGCGCACCAGCGTGGAGATCATGGCGCTCTTCCAGGACCTCAACCGCGACGGCATCACGGTCGTGCTCGTGACCCACGAGGCCGACATCGCCCGGTACGCCGGCCGCATCCTGAGCTTCCGCGACGGCCGCGTGACGCGCGACGAGCCGGTGCCCGGCCGGTTGCTCGCGCGCGAGCTGCTCGCGACCCTGCCCGAGGGCGACGCGCCGGAGGACGAGGAAGCGGAGGCGGAGGCGTCTCCCGCATGAACATCCTGGCCAGCGCGCGCATCGCGGTGAGGGCGCTCCGGGTCAACAAGCTGCGCAGCGCGCTCACCATGCTGGGCATCGTGATCGGCGTGGGCGCGGTCATCACCATGGTGGCGGTGGGGGCGGGCGCCCAGGCCCGCGTGGCCGAGCAGATCCAGAGCCTGGGCGCGAACATCATCATCATCTGGCCCGGCACCGTGAACCTGGCGGGCGTGCGGCTCGGGGCGGGCGCCCAGGCCACGCTCTCCGAGGACGACGCCTGGGCCATCCAGCGCGACATCCCGCTGATCGAGGTGGTGGCGCCCTACTCGCGCGGCAACGCCCAGGTGGTCTACTCGAATCTCAACTGGTGGACCGGCATTCTCGGGGTGACGCCCGAGTACCTGCCGGCAAGGGACTGGGAAGTGATCTCCGGCCGCCCGCTCACCCAGGAGGAGGTCGACGGCGCTTCCAAGGTGGCGCTGGTGGGCCAGACGGTGGCCCGGAACCTGTTCGGCGAGGACGATCCTCTCGGCCAGGTCATCCGCATCAAGAAGGTGCCGTTCACCGTGATCGGCGTGATGGACCGCAAGGGCCAGAACACCTGGGGCCAGGACCAGGACGACCAGATCCTGATTCCCCTCAGCACCGCCAAGACCAAGGTTCTGGGCGGCAATCAGGCCAAGGGCCGCGCGGTGGGCGCCATCACCATCAAGGTGCGCGAGGCCTCCATGATGAAGGAGGCAGAGAACGAGGTTCGGGAGCTGCTGCGGCAGCGCCACCGGCTCCAGCCCCACCAGGAGGACGATTTCAACGTCCGGAACCTGGCCGAGGTGCTCCAGTCCCAGGAAGCCGCCTCCCGCGTGCTCACCATGCTGCTGGCCGCCATCGCGTCGGTCTCGCTACTGGTGGGCGGCATCGGTATCATGAACATCATGCTGGTCTCGGTCACCGAGCGAACCCGTGAGATCGGCCTGCGCATGGCGGTCGGCGCGCGCGGCCGCGACATCCTCACCCAGTTCCTGGTGGAGGCGGTGACCCTGTCGCTCATCGGCGGGGCCATCGGCATCGGGGCCGGCCTCCTCGGCTCCTACGGCATCGCCTACTTCGCGGAGTGGCGCACGCTCCTCCAGATCGAGGCGGTCCTGATCGCCTTCGGCTTCTCGGCCGCGGTGGGCGTCTTCTTCGGCTTCTATCCGGCGCGCAAGGCGGCCTCACTCAACCCCATCGATGCCCTGAGATACGAATGACCGCTCGCCTGCTCCTGCTGGCGGCTTGGATCCTCGCCACGCTGTCCACGGGCGCCGAATCGCAAATCTACACCCCCCAGTCCTCGTCGCGCCTGACCGTGAGCTTCACGACCGAGCGCGTGGGCAGCGGCCGCCTGCTCGTCTACGGGGAGGTGCGCAACGGCAGCAACGCGGGCTGCGAGCGCGTGATCGTGGGGGTGGAGGGCTTCGACGAGAACGGCCACGTCGTGAGCCGCGGCCGCGCCTTCGTCTTCGGAGTCGTGCCGTCCCGGGGCTCGAGCCCGTTCGAGGTGCGCCTGTCCTCCCCCGGCTCCGAGCGCCGCTACCGCGTGGAGATCGAGTCGTTCCAGTTCGTGTCCTCCGGGAACTGACCTTCCCGATGTGAGGAAGCGCAAGCCCGCCCGTCGCCGCCGCCCTCCCCGGCCCCGCCGACGGCGCCCGACCGCGGCGCGCGCCCCGGCCGGCCCGCCGCCGCCCGCGCCTGCGGGGGCCGGGGCCGCCGCCACCCAGGTCGAGCAGCGCGGCCGGCCCATCGTGGCGGCGCTGGCGCGCGTGGCGCTCGGCGCGGGCTCATCGCGCATGAAGCTCGAGAGCGCCATGCAGATCCTCTTCGCGGCCTACGGGGCGAGCGACCCCGACTTCTCGGGGCTATTCCTGACCGGCTGGGCGCGGGCGCGCCACGACAAGCAGTCCCGCCTCACGCTGGCCTGGCAGCGCGAGCAGATCCGCCTGTCGATCGAGGACATCCTGGCGGAGGGCGTCCGGACGGGCGGCTTTCGCCGCGATCTGGACGCGGGAGCGGTGGCCGCGGTCGTCGTGGGCGCCGCGGAGGGCTGCCTGCTCCAGGCCGCCACCGAGGGCGGCGCCGTCCCCAGCGAGCGGCTCGTCCGCTCCCTGCTGACCCTGGCGGTCAGCGGGGCTTGAGCTCGATCCGGTAGCCGTCCGGGTCCTGGATGTAGAGCGAGGGCCCACTCCCGAAGGCCCCGCGCCGCTCCACGATGTCGCCCTCCACGGCCACCCCGCGCGCCCGCAGATCGTCGCGGACCCCGGCGAGGTCGCGGCAGCGGATCGACAAGCAGAAATGGTCCAGGCCCCCGCCCTTGTCTCGCTCGCCGGGCAGGAGATCGATCAGGTGCTCGCCGAAGCGGAGCTGCACGAGCGAGATGCGCTCGTTGACGTGGTCGAGCGTGCAGCCGAGGATCTCCAGGTAGAAGCGTCGGGAGTCGGCCTGGTCGCGGACGTGGAGGACCACGTGGTCGATCCCGAGCGGCTCGAAGGCTCGCGTCATCGGCGCACCCCCAGGACGGCGAGGAACAGCACGCCCGCGAGCATGGTCACTCCGTTGAGGACCCCCGAGAGCCGGTGGAGCCGCGCGAAGGCCATGGCCTCGGCCGAGACGGCGCCGGTCACCGGGGCGACCTGGCGCAGCGCCTCGCGGGCGGCGTGGGCCGCGGGCAGCACGACGAGCCAGGCGTAGAGTGTGGTGGCGAGCATCACGAGCAGCAGCAGGAGCGGCAGCCACTCCCCGGGCCGGCCGCGGCCGAGCAGGAGCCGGGCCATGAGAGCGGCCAGCGCGAGACCGCCCAGCGCCGCGCCCAGGCCGTAGTAGCGCGGGAACACCGCGCTGACGAAACGGCCCGCCGCCTCGCGGTCGAGCGTGGCGAACGCAGCGGGCGCCACGATCCCCGCGAAGAAGGCCATCACCCCGAGCCAGAGCAGCACCGCGGCAGCCGGCAGGAGCCTCATCGCGCCCTACCATATAGGCGGCGCGCCGACATCGCAAGACGCGGCGGTGCGCGATTGACAGCCCGGCCCCGGGCCCTCTAGCATCGGTCGCGATGCGCGCGCGCGCGGCGATCGTCCTGGGTGGCGCGACGGCCGCCGCCGTGTGGGCGCAGTCGCCGCGGGCCGCCGAGGTGCGCGCCCTCGCGCGGCGCTACCACGAGGACCCCGCCCGGATCGACACGCTGCGCGCCGCCATGGCCGCGGCGGCCCGGACCGACCCCCACGTCGACAATCTGCGGGCCCTGGCCCAGATCGCGTTCCTCTACCGCGACGGGCGCGCGAAGAGCCCGGACGAGAAGCTCGAGGCGTACGAGCAGGGGCGCCAGGCGGCCAGGCGCGCGGCGGAGGCGGCACCGAAGAACGCCCGGGCCCACTTCTGGTACGCCACCAATGCGGGGCGCTGGGGCCAGACCAAGGGCGTCCTGCGCTCCCTCTTCCTGCTGCCGGAGGTCCGGCGCGGGATGGAGACCGCGGACGGGACGCTCAAGGATTCGCGCGAGGCGCGCGCCCGGCTGGACTCGCTCCCGGGCCGCTCGTGAGCATCGGGCACACGATCCGACGTCTTCGCCGCGAGGCCCCCGCCTGGCGGACGACCGCGCTGGCCGAGGTCGCGGCGCACTGGCCGGATCCGTTCCGCGTGCTCATCGCCTGCCTCCTGTCCCTCCGCACCAAGGACGAGACCACGGGGCCGGCGGCGGCGCGGCTCTTCGCGCTCGCGGACACCCCCGACGGGATCCGACGCCTCTCCCCGCGCACGATCGAGCGGGCCATCTACCCGGTGGGCTTCTACCGCACCAAGGCGCGCGTGCTGCGCGAGGTGAGCCGCGATCTGCTCGAGCGGTTCGGCGGCGCGGTGCCCGACGACATCGACGCGCTCCTGACCCTCAAGGGAGTGGGCCGGAAGACCGCCAACCTGGTCGTCACCCAGGGCTTCAACAAGCCCGGCATCTGCGTGGACGTGCACGTGCACCGCATCTCGAACCGCTGGGGCTACGTGAAGACGCGCACCCCGGAGGAGACCGAGATGGCGCTGCGTCGGACCCTGCCCCGCCGCTACTGGATCGGCTACAACGACCTGCTGGTCTCGTTCGGCCAGAACATCTGCCTGCCCGTCTCGCCCCGCTGCTCGACGTGCCCGGTCCGCGCGGGCTGCCCCCGCACGGGGGTCCACCACTCCCGGTAGGCCGCGGCCGGCCTACCGGCGGGGACCGCGGCGGAGGCCTCGCAGCAAGGCGAGCGCCTCGCGATCGGCGCGGGGCTCCGGGTCCTTCGGCGTCTCGAGGGCCATCGGCACCCGCGCGAACCGCCGGTCGTTCATGAGCCGGCGGAAGGGCTCCACGCCCAGATGGCCGCGTCCGATCTTCTCGTGGCGGTCGAGGCCGGAGCCGAGCGGCTGCTTGGCGTCGTTCAGGTGCAAGGCGCGCACGCGGCGCAGGCCGAGCAGCCGCCGACAGCGCGCGATCGTGGTCTCGTAGCCGTCGGGGGTGCGGATGTCGTAGCCCGCGGCGAAGAGGTGGCACGTATCCAGGCACACCCCCACCCGATCCGGCTCCCGCACCGCGCCCATCACCGCGGCCAGCTCCTCGAAGCTCCGGCCGATGGTCGCGCCGCCGCCCGCCGTGTTCTCCAGGACGATGCGCACGCGCTGGCCGCGCGTCCGGTCGTGCAGCACGTCGATGGCCCGCGCCACCCGGCGGATGCCCTCGTCCAGCCCGGCCTCGCGATGCGAGCCGGGATGGATCACCACGAAGGGCAGCCCCAGCGCCTCCGCCCGCTCCAGCTCGTCGTGAAAGGCGTCCACCGCCCGGCGCCACTCCGCGGCCACCGGGGTCGCCAGGTTGATCAGATAGTTGGCGTGGGCGAAGACCACGCGCACGCCGGTGGCCTTCCAGGCCGCGCGGAACTCCCGCACCTCGCTGTCCGTGTAGGGCCGGGCCGCCCACTGGCGCTGATTCTTGAGGAAGATCTGGACGACCGAGCAGCCGACCTCCCGCCCCCGCTCCAGCGCACGGGAGAGTCCCCCCGCGATGGACATGTGGGCGCCCAGGAGATCAGGCGTCGAGCTGCCGGGCGACCTCATGCAGCTCGCGCTCGAGCCGGCGCAGCCGACCGCTCAGCACGGGCCCGCGGCGCTTCTGCCGCAGCAGCCCGCCCTCGATGAGCGAGAGGAAGGCCGCCGAGATCTCCTCGGCGCTCCAGCGGCCGGCCGGGTTGTACCACTTGTGCACCCAGTTGACCATGCCGAGCACCGCGAACACCACGAGCCGGGGGGGCACGTCGCGGAAGACCCCGCTCCGGATCCCGTCCACCACGATCCGCTCCACCCCCTTGTCGTAGCGGTCCTTCTGGGCCGCGAGCGCGCGGACGAACCGGGGCGGCAGGTTCGCCTCCTCGCCGAAGAACACGGTCAGGAAGGAGCGGTTGGCGATGACGAACTGCACGTGCTGGCGGACCATCCGGCGCAGCTTGTCCTCGGCGCTGAGGCGGGAGCCCAGCACGAGGCTCAGGTCCCGCGTGAACGCCTCGATGGTCTCCCGGGAGATGGCGGCGAGCATCTCCTCCTTGGCCCGGAAGTGGGTGTAGAGCGACGCCTTCGACATGCCGAGGCGGGCCGCGATGTGGTCCACCGTCGAGGCCTGGTAGCCGCGCTCCCGGAAGAGGTCGGCGGCGGCGCGCAGGATCTGGGCCCGGGCGGTTCGGCGCCTCGCGTTCATCGGGCCCAGTCTACTTGACACCCCTTCGACGCTCGTGCTAAAAACCAGACAGTATAGAAACCATACTCTCCGGTTTTCAGTGACTCCCAGGAGGTGACCATGGAGCGCCGCGTGATCCCCGGCACGATCGAGACGGTCTTCGAGTTCGACTACTCGGTGCAGGCGGAGGACATGCGCGGCCTCTACGAGAAGGCCAAGCGCGACCAGTGGAACGCGAGCCGCGACATCGCCTGGGACACCCCCGAGCCCTCCGACGGGCGCGTGCTCGCCGACGAGCTGGTGGACATTTACGGCAGCCCGATCTGGTCGCGCCTCTCGGAGCGGGACCGGGTCGAGCTGAACCGGCGCATCGCGGCGTGGCGCCTGTCGGTGCTGGTCTACGGCGAGCAGGGCGCGATGCTGGCCTGCAGCCAGATGGTCGACATCGTCCAGGGCACCGATCAGAAGTTCTTCCAGGCCACCCAGGTCATGGACGAGGCGCGGCACAACGAGGTCCTGGAGCGTTACATCCAGACCCGCCTCGGGGGCACCCATTACCCCATGCCGGAGAACGAGCGGGTCCTCTTCGACGCCATCCTCACCGACAAGCGGTGGTACATCAAGACCATCGCGCTCCAGCTGGTGGCCGAGACCTTCGCGGTCGCCATCTTCAAGATGATGGGCGAGGCGGCCCACGACCCCCTGCTCCGCCAGGTCTGCACCCGCATCCTGCAGGACGAGTCCCGCCACATGGGCTTCGGGATGCTCGCCCTGCCCGACATCGTGCGCGAAGCATCCGACGCCGAGCGCCGCGAGATGGAGGACTTCACCTGTCTCGCGCTGGAGAAGGTCCTGACCGGATTCTTTCCGCTGGAGGCCTACCGCGACGTCGGGTTCTCCCGGGCCCAGATCGACGAGGCGAAGGCGTACCGGCGCGACGTGGCCGCCCGCAACGACTACGCGGTCTACCGGAAGTACTTCAAGCGGGACATGCACGCTTCCATGGTGAACAACCTGGCGCGCATCGGCCTCCTGACCGAGCGGGTGCGGCCCCGGCTGGCCGCCCTCGGCATCGAGCTGCCCGCGGCCGCCTGACCGCGGCCCGCCCCTAGCGCGCTCCGAAGAGCTCGCGCAAGCGGCGCTCGCGGTAGTCGAAGAGCTGCCGGATCCGGCGGCCCGCGCCGAGCGCGTGCGCGATCCGGCCCAGCGCGCCCAGCGCCGGCCGGTACGTCACGCGATCCTCCACCCACGTGCCGGACGGCGCACCGGGCTCGTCCCGCTCGGGGCCTTCCACGAACCGGTGCCGGTGCTCCCAGCGCGCGAACGGGCCCCGGAGCTGCGCATCCACGAAGCGATACGGCGGGTCGAACTCGCGGACGATCAGGCGCCAGGCGCCGGGCAGCCCCCGCACGCGGAAGTCGAGGACGGCGCCGGCCGAGAGCCGGGCCGGGGGTGGCGCGAGCCAGCGCGGGCGCGCCCACGCGGGCTGGACGCGCGAGAGATTGCGCGCATCCGCGAAGAAGTCGAACACCTCCGGCCGGGGCCGCGGGAGCCACACGCGACGCTCGAGAATGTAGTCCGGCATGGTGGCCGCGCTATCATAGGCGGGTGCCCGAAGCCGGTCAAACGCGAGCGTATCTCGCCCTCACCCTGATCTCGGCGCTCTGGGGCTCGTATCCCGCCTTCGCCAAGCTCGCGCTCGCCTACTTCCCGCCCTACGTGCTCGTGGCCCTGCGCTGCACGCTCGCCTCCGCGTTCCTCACCGTGCTGCTCTTCCGGCGCGGCTGGGAGGAGTTCCGCGAGCTCCGCTGGGCCGACCTGCGCACCTTCGCGTTCCTCGGCTTCACCGGCCTCTTCGTCTCCACCGGTGGCACCTATCTCGGCATCGCGCTGAGCACCGCGGCCAACGCGGCCGTCCTGCAGGCCGCGACCCCGGTGATGGTGGCGCTGGGCGCGCGGTTCTATCTGAGGGAGCGTCTGCGCCGCCGCCAGTGGGCCGGCGTGGCCGCGTCGATGGCGGGCGTGCTCCTCGTCATCACCCGCGGGAGCTGGCGCGCCATCACCCATCTCGAGCTCCTGCCCGGCGACTTCATCCTGGTGATCTCGCAGGTGGGCTGGAGCGCCTACACGATCTACGGCAAGCAGGTCCTCGCGGTGCACTCCCCGGCGGTGGCCACCACCGCGTCCTACATCCTGGGCTCGGCCATGCTGCTGCCGATGATGCTGGTGGCCGCGCCCTTCTTTCCCCGGCCCGACTTCACCTCGCAGACCGCGTGGCTGGTGGTCCTCTACCAGGCCTTCCTGGGCGCGGTCGCGCACGTGTGGTGGTACGAGGGCGTCAAGGCCGTCGGCCCGAGCCGGGCCGCGATCTTCATGAACCTGCAGCCGGTGGTGGGCGTGCTGCTCGCGTGGGTGATGCTGCACGAGGCCATCGAGTGGCCGGAGGTGGGGGGCGGCGCGCTCGTGCTGCTGGGCGTCGCCCTCACGACGCAGGCTCCGCTCGCCCCTAGGGCAGCTTCCTGACCTCGGCGAGGATCTTGTCCGGATTCGGCAGCTCGCCCTTGCCGTAGCGCTCGACGACGCGGATCGTGCCCTGCTTGTCGATCACGAAGGTGGCCCGCACGTTCGCGTTCCAGTCCGGCCAGTAGACGCCGTAGGCCCGGCTGGTGGTCCGGTGGATGTCCGAGAGGAGCGGGTAGTTGGAGATGCCGACCGACTTCGCCCAGGCCTCGTGGCTGAATGGGCTGTCGGTGCTGATCCCCAGCACCTGGGTCTGCGTCGCCTCGAAATCCCTGATGCGCCGGTCGAAGGCGGGCATGCAGGTGGAGCAGCCGGGCGTCCAGTCGAGCGGGTAGAAGAGCAGCACCACGTTCTTGCCGCGGTAGCTCTTGAGGCTGACGTCCTTGAGGCCGATCGTCTTCAACGTGAAGTCGGGCGCGGGATCCCCCACCCCTGGTGTCTCGGCTGCGCTCATCGCGTCATCCTCCTCGCACCCGCGGGAGCCGCGGGCGGGCGTTGACGGTGGCCCGCGCCCCCGGGCGCGCCGCACCGCCTTCGGCCGCACCCCGAGCCCGTGACGGCCGCACCGGCATCGGCGGCTTGCGCCGACCCGTCCACAGCTCAAGGCGGCGCGCCTCGAGCGGCGTGTCGCCCAGGCCGAGGAATCCCGCCGCGGTGACCACGCGGCCGGTCTCCCACAGCCGGCGGAAGCGTTCGGGGTACGCGGCGTCCCGCAGCGCGTAGTGATCGAGGATCACCCGGCAGCCGGTCTGATCGACGATCCGCAGCAGGTGCTCGATGCCGCGGTCGATGAGGTCGGCGCCGAGCTGCGACTCGAGATACGCGGGCGGACCCGACAGGTAGAGCAGCGTCGGACGCTGGCGCGCCAGATAGGCGGCGGCCACCGGCGACAGCGGCCCCTGCACGTCCGAGGCGTGGACGAAGCGCGTGCCCTCGCGCCGGTCCTCGATCGTCAGCGCGACGACGTAGCCGAGCGGGGTCCCGTTCGGCCCGTGACTGAGCGGCGGGGACGCCTGGAGCACCGCGTCCGCGGTCTCGAGCCGGCGACCTTCCGCCGCGTCCGGCTGGCCGGGCCCCGCGAGGGCGCGCCACAGCGTCGCCGCGCGCTGCGCCTGTCGGCCCTCGATGTGCCGCTTCGGATCCTTGGCCCAGACGCGGCGACCCGCGTACAGAGCCGGATCGTAGCGGAAGTGCTCTTCGTGATAGTGGCTCACGAAGACCATCGAGGCCCGGGTGACGTAGGCCGAGATCCGATCGTTGGCGCGCCGCAGCGCCTCCCACTCCTCGTCGGCCGGCCCCAGGCCGAACCGGTTGGGCGCCAGCATCGCCCCCGGATCGACCACCACCCGCGTCTCCCCGCACTCGACATACGTCGCCATCGACCGGACCCCGAGCGACTCAGCGGCGAGCGGAGTGACGATCATGCGCGCCTCGGAACGCTTGTCCGCCATTGGGGGAGTGCGGGGGCCATTTCTGGGCCCCCGCATACAAACAAGAGCGCGCCTTCAATCACGCCCAACCCACAGACCGGACCCCCGGTGACCCAAACTCCCACCCACTCCCCAGAGGGGGGAGAGTGAGAGCTAGATGCACCGGCCCCCGTCCACCGGGAACACGCTGCCCGTGATCATCGCGGCCTCGTCGGAGGCGAGGAACAGCGCGGCGCGGGCGAGATCCTCCGGCTTGTTGAGCCGCCCGAGCGGCACCGTGCCGCGGTAGCGGGTCATGCCCTCCTCGTCCACCTGCTTCTTGCCCATGAAGGTGGCGAGCATCGGAGTCTCGGTGGCCACCGGCGCGATGGCGACGACCCGCGCGCCGAAGGCGGCGAACTCGATGGCGAGGCTGCTGGCCATGGTGTGCACCGCCCCCTTCGAGGCCGAGTAGCACTGCACGCCGGGCCGCGGGCGGATGCCCGACGTCGAGCCGGTGATGAGCAGCACGCCGCTCTTCTGCTGCTTGAAGACCGGCATCACGTGCTTGGCGGCCAGGAACACGCCCTTCACGTTCACCGCCATGATCTGATCGAACACCGCCTCGTCCACGTTCTCCACCGCCGTCGGGAACTGGGGCACGCCCGCGTTGGCGTAGAACACGTCGAGCCGTCCCCACCGCGCCACCGTCTGCTGCACCGCCGCCTGGTTGTCCGCCGACTTGGAGACGTCGGCCCGGATCGCGAGCGCCTGGCCCCCGCTCCGCTCGATCTCCTCGGCGACGGCCTTCGCCGCGTCCTCC
>JBGOVO010000311.1:0-4887 GCA_041478145.1 Methylomirabilia bacterium
CAGGCTGAGCGGGGCGATCTCCGCCGAGCGGCGGTGCCGGGCATCGCGCTCGGGCACGCTCGCCTCCATTCGCTGCTGCGCCGCGGTCAGCCGCTCGAGGGCGCCGGCCTGGTCCAGGGTGAGGACGCGCCCGTTTGCCACCACCTTCTCGCCGTCGACGTAGACGTCGCGCACCGCGCGATCGGCGGCGTGGAAGATGAGCGAGCGCAGGGGATCCCGCGCCGGCATCATCCACGGGTTGCGCAGATCGACCAGCACGAGGTCCGCCTTGGAGCCGGGGAGGAGCCGTCCGAGATCGTCGCGGAGAAGGCCCTGCGCGCCGCCCGCGGTGGCGGCGTGGAAGACGTCGGCCATCTCGGTGGAGCGGATGTCCTCGGCGGAGATCCGCGCGAGGACGGTGGCCCACCGCATCTCCTCGATCAGATTCTGGGGCACCGTGTCGGTGCCGATCCCCATGTTCACCCCGGCGCGTCGATACTTGCCGAAGTCCTGCAGCGTATGGCCATAGCGGGCAAATGGAGTCGGGCAGTGTGCCACCGAGGTGCCCGTGTCGGCCATGAGCGCGATATCCTTCCGCGACCACCAGTGCAGCCATGAATGCTCGTCGATGAAGAGGGCGTGGCCGAGGATAGTGCCGGGGCCGGCCAGGCCGATCTGGTGCGCCCACTGGATGGGGGTGATGCCGTGACGGCGCACCATCTCGTAGAACTCGGCCACCGCCTGGGCGCAGTGGACGGTGAAGGGCAGGTCGCGCTCGCGCGCGGCCGCGACGCTGTCGCGCAGGAGCTCCTCCGTACAGGTGTCGATCTGCGCGGGCGAGATCATGCCGGATAGCCGCCCGCTCGGATGCTTGGCGATCTCGTCACAGAGCCGCAGGGCCGCCTCGAACTTCTGCCGGCCGGCCGGCTCGTTCCATTCATACTCAAGCAGATGGGAGCGGCGCACCACCCACCGCGACGAGGCGTAGCTGGGGGCGAGCACGCCGCGCAGCCCGCTCCGGGCGATCAGCTCGATCCAGCCCGGGTAGTCGCCGGAGATATCGACGAGGGTGGTCACGCCGGAGAGGAGCAGCTCACAGTAGGCGGCCTCCGCGCAGGCGAGCCTGCCTTCGTCGTCCGGCCAGTAGGCGCCCGCGCGCTCGAACAGACCCGACATGTACATCTCGGGAACGCCGTGCTCCTCGCGGATGCCGCGATAGCTCGCTTCGTGACCCGGGTGCGCGTGGACGTCGATCAGCCCCGGCATCACCATCAGGCCCCGGCCGTCGATTGTCTCGTCGGCGGCGCCCGGGTAGCCCCGGCCCACGAACGTGATGGTATTGCCGGCGAAGACCACGTCGCCGTGCTCGAGATAGGCGTGGCGCCGGTTCGAGGGATCCCACGCCACCACCCAGTCCGCGTTCGTGATCCACACGGTTCTCGTCATCGCGCTCCTCCGATTGTTGGTCCCTGAGCTTCGCCACCCCCCTGCCCGCCGCGATCATGTCGGCGCGGGTGCCGCCCTGGGTCGAACAGGCCAGACCTGCCGGTTCTTCGGGATTTCACTGAGCCTCTTCTACATCTGGCGTGACCGGTATCGCCAAGACGGCCTAGTCGGCCTTCGCGACGGTCCTCGAGGGCCTCGCCACCACCCCTTCACGACACCCGCACACATCGTCGCCCTGATCCTACAGGTCCGCCGTACGGACCCCTCCGGATCAGTCTCTTCCTGCAGCGGTACCACCAGGTCTATGTCTCTCCTCCTACCATCCAGCGGATCTTGAAGCAGCATCGGGTCCCCCGGGTGCCCTTGAAACGCTATCGCCCAGGCCCCCGACGCCGGCGCGAGATCCACGTCCCGGGCAGTCGGTTCAGGCCGATGTCAAGCACCTTAAAGTCGGCGGCCGCCGCTTCTATCAGTTCACGGCCATCGATGAGGCCACCCGGTATCGCGTGCTCCGGGTCTATGCCCAGAACTCCATCAAATCGGCCACCGAGTTCGTCGAGGAAGTGCGGCGGCGTCTGCCGATGGCGATCCAGCGCATCCAGACGGACCATGGCTCGGAGTTTGGGACCGACTTCACCTGGCACCTACGGGATCTCGGGGTGACCCACCGGCAGATTCCGCGGGGCTGCCCCCAGGCCAATGGGAAAGTCGAGCGCAGCCATAGGACGGACTCTACCGGCGCGTGTTCTTCCGGAACCCCGCCGAGCTCGCCCGGAAGCTCCGCCAATGGGAGCACGAATACAACCATCGCCGCCTCCACCTCGCGCTTCGAGGCAGGACCCCAGCCGAGCGCCTGTGCGAGCTTCGGATCGCATCCGAACCTGTTCAACAATTAGCTTGAACGTCACAGCCTAGCAGAGCCTCGGGGCCGCGTCATCCTGCCCGACCTTGCGGTGGCACGGCCGAACACCTGGGTGGCGCTGCATCGCTCTCCGCGTATACTGGCCCCACCGAAACAGGGATATGCCGAGCAAGTCATCGAGTTCGTCCGGCGTCGCCGTTCTTGACCGAGAGCACGTGCCCGCCGAGCTGCGACACGTGATCATGGCGCTCGTCGCTCGGCGTGCCGAGGTGAGGGAGGGCTGGCGCGTCGGGTCACTGGCGCGCGGCAAGGCCCTTCGCCGGCCTAGGGACGTGCGCGTCCTGACGGCAGCGGAGTGGAGGGCGCCTGACGGCACGGCCGTGTCCCACGGGGTGGTGATGCACGGGATCCAGCGCCACCCGCCATCCTGACCCGGCGCTCGCATGTCCTTCCTCCAGTCGCGAGCCCGCTCGGCCCGCGAGGGATTCGGCAAGCCGGTCCTGCGCCAGGAGGACGCGCGCCTCCTCGTCGGCGCGGGCTGCTACAGCGACGATGTCAACCTGCCCGGCCAGGCCTACGCGTGTTTCGTGCGCTCGCCGCACGCCCACGCGCGTATCGGGCGCATCGACCCCGCGGCGGCGCTCGCCACGCCGGGGGTGATCGCGGTGCTCACCGGTGAGGACGCCGCCGCCGACGGGATGAAGCCACTCACCCATAGCCCGATGCCGGGGAATCCGCACGAGGAGATGATCCGGCCCGGCGACGTGTCCTTCATGGCCCCGCACCCGCCGATCCCGGCCGACCGCGTGCGCTTCGTGGGGGAGGTGGTGGCCATGGTCATTGCCGAGACGCCCGCGGCCGCGCGGGACGGCGCCGAATGCCTCGCCGTTGACTGGGCGCCGCTGCGCGCGGTGACGGGAAGCCTCGCCGCCGCCGCTCCCGACGCACCCGTGCTTTATGAGGACCTCCCGTCCAACGTCTGCGTGGATGCCGAGGCCGGCGATGACGCGGCCGTGGACGCCGCGTTCGGGCGCGCGGCCGACATCGTGCGGCTCGAGACGTGGGTGCACCGCATCACCGGCGTGCCGATGGAACCGCGCGCCGCGGTCGGTGTCTGGGAACCGGCGAGTGGCCGCTACACCGTCCATGCGGGCGCCGGCGGTCTCGGGCGCACCCAGACCGGCGTGGCCGGCGCCCTCGGCGTCCCGGAGCGCGCGGTGCGCGTGCTGGCGCGCGACGTCGGCGGGAATTTCGGGACGCGCAACAGCTGCTATCCCGAGTTTGCGCTGGTGGCCTGGGCGGCGCGACGCGTCGGGCGCCCCGTGAAGTGGACCAGTGAGCGCCGGGAGGCGTTCCTCGCTGACTACCACGGCCGTGACCTCGCGGTGCGCGCCGAGCTGGCGCTAGACACCGAGGGTCACTTCCTCGCGATTCGAGCCACGAACACCAGCAACGTCGGCGCGCACGCCGTCTCCTTCCACCCGCTCAACAAGGGCATGGCGCTGACGGGCACCGTCTACCGCATTCCAGCCGTCTCGATCCGCGGTCGGGCCGTGGTCACCAACACCTCGCCGACCACGCCGTACCGGAGCGCGGGACGCCCCGAAATCATGTTCGTGACGGAGCGGCTGATCGACCTCGCCGCGCGTCGGCACGGCTTCGATCGACTCGAGCTGCGACGGAAGAACCTCGTGCCGGCGAGCGCCATGCCGTACCGAAACGCTGTGGGCACGCTCTACGACAGCGGCGACTACCCGGCCGCCTTCGATCGGGCGGTGGGCCTCGCGGACTGGGCGGGGTTCGAGGCGCGTCGCGCCGAGGCGCGCCAGCGCGGCCGCTATCGCGGGATCGGCGTCGCCAGCTACATTGAGCTGAACACCGGGTTCCCCCGGGAGCGCGCGCACATCACGGTGCGGCCGGGTGGATCGGTCGATGTGGTGCTGGGGACGCTCTCGTCCGGCCAGGGGCACGCGACCAGCTTCGCGCAGCTCGTCGTGGAATGGCTCGGGGTGGAGCTGGCCCAGGTGCAGCTGGTCACCGGCGATACCGACGTCACCGTCGTGGGCGGCGGCGCGCATTCCGCGCGCGCCTTGAGACTCGCCGCGGTCGTGATGGCGAAGGCGTCGGATCAGATCGTGGCCAAGGGCAGGCGGATCGCCGCCTGGGTCCTGGAGGCCGCGGAGACCGACGTCGACTTCTCGGCGCGCCGGTTCAGGGTGAAGGGCACCGACCGCTCGGTCGACCTGTTCGAGGTGGCCGCCGCGGTGCTACGGCATGATGTGCCCGAGCACTGCCGGGGGCCGCTCGACGGCCTGAGCGACGAGACGATGTCGGTGCCGTCCTTTCCCTATGGCACGGCGGTGTGCGAGGTTGAGGTGGATCCCGAGACGGGCGTGGTCGAGATCGTCCGCTACACGAGCGTGGACGACTGCGGCCGCGCCGTCAATCCGATGATCCTGCACGGCCAGACGCACGGCGGCATCGCGCAGGGGGTGGGGCAAGCGCTCTGGGAAGCGTGCGCATACGACGCGGAGAGCGGCCAGCTCCTGTCCTCCACACTGATGGAGTACGCGCTGCCCCGCGCGGACATGCTGCCGTCA
>JBGOVO010000432.1:0-3090 GCA_041478145.1 Methylomirabilia bacterium
AGTTGTCGACGAACGTGTCGTTCTGCGCCGGATCCAGCACCTCCAGCAGCGCGGACGAGGGATCCCCCCGCCAGTCGGCCCCGAGCTTGTCGAGCTCGTCGAGCATGAAGACCGGATCCCGCGCCTCGGCGCGGCGGATCCCCTGGACGATGCGGCCGGGGAGCGCGCCGATGTAGGTGCGCCGGTGGCCGCGGATCTCCGCTTCGTCCCGCACCCCGCCGAGGGACATGCGCACGAACCGCCGGCCGAGCGCCCGGGCGATGCTCTGGCCGAGGCTCGTCTTGCCCACGCCCGGGGGCCCCACGAAGCAGAGGATGGGCTCGCGCGACTCACCTGCCCCAGGAGCGCCCGCTCGGCGGCCCCGCTCCTGTCGGAGCTTCTTGACCGCCAGGTACTCGAGGAGCCGATCCTTGATCTTCTCCAGGTCGAAGTGGTCCTCGTCCAGGACTGCCCGGGCCCGGCCGATGTCGATCGTCCCCCCGTCGAGCTTGCTCCATGGCAGGCTCGCCATCCACTCCAGGTACGTGGCGATCATGCCGTGCTCGGGTGAGGACGGCGAGAGACCCGCCAGCCGGGCCAGCTCTCGCTCGGCCTCGCGCCGTGCCTCGTCGGGCAGGCCGGCCTCCTCGATGCGGCGCCGCAGCTCGGTGGCCCGACCCTCTCCTTCCCGGTCGTCCCCGAGCTCCCGCTGGATGGAGCGGAGCTGCTCGCGCAGGTAGTACTCGCGCTGCTTCTTGGACAGCCGCTCTTCCGTATCGGTGGTGATCTTCCGTCCCAGCTCGCGTACGGCCAGCTCGCGCTGCAACAGGTCCACCAGCCGGCGGAGCTTGGCGGTGAGCGGATCCATCTCGAGCAGCTCCTGGCGCACCGGCACATCGAGCGGAACCAGCGATGCCACGAAGTAGACGAGATGGCGGGGGTCGGTGAAACTCTCCGCGGCCACTCCGAGCTCGTCGGGCAGCTCCGGGGACGCCTCCACGAGCCGGCGGAAAATATCCGCAGCCGCGCGCCGCAGCGCATCCACCTCGGTCGCCTGCACCACCTGATCCGGGGCCGCCTCGACGCGCGCGACGAGATAGGGCTCCGTCTCGACCCAGTCGAGGACCTTGATCCGCTCGATCCCCTGCACCATCAGGCGGACGCCACCGTCGGGCGCGCGGGCGAACTGGTGAATCATCCCCATGGTACCGAGCCGGTAGAGAGTCTCGGGCGTCGCCGGCTCGGTCCTGGCATCGCGCTGCGCCACCAACGCCAGGAGCCGGTTGCCTCGCATGACGTCGTCCACGAGCCGGACGGACCGCGGCTGTCCCACCGCGAGCGGGGCCACCGTCAGCGGGAATGCGACGGTGTCACGAAGCGGCAAGACCGGGAGCACGTCCGGGACGACGAAGCCGCCGGGGCTCGGTGGTTGAACCACCATCATCCGCCCCCCCCGAGCTTGGGCAGCGTGATGCGGAGCAGGCCGCGGTCGTAGCGCGCCTCGACGCGCCCCGCATCGACGGGCGCCGGCAACGGCACCTCCACTTGGAACGGGCCCTGACGGATGCCGGCGGTATGGTACACGGCCCCCTCCTGGCAGGAGGGAAGCTGGCGTCGGCCCTCGACGACCAGCGTATCCTCGAAGAGCTGGACCTCGAAGTCGTCCTCGTCGACGCCGGCCAGGTCTACCATGACCTCGATCGCGGTCGCGGTCTCGTAGATGTCCGCATCGGGCCGCCAGCCGACCCGGGCGAGCGGGCGCAGTCGATCGCTCTGCCAGATGTCTCCGAGCGGCCACCCGGGCCCGGAGCGGACCACCATCGTGTAGCGGTAGCTCAAGCGTCGGTATCGCATCGCCACTGGGTTGCGCCCGCCTCATTGTGCCAGCCCTTGATCCCCCGCGCCAGGAACGCATCGACGAGAGACGCCAGCGTGGGTTCTCCGGCGTCCGCGAATTCGTAGCGGGCGCGCACCACGGGCTTCTCGAGCGCGATCAGCGCGGCCAGATCGAGCGGGGTCGCCGCCACCACGACGTCGGCGGCGGCGCCGTTGATCGTCTCGCGGAGCGCCTGGAGCTGTTCCCCGTCGTACCCGACGGCCGGGAGCACGGGACCGATGTGCGGATACCGGGCAAAGATCTCTCGCACGCCGGGTGACGCGGAGGTCCGGGGATCGACGATGGCCCGCGCGCCGGCGTTCGTGGCCGCGACATACCCCGCCCCGTACGCCATGCCTCCGTGCGTGAGCGTCGGCCCGTCCTCGACCACCAGGACCCGCCGGCCCCGCACCGCCCCGGGGTCATCCAGGCGAACCGGCGAGGCCGCGGTCACGATCGTGGCCCGCGCATTGATCGCGCGGACCTCGTCGGTCACGGCCCGCACGTTGCCGGCCGGGGCCGCGTCGACCTTGTTGATGACGACCACATCCGCCATGCGCAGCACCGCCTCGCCGGGATGGTAGCCGTCGGCCTGCCCGGGCCGGAGCGCATCGGCCATGACGATGTGCAGATCCGGCCTCAGGAACGGGAAGTCGTTGTTGCCGCCGTCCCACACGATCAGGTCGGCCTCTCGCTCGGCCCTGCGCACGATCGCCGCGTAGTCGACCCCCGCGAACACGAGGTGCCCGGCGGCCAGGTGCGGCTCGTACTCTTCGCGCTCTTCCGCGGTGCACTGCGCGGCGTCGAGGTCGCCCGGCCGCGCGAACCGCTGCACGCGCTGTCGCTCGAGATCGCCGTACGGCATCGGGTGCCGGAGCACCGCGATGCGATGCCCGCGCGCGTGGAGCCATCGTCCGAGCCATCGCGCCGTCTGGGACTTGCCACACCCGGTCCGGATGGCCGAGACCGCGATGACCGGTACGCGAGCCTGCAGCATCGTCCGGCGCGGACCGAGCAGGCCGAAGTCCGCGCCGGTGGCCAGCACCCGGGAGGCCAGATGCATCACGGCCGCGTGCGCGACGTCGCTGTACGCGAACACGACGCGATCCACCCGCTCGCGGCGGCAGATCTCCTCCAAGTCGGCTTCGTCCTCGATCGGAATGCCGCCCGGGTAGCCGGGCCCGGCGAGCGAGGCCGGGTAGCGGCGATCGCTGAGCCGCGGGATCTGGGCCTGG
>JBGOVO010000408.1:0-3362 GCA_041478145.1 Methylomirabilia bacterium
GAAGAACGGGTTGCCCTCCGTCCGGCTGATCAGCCAGCCCTTCAGCGCCTGCAGGCTCGGGTCGCTCCCGAGCAGGGGATCCAGCAATTGCTGGGCGCTGTCCGCCGGCAGCGGCTTCAAGAGGAGTCCGGTGTAGTGGGGAGTCTCCGTCCAGGGGTGCTGGTACTCCAGGCGGTGGGTGATGAGGAGAAAGATCCGGCTGTCGGCGAGGCTCTGCACGATGGCGTCGAGGAAGGCGTGGGTCTGGGAATCCATCCAGTGCAGGCTGTCGAAGACGAGCAGAAGCGGCTGGATCCGGCTCTCGTGCAGGACCAGCCGCCTGAGCGCGTCGAGCATGTGCTCGCGGCGGCGGAGCGGATCGAGCGTCTGCCACTGCAGATCGTCGGCCGGCACGTCGAGGACCTGCAGGAGGGCGGGTCCCGAGGGCCAGGCGTCCTCCTGCAGCGTGTGCAGGTGCGCGGTGACCTTGTCGCAGATCGTGCGAGGGTCGTCCTGCGTGTCGATCTGGAAGTAGGTCCTCAGCGGCTCGAGCAGCGGCAGGTACGCCGTCGTCTTCCCGGAGGAGACGCCGGTGGCTTCCAGGATGCGCCATCCCTGTGCCGCGTCCGAGTGCAGGAATTCGCGGATCAGCCGCGACTTGCCCACGCCCGGCTCGGCGGCGATCGCCACCACCTGGCCGTGTCCCGCGGCCGCGCGCTCGAGGGCCTGATGCAGTGTCGCCATCTCGGTGTGCCGCCCGACGAACCGTGTGAGGTCGCGCGTGGCGGCAGCCTGCCGTCGCGAGCCGGTCGTGCTCGCCCCGGTCACCTCGTAGACGTCGATCGGGGCGGCCAGCCCCTTGACGGACCGCAGGCCGAGGGGATTTGCGGCAACCGCATCGCGGGTGAGGCCCAGCATCGTCCCCGGGATGAGGACCGAGCCCGGGGTGGCCATCTGCTCCATGCGTGCCGCGAGGTGGGTCGTCTGGCCCACGGCCGTGTAGTCCATGTGCAGGTCGTTCCCGATGGACCGCACGACGACTTCGCCCGAGTTGAGCCCGACGCGGATGTGGATCGGCACCCCGACCGAACGGAAGACCTCTTCGGCATACCGCTTCACCGACTCCTGCATCCGCAAGGCGGCGTAACATCCGCGCGCCGCGTGGTCCTCGTGGGCCAGGGGCGCGCCGAAGAGCGCCATGATGCCATCGCCCATCACCTGGTTCACCGTGCCCTCGTAGTAGTGCACGGCTTCCATCATCCGGTCGAGCACCGGATCCAGGAGCTTGCGTGCCTCTTCGGGATCGCGGTCGGCGAGGAGCTCCGTGGATCCCTTGAGATCCGCGAAGAGAACCGTCACCTGCTTCCGCTCGCCTTCGAGAGCCGCCTTGGAGGTCAGAATTCTCTCGGCGAGGTGTCGGGGGATGTGGCTGCCCGGGGTGCCGGCCGTGGTGGCCGACGTGGGCGGAGGGACTCGCGTGCCGCACGCCCAGCAGAAGTTCTGCCCGGGACGGTGTGCTGTCCCACAGTCTGGACACGCCGGAGCGAGATGAGCCCCGCACTCTCCACAGAACTTGGCGCCAGCGGGACTTTCCTGCTGGCATTCCGCACACAGCATCCACGGCCTCCATTCGCTCGCGGAGTAGGACTGCGAAGCGAATTGGGCGGAGCTTAGTCGCTGACGACTCGTTAGTCAAGGGACGACGGCCGCGTGAATGAAAAGTGGGCGCGGTTGCTTGCGCATTAATTGCGCCCCGTGCTACGGTCTGCCGCGGACCGGAAACTGACTCGATGTTCCTCGACAGGCCTCTCGAGACTCTCGATCCCGAAGCGCTCCGGAAGTATCAGTGGGCGCGGCTCACCGCCGTGACGGAGGCTGCGGTCCCGGGCAACCGGTTCATCGTCGACCAGTGGAAGCGGGTTGGCCTGGAGGGGCCGTTGGATCTGAGGAAGTGGGACGACTTCCGGCGCCTGCCGTTCACGGAGAAGCGCGAGCTGGTCGCGGATCAGGCGGCCCATCCGCCCTTCGGCACGAACCTGTCCTATCCCCTCGAGCGGTACGTGCGGGTACACCAGACGTCGGGAACCACCGGCACCCCACTCCGCTGGCTCGACACCCAGGAGTCCTGGGACTGGTGGGCGCGCTGCTGGGGATTCGTCTTGCGCGCGGCGGGGCTCGGGCCGGGCGACCGCGTGTTCTTCCCGTTCTCCTTCGGTCTCTTCGTCGGGTTCTGGGCGGGCTTCGAGGGCGCGCGCGCGCTCGGGGCGCTGGCGATTCCGGGCGGCGGGCAGGACTCGGCGCAGCGGCTGGCTGCCATCGAGGCGCTGGGCGCCACGGCCGTCTGCTGCACGCCCTCCTACGCACTGCACCTGGCCGAAGTCGCGCGCGCGCGCGGGGTCGCGCTCGATCGGCTGGGCATCCGCGCCACCGTGCACGCGGGCGAGCCGGGGGCGGGCATTCCCGCGGTGCGGGCCCGGATCGAGGCGGCCTGGGGGGCCCGCGCCTACGACCACGCGGGCATGACCGAGATGGGCGCCTACGGCTTCGAGTGCGCGGCCCAGGCGGGCCTGCACGTCAACGAGGCCGAGTTCATCGCCGAGGTGATCGATCCGGCCACCGGCGGGCCCGCCGACGAGGGCGAGCTGGTCCTGTCGAACCTGGGCCGGCTCGGCTCGCCGCTGCTCCGCTACCGGACCGGGGACCGCGTCCGGGTCGCCCGCACGCCGTGCGCGTGCGGCCGTGGCTTCCTCCGCCTCGACGGCGGCATCCAGGGACGCGTGGACGACATGCTCATCGTCCGCGGCGTCAACGTCTTCCCCTCCGCGCTGGAAGGCATCGTGCGGCGCTTCCCCGCCGTCGACGAATTCCTCATCGAAGTCTACCGGCGGGGCCAGCTCGACGAGGTGCGCCTGCTCCTCGAGGTCAGCGGCAATGCCGGTCCGGTGGTGGCCGCCGTCCAAGAGGCCGTCCGGGTAGACCTCGGCATCCGCGTCGAGGCGGTGCCGGTGCCCGGACAGAGCCTGCCGCGGTACGAGCTGAAGGCCCGGCGGCTGGTGCGTCGGGCGAGCGAGTGACAGCTACTCTGGCCCGCGCGCTCTGGCCCGTGGTGCTGAGCGGGGCCATGGCCGCGGGCCTCGCCGCGATCGTGGTCGGCTGGTCCGTCTCGTCGACCTACGAGAGGCGGCTCGACGTGCTGGGGCGCGACGCCGATCAGCTCAAGGCGGAGCTCCGGAGCCAGCAGTCGGTCGTCGCGATCCTGCGGGACCCGGCCACCCAGGTGGTCGCGCTCGGCGGCCTGCCGCCGGCGCCGGCCGCGCGCGCCCGGATGATGTGGCACGAGAAGGCCGGCGGTCTCTTCGACGTTACCGGGTTGCCTGCGCCGC
>JBGOVO010000127.1:0-9539 GCA_041478145.1 Methylomirabilia bacterium
CGGCTTCGACGGCGGGGACGGCAGCAACACCGTCCGCACGTGGACCGAGAGCGACATGACCACGCTCCAGCCCATCGAGGCGGTGGAGCAGCTCTACCCGCTGCGCATCGAGCGCACCGCGCTGCGCGAAGACTCGGGCGGCCCCGGCCGCTGGCGGGGAGGGCTCGGTCTCACTCGAGAAGTCCGCATCCAGGTGGCGGGCAGCCGCCTCTCCGTGCTCGCGGAGAAGGCGGTGCTCCCTCCGTTCGGGGTCTGCGGCGGGGCCGCCGGCGCCACCAACCGATTCTGGGTGCGGCGCGACGGCCGGCCGATCCAGCCCTCGGCCCTCCCCGGCAAGGTCAGCGGCTTCCCGCTCGAGCCGGACGACGTGCTGCTGATGGAGAGCTCGGGCGGCGGCGGCTTCGGCGATCCGCTCACGCGCGATCCCGCGCGCGTGGCCGCCGACCTCGCGGAAGGCTACGTGACGCCCGCGGGCGCGGAGCGCGACTACGGCGTGGTCTGCCGTGACGGCGTGGTGGACGCCGCCGCCACCGAGGCGAAGCGGGCGGCGCTCCGCGCCGCGCGGACCCGGGTCCCGCTCCACCACGCGCCGGATCTGGAGGCCGAGCGGGGGCGCCTCGTGCGCCTCGACGCGGGTACGGGCGCGCGACTCGGGGTGGCGGCGGGAGCGGTGGTGGAGCTGGTGAATCCGCGAGGCGCCCCGCTGCGCGCCTGGATCGCCGCGCTCCTGCCCGGGCGGGGGCCGCGCGCCGAGATCTCGCCGACCGCGCTGGCGATGCTCGCCCTGCCGGACGGCGGCCTAGTCGAGCTACGCGCCGTCCACTCCGGGGCGCTCGGGACGGCCGAGGAATCCCGCCGATAGCCCGCTAGTAGCCGCGCGTCCGATCCACCAGGTTCAGCAGGGGCGCGCCGGCCAGGTAGCGCCGGAGGTTCTCCGCGAACAGCACCGAGCACTTCTCGTCGTAGCTCGGCAGGAAGCCCGAGACGTGCGGGGAGAGGATCACGTTGTCGAGGCCGTAGAGCGGGTGGCCCGCGGGCGGCGGCTCCTGCTCGAAGACGTCCACCACCGCGCCCGCGATCCGCTTCTCGCGGAGCGCCTGCGCCAGCGCCGCCTCGTCCACGCTCGCGCCCCGCCCGACGTTGATGAAGTAGGCCGACCGCTTCATCCGCCGAAACGCCGCCGCGCCGATCATCCGGCGCGTCTCCGCGGTGAGGGGCGCGCACAGCACGACCACGTCCGAGCGGGCCAGCAGGGTGCCGAGCTGCCCGGGCCCGAGCCACTCGTCGGGCAGCGCGCCCGCGGGATCACCGGTGCCGGGCAGGCAGTAGCCGTCGTCGGCGCGCCGCGCGGGATCGCGCTTGCCGGCGAGCACGGTCATGGCGAACGCGGACTTGGCGATGCGGGCCAGCTCGCGCCCGATGCTGCCGTAGCCGATGATGCCGAGCGTCGCGCCGCGCACCTCGGTGGGCACGAAGAGCGGCCAGCGCTGCTCGTCCGGCGGCCAGCCGCCGCGCGCCTGCCACTCCGCCATGCGCGGCACGCGGTGGGCCAGGGCCAGCAGCATGGTCATCGCGTACTCCGCGATGGTGGCGGCGTGCACGCCGCTCGTGGTGGTGAGCGGCAGCGCGGTCTTCGTGTAGAGCGGGTGGTCGGCGAGGGCATTCACCCCCGCCATGTGGAGCTGCACCCACTTGAGCCCGGGGGCGCGCGCGAGGTCGCGCGGCGGCGCGCCCGCGTAGAGGACGTCGGTCTTGCCGTAGTCCGCCGCCTCGGGATCGGCCTGGGACACCGAGATCCCGGGCGAGACGGCCCGCAGCCGGTCGAGCTGGGTCTGGTCGAAGCGCATGGTCACGAGCACGTTGAGCATGAGGCCTATCCTACTATCTCCTTTGACTTGCCCGCAGCAGCGGGATACCCTCGCCCTGCTCGACACATCGGAAGGCGGCGCCCGGCGCCACTCAAAGAGGAGGACCCATGCTCCACCGGATCAAGCAGATCACGTCCACGCTCCTGGCGATCGGCCTCGCCCTCTGGACCGGCAGCGCGGCCGCCCAGGGCACCATCAAGGTCATGTACACCGATCCCCTCTCGGGCCCGTTCGCCCAGGTCGGCGACCAGAACCTGCAGCAGTTCAAGTACATCATCGACTACATCAACGGCCGCGGCGGGGCCCTCGGCCGCAAGTTCGAGCTGGTCTCCTTCGACAACAAGTCGCAGCCGTCCGAGGCGCTGCTCGCCCTGAAGTCCGCCACCGACCAGAACATCCCGGTGATCATGCAGTGCTCGGGCTCCAACATCGCGGCCGCGCTCATCGAGGGCGTCGACAAGCACAACGAGCGGAACCCGACCAACCGCATCGTCTACGTCAACTGCGGCGCGGTGGCCACCGAGCTGACCAACGAGAAGTGCAGCTACTGGCACTTCCGCATGGACGCGCACGTGGGCATGAAAGCGGAGACCATGGTGCGGGCCCTTCCGAAGGACGTCACCAAGGTCTACCTCCTGAACCAGGACTACCTCTTCGGCCAGTCCGTGCAGCGCGACATGAAGGCCTTCCTCGGCAAGCTCCGGCCGGACGTGAAGGTGGTGGGCGACGAGCTGATCCCGCTCGGCAAGGTGAAGGACTTCTCGCCCTACGTCACCAAGATCAAGGCCTCCGGGGCCCAGGCCCTGATCACCGGCAACTGGGGTCCCGACATGACCCTCCTGATCAAGAGCGGCATGGACTCGGGCCTCGACATCCGCTACTACACGATGTACGCGCACCTGGGCGGCGGGGCCACCGCCATCGGCCCCGCCGGCAACGGCAAGGTACGCTCGGTGATGTCCTTCCACGAGAACATCGCGGTCGAGACCGGAAAGACGGACACCGAAGGCTGGACCAGACAGTTCCGTGCCCAGCACGACTTCGACTTCTACGCGGCCGGGTTCCGGACGATCTTCGAGTTCATCCAGGCGGCCATGAACAAGGCCGGCTCCGCGGACCCCCTCAAGTTCGCCCAGGCCCTCGAGGGCCTGACCATCACCGACATGCTCGGGCACCAGGTGACGATGCGGAAGGCCGACCATCAGATCCTGAGCGAGTACTTCGTGGGCGTCTTCACCAAGGGCGTGAAGTACGACTCCGAGAAGACGGGCCTCGGCTGGAAGACGGAGACGACGGTGCTGCCCAAGGACCTCGATCAGCCGAACACCTGCAACATGAAGCGCCCGAGCTCGTAAGAGCGGGAACACCGCCCCCTCACCCCGGCCCTCTCCCCTTCTCCCTCACCCTCTCCCCTCCGGGGAGAGGGCAGGGTGAGGGGCGAGGGTGCAGGTGTGGAACGGCATCTTCATATGGAAGTCCTGCTCGTCTCCCTGCTCAACGGGCTCGTCTACGGCATGCTGCTGTTCATGCTCGCGAGCGGGCTCACCCTCATCTTCTCGATGATGGGCGTGCTCAACTTCGCGCACGCCAGCATGTACATGCTGGGCGCCTACTTCGCCTACTCGGTGAGTCGCCTCATCGGCTTCTGGCCCGCGCTCGTGGTCGCCCCGATCCTGTGCGGACTCCTCGGCGCGGTCATCGAGATGTACGCGCTCCGTCGCGTGCACCGGAACGGCCACATCGCGGAGCTGCTGTTCACTTTCGGCCTCGCCTTCATCATCGACAAGGGCACGCAGATGGCGTGGGGGCTGCTGCCCGTGCCCTACCGCGTGCCCGCCGTCCTCGACCACCCGCTCTTCACGATCTACGGCTCCAACTTCCACGCCTATCGCGGCTTCATGCTGCTGATCTCGGCGCTGATGTTCGTGGCCATCTGGCTGCTCCTGACCCGGACCCGGATCGGCCTCGTCATCCAGGCCGCGCTGACGCATCCGGAGATGGTGGGCGCCCTCGGTCACAACGTGCCCCGCGTGTTCACCATCGTGTTCGCGGGCGGCTCCGCGCTGGCCGGCCTCGCCGGGGTGATCGGGGGCAACTACCTCGTGACCGAGCCCTCCATGGCCATCACCATGGGCCCGATCGTGTTCGTGGTGGTCGTCTTCGGCGGCCTGGGCTCACTCGCGGGCTGCTTCATCGCCTCGCTGATCATGGGCCTGGTGCAGACCTTCGCGGTGGTGCTCGACATCTCCTTCGCGGATCTGCTCGCCCGTCTCGGCCTCAACGTGACCGCCTCCACGCCCTTCGCCGAGTTCCTGACCATTCCGCTGCCCCGCGTCGGCGCGCTCCTGCCCTACCTGATGCTGATCCTCGTGCTGCTGGTCAAGCCGCGCGGGCTCATGGGCACGCGCGACACATGAACGAGGGCCTGGCCCAGACCGCCGCGCGCCCGCTCGCCGCGGGCCGCCTCGCCGGCTTCCTCGGCCGGCAGTGGCCGTGGCTCGCCGCGCTGGCGGTGGCGGTGGCGGTCCCGTGGCTCTTCTACAACTGGACCACCGGCCGGCACTCCGGCTTCATGGTCGCGATGCTCAGCCAGATGGGCATCATGATCATCTTCGCGCTGAGCTACAACATGCAGATGGGGCAGGCGGGGCTCCTGTCCTTCGGCCACGCCGTCTTTCTCGGCCTCGGCGGTTACGTCACCGCCCACACCCTGAACTCGGTGAAGAGCGGCGCGTTCTGGCTGCCGCTGGAGCTGACGCCCCTGGCGGGCGGCCTCGGCGGGCTCGCCTTCGCGATCCTCTTCGGGTACTTCGCGACCAAGCAGCGCGCGACCGCCTTCGCCATGATCACCCTCGGCATCGGCGAGCTGATCACGTCCTGCGCCCTCATGTTCCAGACCTTCTTCGGCGGCGAAGGCGGGGTGAGCACCAACCGGATGACCGGTCACAGCCTGTTCGGGCTCGCGTACGCGGCGCCGATCCAGGTCTACTACCTGATCGTCGCCTGGACCGCCGTCGCGATCGTCCTGATGCTGTTCCTCACCCGCACCCCGCTCGGGCGCATGGCCAATGCCTGCCGCGACAACTTCGAGCGCGCCCAGTTCGTGGGCTATGACCCGCGGATGGTCCGCTTCGTCCAGTTCTCGCTGTCCGGCTTCTTCGCGGGGATCGCGGGCGCGCTCTACACGCTCACCTACGAGATCGTCACCTACGACACGGTGGGCGGCGCCATGTCCGCCAACGCGCTCCTGATCACCTATATCGGCGGGGTCGGCGTCTTCGCGGGACCGGTGATCGGCGCGGTGCTGATCGTGCTGCTGCAGAGCTGGGTGAGCCTGCTCTCCAACTCGTGGCTGGTCTACGCCGGGGTGCTGTTCATCCTGATGGTCACGTTCGCGCCCGGCGGCATCGGGGGCCTCGTCATGATGCACCAGCCGATCTGGCGCGCGGGACGGCTCGGGCGCCTCGCGGGGCCGTACGTCCGGCTGATCGTCCCCGGGCTCCTGGTGGCGATCGGCTTCGTGCTCGTGATCGAGCTGTGCTCCTTCCTCAGCGTCGGGGCCGCGCAGGGCAAGAGCCTCACTCTCTCCGGGATCACCATCGACCCCCGGAGCGGCACGCCCTGGCTCGCGGCGCTCCTGCTGCTGGGCGCCGGCGGCCTCTGGCTCCGCCACGAGATGCGCCGCTTCGGCGCCGCCTGGGGAGCGGTGACCGAGGAGATCAAGGCGCTGGGGACGCCCGTGAGCCCCTCCGTGAGCCCCCCGTGAGTCCGACGGCGAGCCCGCGCGGAGCCACCCCGGGCCTCCGGCTGACCGACGTGCACAAGAGCTTCGGCCCCACCGCCGTCATCATGGGCGTGAGCCTGGACGTAACCGCCGGCTCGCGGCACGCCATCATCGGGCCCAACGGCGCGGGCAAGACCACGCTGTTCAACCTGATCAGCGGGCGCTTCCCGATGTCGGCGGGCGCGATCGAGCTCCACGGGCGGCGCATCGACGGCCTGGAGCCGCACGAGATCAACCGGCGCGGCCTCTCGCGCAGCTTCCAGGTCACGTCCATCTTCGCCCGCATGACCGTCTTCGAGAACGTCCGCTGCGGGCTCCTGTGGTCGCACGGCTACCGCTATTCCTTCTGGCACCTGCTGGGCGGCGAGCGGGGGCTCAACGACGCGGCCGCCCGCCTCCTCGCCGACGTCAACCTGGAAGCGCGGCGGGACGTGCCCGCGGGGCTGCTCTCCTACGCCGAGCAGCGCGCCCTCGAGATCGGCATCACCATCGCGGGCGGCGCCGACACCATCCTGCTCGACGAGCCGACCGCGGGCATGAGCCGGAGCGAGGCCGACCACGCGGTCGCCCTCATCCGGCGGGTCACCGCGGGCAAGACCCTCGTCATGGTCGAGCACGACATGAGCGTGGTCTTCGATCTGGCCGACGTGGTCACGGTGCTGGTCTACGGCCAGGTCATCGCCTCGGGCCCTCCCGCCGAGATCCGGGCCAACCGGGCGGTGCAGGATGCCTACCTGGGGGTGCCGGCCGCCGGCAGCGGCGTGGGGATCGCCTGATGCTGTCGGTGCGGGACCTCCACGCCTACTACGGCAAGAGCCACATCCTCCAGGGCGTCAACCTCGAGGTGGGCGGGGGCGAGATCGTGAGCCTGCTCGGCCGCAACGGCGTCGGCCGGTCGACGACCTGCAAGGCGATCATGGGCCTGGTGGAGCCCGTCGGCGAGGTCCTCTGGAAGGGCAAGAGCCTGGTCGGCCTGCGTCCCGACGAGATCGCCCACGCGGGCATCGGCTACGTGCCGGAGGATCGGCAGATCTTCCCGACCCTGACCGTGCGCCAGAACCTGGAGCTGGGGCTCAAGCGCGCGGGGCGCTTCGGGCGCTGGGGCTTCGACGACATGTTCGAGCTCTTCCCGCTTCTGCGCGAGCGCCAGCACAACGTGGCCGGCGTGCTGTCGGGCGGCGAGCAACAGATGCTGACGATGGGCCGCACCCTGATGGGCGATCCGGAGCTGGTGATCATCGACGAGCCGACCGAGGGGCTCGCCCCCATGCTGGTGGCCCAGGTGGGGCGCTTCCTCGACGAGATCGCCCGCCGCGGCGTCTCGATTCTCCTGGTAGAACAGAAGCTGACCATCGCGCTGAAGATCTCCCACCGCGTCTACGTGATGGGCCACGGCCGCATCGTCTTCGAGGGCACCCCCGCGGATCTCGCCGCCAACGAGGCGGTCCGCAAGGAGAATCTGGAAGTCTGACCCGGGAGAGACCATGAAGACCGAGCGCAAGGGATTCCGGCAGATGGTGGACGAGGCCAAGTCGCGGATCACGACGATCAGCCTCGAGGAGGCCAAGAGCCGCCTCGGCCAGGACCGCGTGGTGTTCGTGGATCTGCGCGACGTCCGCGAGCTGGAGCGGGAGGGCATGATCCCGGGCGCCTTCCACTGCCCCCGCGGCATGCTCGAGTTCTGGATCGACCCCGACAGCCCGTACCACAAGGACGTCTTCGCCTCGGACAAGGAGTTCGTCTTCTACTGCAACGGGGCCTGGCGCTCCGCGCTGGCCGCCGACGTGGCCCAGCAGATGGGGCTCGAGCGCGTCGTCGAGATGGACGGCGGCTTCGCCGAGTGGAAGAAGCAGGGCTACCCGGTGGCGGAACGGCCCGGCAAGAAGTCCTAGCCGGCCCGCGTGGTAGCATCGAGACCATGCCGGTCCACCCAGACGAGGACGAGCCGCCCGAGGAATCGGCCCCGGTGCCGATGATCCTGCCCGCCCCCGCGCAAGGGGCGGCCGTCGAGCAGCCCGCCAAGCTGATCCGCATCGCGTCGATGATCCGCGAGCTGTTGCAGGACGTGCGCCAGTCGACGCCGGACGAGGCCGGGCGCAAGCGTCTCCGCGAGGTCTACGAGCGCGCGCTCACCGCGCTGAAGGAAGGCGTGTCGAAGGAATTGCAGGACGAGCTCGACACCCTCACCCTGCCCCTCGGCGACCGGCCGAGCGAGTCCGAGATCCGCCTGGCCCAGGCTCAGCTCGTCGGCTGGCTCGAGGGCCTCTTCCAGGGCATCCAGGCCGCGCTCTGGACCCAGCACATGCAGGCGCGCGCCGAGATCGAGGAGATGCGCCGGCGGCGCGGGCTGCCCCCGGGCCCCGGCGACATGGGGCCGCGCGATCCCGGCCAGTACCTCTAGCCCGCCCCGCGCCGGCGCGCGGTGCTAGAATCTCCGCCGACATGACGGGCTGCCTCATCACCAACGTGCGGATCCTCGACGGCACCGGCCGCGAGCCGTTCGCGGGCTCCGTGCGCGTGGAGGGCAACCGGATCGCCGAGGTCGCGGCCGCCCCCGGGGCCGCGCCGCGCGGGGCGGAGACGACGATCGACGGCCGCGGCGCCCTGCTGATGCCGGGCCTGATCGAGCCGCACGCGCATCTGAGCTTCGCCGACGTCGTGTCCTACGAGCTCACCCGCCTGCCCCCCGAGGAGCACCTGCTCGCCACCATCCGCAACGCCCGCACCATGCTCGACTCGGGCTACACGAGCGCCCTCTCCGCGGCGGCGGCCAAGCCGCGTTTGGACGTGGTGCTGCGCCGCGAGATCGACGCGGGACGCCTGCCCGGGCCGCGGCTCCTCGCCAACGGCCCCGAGATCACGGTGACCGGCGGGCTCGGCGACAGCAACCTGCTCCACCTGCCGTATCACGAGACGCCCACGTTCTGCTGGGTGGCCGACGGTCCCGACGCCATCCGCCGCGTCTGCCGCCTCCTCGCGCGCGAGGGCGTGGACCTGCTCAAGCTCAACCTCTCCGGTGATCTGGGCACGTCGGCCTGGACGTCGGAGCTGACGCCGATGTCGGACGCGGAGGTGGCGGCGGCCATGGAGGTGGCGCGCGCGGGGGGGCTCCGCGTCTGCGCGCACTGCCGGAGCAGCGACTCCGTGCTCATGGCCATCCGGCACGGGATCGAGATCATCTATCACGCCAACTACTGCGACGAGCGGGCGCTGGATGCGCTCGAGGCCGCGCGCGACCGCGTCTTCGTGGCGCCCGCGCTCGGCATCACCTACAACCTGAGCCAGGCCAACGGCCAGTGGGGCGTGACCCCGGAGCGGGCCCAGGGCTTCGAGCGGGAGCTGGCCGTCTCGGTCGAGACCATCGGCCGCATGCGCCGGCGGGGCATCCGCGTGCTGCCGGGCGGCGACTACGGCTTCGTCTACACGCCCCACGGCACCTATGCGCGCGATCTCTGGCTCTTCGTCAAGATCCTGGGCTTCTCGCCGATGGAAACGCTCACCGCCGCCACGCGGCTCGGCGGCGAGATCATGGGGCAGCCGGGCGAGCTCGGGGTGGTGAAGCCGGGCGCCCTCGCCGACCTCCTACTGGTCGACGGCGATCCGCTCGCCGACATCGCCATCCTGCAGGACCTTCGCTCAATCCGGATGATCATGAAGGACGGCGCGCTCCACAAGTCGCCCCCGGGGGCTTGACGCGGCCGAGGCCGGCTCTGGATCTCTCGGCCACCATCCACCTGCTCGGCGAAGCCCTCGGTGAGGTGCTGCGTACCCAGGAGTCCGTCGCGCTCTTCGAGACGGAGGAGCGGATCCGGGCGCTCGCCAAGGCGCGGCGCGCGGGCGAGATGGACGCCGCGGTCCGGCTCCCCGCCGCCGTCGCCGAGCTGCCC
>JBGOVO010000226.1:0-6442 GCA_041478145.1 Methylomirabilia bacterium
TCCATCTTGTCGCCCTGCTCCATCTTCATCTTGTCGTCCTTCATCTTGTCGCCGCTCGGGGTCTGGGCATACCCGTTCGCGGCCACCGCCGCCGTCAGCGCCACCGCGATCACGACCATCCATCGCCGCATGCACGTCCTCCCTGTCACCGGATTGGACCTGGTGTGCTCAGGGTAGGCGGCGGCGCGGGAAGCGTGTCACGCCCGCGTGAACTTCTCGTGAACTCAGGCGGGCTTCTCGGGCGCGGGCGGCTCCTCCGCCTCGGGCTCGGGCAGGGCCTGAGCTTTCTCCGCCTCGACCAGCTTCTCGCTCAGCTCGGACATTCCCAAGACAGCCAGGTCGTACCAAACGTCCCAGTGCATGGCGGCCTCCCTTCCCGGCGCGCTCTGCCGCGACGCCGCAACTCCTGCATCCGATGGCATCGGCCGTGCCAGGACAGGATTGCTACCAGATCGCCGGCTTCCGCGGCGGGTCCGGCCACGGCGGCGCGGGCATTCCGCCCGACGGCGGGCACGCCGCCTGCCGCTCCGCGTTAGGACGGGGCGGGCGCCCCAGTCCTAGTGGAGTGGCCCTTTTCGAATCGGCCCCCTCGCACGTCTCGGTCTCACTCTCGATGGCAGGCGCGTGTACGGATTCATCCTTCGGTGCCAGACGAAGCCAAGGAGCACGAGACAGGCGGTCACGATCGTGGTCAACGTGACGAAGAAAATCCATTCCCCCGCGGAGGCCTGATCGTCCTCGTCGACCTGGGCGCAGGCCATCGGAGAGGTTAGCGAGATCACGAGCCCGACCACGACAATGGCTCGCAGAATCCTCGCCGCCCTGACCGCGGAGTCACCTGGCCGCATCGATGAGCCTACCTCACCGAGATCGGGATGCGGATGTCGATCGTTGACGCGGCGGGCTTGCCGGCCTGCATCGCCGGGAAGAACCGCCAGCGCCTGAGCGTCTCGAGCAGGGCGCGGTTGAGATCGGGATCGTTGGTGGGCTCGGTCAGCTCGACCTGGGCGCGGCCGTCGGCGGTCACCCGGAACCGCGCCACCGCGACCACGTCGACCGTGCGGTGCCGCAGAGACTCGGGTATCTCGGGCATCGGCTTGTAGATCGCTCGAGCGCTCATCGTGTCCGTTCCTGCCGGTGGGCCCTGGGGTCCTCTCCCGGGCGGCAGCGCGGCGACCGGAGCCTGCGTCGTCGGGCCCGTGGTGGTCGTCCCGACCGGGGCCGGCACGGTCACCCCCGCCGCGGGCGCCTGAGTCGACGCCGGAGCTTCGGCGGCGGGCGTGGGATCGCGCGGCGCTTCGACCCGTGTCTCCGCTGGCGACGGCGCCGGGGGTGGGATCGACGTCTCCGTCCTGGGCTTCGGTGGGGGCGAAGGCCTCCGGGCCGGGGGCGCGGGCGGCGCCGGGCGGGCCACCGGCGGGCTCACCGTCACCGGGAGCTCGACGACCTGGACATCCACCGGCCTCGGCACCGCGGCCGGAGTCGCCGGCTGCCGCAGCAGGGAGAGAAAGCCGATCTGCGACAGGATCGTCACCAGAAGAGCCAGCGGCAGCAGCCACGGCAGCCGCTCCCACGGATCGTCCCGGAGCCGGGTCGCCGTCTCGCTCATGCGCTCGACCTACCTCGGCGGGGCCACCGCGAAGAGGAAATGCTCGACTCCGGCCTCGCGGGCCCTGAGCATCGCCTGCACGACGATCCCGCTGGGCGCGGCGCTGTCCACCGCCACGACCACGCTGGTGCCGCCCGAGCCGAGCAGGGGCTTGAGGGCGGTCGCGAGCGAGTCGAGCGTCACCGGGGTCTGGTCGAGCAGGATCTCTCCGACGCGGGTCACGGTGAGGGTGACGGAGCGCGTCGCCGGCAGCGGGGCCGCCTGGCCACGCGGGAGGTTCACGGCCAGCGAGTGGAGGTTTTGGAGCGAGAGCGAGGCCAGCATGAAGGTGGCAAGCAGAAAGAACATCACGTCGATCATCGGGATGATCTCGATGCGGCCCCGACGGCGCTGGCGTAGCGGGCGGAGCTTCACGGTGTGCCTTCCTTGGCCTCGAGGCGGATGAAGTCGATGACGCGCGTGCCAAGCTGCTCTATCTCGTCCATCACCTCGGCCTGGCGGTGGGAGAAGTAGTTGAAGGCGAACAGGGCGATCAGGGCGATGAAGAGGCCCACCGCGGTGGCGATGAGGGCCTCGGCCACCCCGCCGGTGACGCCCCGCGGGTCCACCAGGCCCTCGGAGCCGAAGAGGTGGAACGCGCGGATCATGCCAGTGATGGTGCCGAGCAGGCCCAGCAGGGGCGCAGCCGTGACGATGGTCTCGAGGATCCACAGCCAGCGGCCGAGCGCCTGCTCGATCAGGGTCGCCTCTTCGGCGGCCCGGGACTCCACCCACCACGCGGGCCGGGTGCGGTTTTCAAGGATGACGCGGAAGAAGCGGCCGAAGTAGTTGCGGGGATCCAGCCGGCCCCGCCGCTGCTCGAGGTCTTCCCAGGCGAAGCCGTAGGTCTCGAGCACCTCGAGCAGCGAGGCGGGCAGGCGGGTCCGCGTGGCGAAGACGAACGTCTTCTCCAGGATCACGACCACGGCCACCACCGCGAGCAGGAGAAGCGGATAGATCATGACGCCGCCCACCCGGAGGGCCACGATGAAACCCTGGAGATCGTGCATCGATGAGGCTCCTTTCGGCTCTGGTTCTAGAATTCCTTCTGCAGCCCGCCGTAGAAAGCGCGCCGGGCCCCGAACTGCGGGGCGAAGACCCCGAGCCCGCTCCCGTCCCGGATCTTGTACTGCTCGTCCCACAGGTTGACGACGTCGAATCGCGCCGTCATCTTCCCGATCACGGGCAGTGTGAACTTCTGCTGGATCCCGATGTTGGCGGTCTGGTAGGGACTCACGGAAGCATCGTTCGGGTGCACGACGCTGCGTCGAAGGCCGCTGCCCGCCAGGAAGTCCAGGCTGAAGCGTGTGTTCGTCGGCGCCAGGAGGTACGAGGCCCCGGCCGAGGCCGTGATGAGCTGATAGTGATCGGTAAGAATGTAGTGGTTGTAGGAGTAGGCGAGGTCGTCCGCGCTGATGAGCGACTGCGCGGTCTCGATGCGCTTGGCCCATTGCTGGGCCGCGGCCAGATTGCCGTAGGCCGAGAACCCCCCAGCCGCGTAGGAGGCGGTGAGCTCGACGCCGTAGTTGTAGCCCCACTTGTAGTTGAACGGCGTGGCGAAGACCGGGGCGCCGAACTGGCCGTCGTCGAGGAGGTGTTGCGCCTGCTTGTAGTAGACGTCGAGTCCCACTTTCAGGCCGGGAATGATCTGCTGGATGACGCCGGCGTCGAAATAGTTGGCCCGCTCGGACCTGATGGTCGTATTTTTCGTGACCTCCGGCTCGGCGGTGGTGCCGATGAATCGGTTGAAGGTGCTGGTTGGCGTGAACACGAGGGGCGGCGGGGTGAAGTACCGAGCATACCCGGCGTGCACCGTCGTGGTCGGCGTCGCCATCCAGACCACGTTGAGCCGCGGGCCGAACTGCCATTCAGTCCTGAAGCCGTCGTAGTAGTCGAACCGGCCCCCGCCATTGATGGTGACAGTGGGCAGGATGCGCCACGCGTCCTGACCGTAGATGCTGTACGTGTAGCCGGTGATACCGGTGCTGTCGAAGATCTTGAACGGCGTGTCGGGCACGGTCGGGTCCGTCGATAGCACGGACGAGGTGGTCTGCACGCTGCTCCGCTCCGCCGCGAAGTAGATCCCGGCCCGCACGGTGTGCGTCGGGGTGAGCACGTAGCTGCCCTCGGCCTGCAGCCCGGTCGCCACGCTGCTCCGCTGATAGTCCTGGGCGATCCCGTTGAAGAGCAGATCGGGCAGCTGGTCCGGGTTGAAGGTGAGAACGCTGTACCGGGTAAAGGCCGAGACCTGGTAGGTGAGCTCCTTCTCGGCCTTCAAGTACGACAGGACGGCGTAGTAGTTCTGCTCGAGCTGGGTCTCGTTGACCTTGGCGGAATCGAAGCTGTCGATGCCGTTGACGGTGAAGCTCGGCGTCTGGTCCTTGCTGTTCGGGACCTGGAAGTGCCCGACGAAGGTGCCCAGGATCGCGCTGACCTTGCTGGTCGCATCGAGCAGGTACTCGAAGTAGCCGAAGCCGTGTCCCTGCTTGGTCGAATCGTGGATGGGGCTGTCCGGCGTCGCCTGGGTGATGCCGATGTTGTTGGAGGTGAAATCGCCGGAGAGGTAGTAGTTCAAGCGGCCGAGCGAGCCCCGATACTCGGCGCTCGGCTCGATCCAGGAGTGGCTGCCACCGTACATGCCGACATAGCCGCCCGGGTCGAAGCTGCCGCTCTTGGTCTGCACGTCCACGATGCCGGCGGTGCGGAGACCGAACTCGGCCGGCAGCGCCCCGGTGATGAGCTCGACCGAGCTGGCCAGGCGCGGGCTCAGGCCGCCGCCCTGCCCGAAGAGACTGACGCCGTCCGGCAAGGCGATACCGTTGATGCGGTACTGCACGTTCGCGTGCTCGTTCCGGACGTGCAGGAAGCCACCGCTGGTGGAGTCCTGCGTCACGCCCGGCGCCTGCAGGAGGACCTGGCTTAGCGACGCGTTGTCGCCCTGGGGCAGGGTCTCGATCGCCTGCCGGTTGAACTCGTAGGTCGAGGCCCCGATACGGGGCTGGATGCTGATCCGTGCCTCCTCCAGGCGCTTGGCCGCGACCGCCAGGTCGAGCGCCTGCTTCGAGGTGAGCGCGAGGTCGGCGCTCGCGCTTCCGGTATCTGGGACGGTGACGACGGAGGTGGCGGTCTCGAATCCTTCCTTCTCGCCGACGACGACATACGAGCCCGGGCCGACGTTCGAGAAGCTGAACGCCCCCTGCTCGTCCGCGGTGGCCTGGCCGACGACCTTGCCGTCGCTGGCCTCGAGCCGAACCTGGGCGCCGCTCAGCGGCCGGCCGAGCGCGTCCTTGACCGTGCCGGTGACCCGGCCAGTCTGCGCGGCGACGGGCAACACGTCGCCGATGAGCGCACAGACGAGCAAGCCAATTCCGATGAGCGCCCACGAGGGCCCTCGTTGGATGGATGCGTACATGACGGTACTCCTCCAGATCGATGGAAGGTCGCCGGTTGGGCGCGGAGCGCCCGTGATGGAGCGGACTACGGGTGCGACCCGGTCAGCTCAGGCGAGTGGAGGAGCGCGGGCTGCGGCGACGACGACAGCGGGTGCCGGGATGCTCGGGGTCGCCAGATGGAGGGTCTGGCCGGCAATCAGCCCCGTCGATACAGAAGGAGACGACGATAGAACGGAGCCAAGCTCCGCCCTGGCGGTCAGCTCGGCGAGAGGACACTCGGCGTTATACCATCCGAGGGACGCCCGGGCGTGCGTGTGGCGCGACGCGGCGAACGTCAAGCCGAGCACCAGCAGGGCCAGCGTCAGCACGAGGCATACGGCCCGCGTACCCTGGCGGCCGGATCCGGAACGGAGTTCTGGGCCAGACATCAACATGACTCGCACAACCATACGGCATGTGGGCCCGTCTTGGCAATTTGCCGTGCCGGGAGCTCACCGCGCCCATATTCCTGCTAGAATTCCGCCGCTGACCATCTCGACCACCCGGAGGGCTCCATGGCGATCACGGTGTTCACCAACGCGTTCCTGATCGACTGCACCGGCAAGGATCCCGTGGAGGGCGCGGCGGTCGTGATCGAAGGCGAGCGCATCAAGGACGTGATCGCGTCCGGCAAGGTCGGGCCGCTGCCCGGCAAGGTGGACACGGTGGATCTCAAGGGTCGCACCCTCATGCCCGGGCTCACCGACGCCCACGTGCACATCTGCGCGGTCGAGGGCAATATCCCGGAGCAGCACCGCCACAACCCGCCGAGTCTCATCGCGGCCAAGGCGCTCCGGCGGATGGAGCAGGCGCTGATGCAGGGCTTCACCACCGTGCGCGACGCGGGCGGGGCCGACTACGGCTTCCGCGAGGCGGCGGAGTCCGGCCTCTATCCCGGGCCGCGCATGCTGGTCTCCGGCCGCCCGCTCTCGCAGACCGGTGGCCACGCCGACAAGCGGCGCCGCTCGGAGTGGATCGAGCCGGTGGATTGCTGCGTGGGCATGGCGGGCGTGATCGCGGACGGAGCCGACGAGGTGCGCAAGGCCGCGCGCGAGAACCTCCGGCACGACGTGGATCAGATCAAGATCATGGCCTCGGGCGGCGCGATGTCGCCGGGGGACGAGCTCGACACCACCCAGTACACGGTGGAGGAGATGCGGGCGGCGGTGGAGGAGGCGCGCGCGGTCGGCAAGTACGTGCTCGCCCATGCCTACTCCGGCTCGGCCATCCGCAACGCGATCCAGGCGGGCGTGCGCTGCATCGAGCACGGCAACCTGCTCGACGAGGCGGGCGCGCAGGCCATCAAGGCGGCCGGCGCCTACCTCGTGCCGACCATGGTCACCTACGAGGCCATCTCGCGCGA
>JBGOVO010000222.1:0-6523 GCA_041478145.1 Methylomirabilia bacterium
CTCCACGGCCTGCTCGGGGTGCGGGCCATCCTGCTCGACTTCGGCCTGCCGGTGCGCTGGCACCGCAGCCTGCTGGTGCTGGCCCTGGCGCTCGGCGTCGCCATCTTCGCCGCCTTCTGGGGATGGCGATGGTCCTGAAGGTCTTCCGCTGGTCGCCCGGTTTCCGCGAGCGCCTCCAGCGCTTCTGGGTGCCGGCCAAGGAGGGCATGACGGTGCTGGACGCCCTGCTCGACGCCCAGCACCGCCTCGACCCGACGCTGGCCTTCCGCTACGCCTGCCGCGTGGGGATGTGCGGCTCGTGCGGCATGGTCATCAACGGGCGCGAGCGCTGGGCGTGCCGCACCCTGCTCACGCGCCTCAAGACCGCCATCGTCACGGTGCGGCCGCTCTACCACTTCCCGCTCATCCGCGACCTGGTGGTGGACATGGCGCCGCTCGCCGAGCAGACCGCGCGGGTGGGCGCCACCTTCGTCCCGAAGGAGGAGGCGCCGGGCTTCGCGCGCATCGGCGCGGGGGCGCCGGAACGGCGCCGGGTCGATCCCGCGATCGAGTGCATCGGCTGCGGCATGTGCGTGTCGGCGTGCACCATGGTGGCGAACGACCCGCGCTTCCCGGGGCCGGCGGCGCTCAACCGCCTCTACACGCTCCAGCAGGACAGCCGGGACGGCGCTCACGCCGACCGCTCGGCGGTGATGCTCTCGGAAGACACGCTGATGCGCTGCCACACCGAGACCAACTGCACGGACGTCTGCCCGATGGGCATCTCGCCGACCCAGTCCATCCTGGCGCTGCGGCGGCGGGCGGTGCTCGGGCTGCTCGGCTGAGCCCGCGCGCGTGAGCCCGCGCCCGGAGCCGGACGCGGCCGGCTGCCTCTTCTGCCGGATCGCCCGCGGGGAGGAGCCGGGCGCCATGGTCTTCGAGTCCCCGGCCGCGGTCGCCTTCCTCGATCACCGGCCTCTCTTCCGCGGCCATTGCCTCGTGATCCCGCGCGAGCACGTGGAGACGCTCGGCGAGCTGCCGGGTCGCCTGACCGCCCCGCTCTTCGAGGCGGTCTCCCGGCTCGCGCGGGCGGTGGAGGCGGCGCTGGCCGCCGACGGCTCGTTCGTGGCGGTCAACAACCGGGTCAGCCAGAGCGTGCCGCACCTGCACGTGCACGTGGTCCCGCGCCGCAAGGGCGACGGGCTGCGCGGCTTCTTCTGGCCGCGCGGGCACTACGCGAGCGCGGCGGAGATGGAGGAGACGAGCCGGCGCGTCGCGGAGGCGGTGGCCGCCTCCGCGTGAGCCGCTCACGCGCCCGCGCGGTGCTCGGCCGGGCGCACGGCCTGCGAGAGATTGCAGGCGCTGTTGACGAGCGCGATGTGGGAGAGCGCCTGCGGGAAATTGCCGAGCAGGCGGCGGGCGCGGGGATCGTATTGCTCGGCGAGCAGCCCCACGTCGTTGCGCAGGGCGAGGAGCCGCTCGTAGAGCCGGCGCGCGTCCTCGCGCCGCCCGAGCAGCACCAGGTTGTCGACCAGCCAGAACGAGCAGGCGAGGAACACGCCCTCCCCGGGCGGTAGCCCATCCACGCCGGAGTCCGTGGGATAGCGCTGCACGAGGCCGTCCACCAGCAGCTCGCGCTCGATCGCGGCCACCGTCCCGCGCACCCGAGGATCCTCGGCCGGGAGGAAGCCCACCAGCGGGATCATCAGCAGGCTCGCGTCGAGCTCGCGGGCGCCGTAGGACTGCACGAATGCGTTGCGCGCCGGGTCGAAGCCGTGGCGGCAGACGTCCGCGTGGATCGCGGCGCGCAGCACGCGCCAGCGATCGGTCGGGAGCGCGCCGTTCATCGCGTCGCTCATCTTCACCATGCGGTCCGCGGCGACCCACGCCATCACCTTGGAGTGGGTGAAGTGCCGCCGCGGCCCGCGCACCTCCCAGATGCCGTCGTCGGGCTCCGTCCACACCGACTCGAGATGCTCCATGAGCTTGGTGATCACCCGCCAGCCCTCGGGGTCGGCCTCGAGCCCGGCCCGCTCGGCGGCGTGGGCCGAGTCGAGCATCTCGCCCCAGACGTCGAGCTGGAACTGGGCATGGGCCGCGTTGCCGATCCGCACCGGGGCCGAGCCTTCGTAGCCCGGCAGCCACGGCAGCTCGAGCTCGGTCAGACGGCGCTCGCCGGCGAGGCCGTACACGATCTGGATCTGCTCGGGCGTGCCGGCGAGCGCGCGGATCAGCCATTGCCGCCAGGCGCGCGCCTCGTCGAGGTAGCCGCCCAGCACGAGCGCGTAGAGCGCGAAGGTGGCGTCGCGCACCCAGCACAGGCGGTAGTCCCAGTTGCGCACGCCGCCGAGGGCTTCGGGGAGCGAGGTGGTCGGGGCGGCCACGATGCCGCCGGTCGGCTCGTAGATCATCGCCTTGAGCGTGATGAGCGAGCGCAGCACCGCGTCGCGGTCGGGGCCCTCGTAGGTGCAGCGGCCGGCCCATTGCCGCCACCACGCTTCGGTCTCGCGCACCGCCGCCTCGGCCTCGATCGGATCGGGCGCGGGCAGGTGCGACGGGTGCCAGGCCAGCGTGAGCGCGCGGCGCTCGCCCGCGGCCACCGTGAAGTCGGCGACGGTGGTGAGCCCTTCGCCGCGGAGCGGGATGTCGGTGGTGAGCGCGAGCGCGTCGGGTCCGGCCACCGCGCGGAGGCCCCGCGCGGAGCGGCGGACCCAGGGGACCACCGAGCCGTAGTCCAGGCGGATCACCAGCTCCATGCGCATCGCGACCGAGCCGCGACGGCCGATCACCTGGCGGATCAGTACCGGCGGCCCCGCGCGGAGCGGCATGCAGTCCACCACCGTCACCGCGCCGCCGTCGGTCTCGAAGTCGGTCTCCAGCACGAGGGTGGCGTCGCGATACCGGCGGCGCACCGCGCGCACCGGCTCACCGGGCGCGAGCCTCCAGCGGCCGTGCTCGGGTGCGCCCAGCAGCGCGGCGAAGCAGGCGGGGGAGTCGAAGCGGGGCACGCAGAGCCAGTCGATGGAGCCCGAGCGGGAGACCAGCGCGGCGGTCTCGCCGTCGCCGATCAGGGCGTAGTCTTCGATGGGGTCGGACATGGTGTCGGGGGGGGCTTCCCTTGACCTCCCCCGGGGGTCATGTTAGCGTAACTCCGGATTTTACCTGGTCGCCTCCTGCCTCTCACCGGGCGGGAGGCGATACGTATGTGTGCGGTCCGCCGGACCGGTGAGGAGCCGGCGGCGGCGTCGCCCGCTCGGCGAGAAACAGTCGAGGAGGCCCACCATGGCGGTAGACCAGGTCAAGCGGCTGTACGAATCCATGCCCGGCAAGCTCGATCAGGCGCGCCGGCGCTTCGGCCGCGGGCTCACGCTCGCCGAGAAGATCCTGGTCGCCCACGCCGACGACTTCGCCAAGCAGGAGTGGAGCCGGGGCAAGGCGCAGCTCCGGCTGCGGGTGGACCGCGTGGCCCTGCAGGACGCCACCGGCCAGATGGCGCTGCTGCAGTTCATGCAGGCGGGCAAGAAGCAGGTGGCGGTGCCGAGCACGGTGCACTGCGACCACCTGATCCGCGCGGAGAGCGGGGCCGCCGAGGACACGCAGCGCGCGATCAACGAGAACCGCGAGGTCTACGACTTCCTCTACTCCGTCTCGAAGAAGTACGGCATCGGCTTCTGGAAGCCCGGCGCCGGCATCATCCACCAGGTCGTGCTGGAGAACTACGCCTTCCCGGGCGGCCTCATGATCGGGGCCGACTCCCACACCCCCAACGCGGGCGGACTCGGCATGGTGGCCATCGGCGTCGGCGGCGCGGACTGCGGCGAGGCCATGGCCGGTTTGGCGTGGGAAGTCCTCGATCCGAAGCTGGTGGCCGTGCATCTGACCGGCAAGCTCGCGGGCTGGAGCTCGCCCAAGGACGTCATCACCTATCTCTGCGGTCTCCTCACCGTGAAGGGCGGCACCAACAAGATCATCGAATACTTCGGGCCGGGCGCTCAATCCATCAGCGCCACCGGCAAGGGCACCATCTGCAACATGGGCGCGGAGCTGGGCGCCACCACCTCGCTCTTTCACTTCGACGACCGCATGGCCGCGTACCTGCGGGCCACCGAGCGCGCCGACATCGCGCGGCTGGCCGAGCAGTCCCGCGAGCACCTCGTGGCCGACGCCGACGTCGTCCGCGACCCGAGGAAGTTCTACGATGAAGTGGTCGAGATCAACCTCTCCGAGCTCGAGCCACACATCGTGGGCCCGCACTCGCCGGACCGGGCGCGTCCGGTCTCGAAGCTGGCCGCCGAGGTGAAGAAGGAAGGCTGGCCGGCCGGCATCCGGCAAGCCCTCATCGGCTCCTGCACCAACTCCTCCTACGAGGACATGCGGCGGGCCGCCCACATCGCCATGCAGGCCCTCAAGGCCGGGCTCAAGGCCAAGACGCCGTTCCTGGTGACACCGGGCTCGGAGCGCATCTACCAGACGATCAAGCGCGACGGCATCATCGACACCTTCCAGAAGATCGGGGGCACCGTGCTCGCGAATGCGTGCGGGCCGTGCATCGGGCAATGGAAGCGGAGCGACGTGGGCAAGGAGGAGACCAACACCATCGTCTCCTCCTTCAACCGCAACTTCCCCGGCCGCAACGACGGCAGCGCCTCCACGCTCTCGTTCCTGACCAGCCCGGAGATCGTCACCGCGCTCGCTTTCGGCGGCACGCTGGAGTTCGACCCGGTGCACGGGACGATTCCCGGGCCCGACGGCAAGCCCTTCCGCTTCACCGCGCCCGAGGGCGAGGAGCTCCCCGCCCAGGGTTTCGTCCGCGGGGAAGAAGGCTTCGAGGCGCCCGCCGCCGACGGCGAGAGCGTCCAGGTGATCATCGCCCCGAAGAGCGAGCGCCTCCAGCTCCTGCAGCCCTTCCCGCGCTGGGATGGCCGCGATTTCACCGAGCTGCCCATCCTGGTGAAGACGAAAGGCAAGACCACGACCGACCACATCTCACCGGCGGGCGTATGGCTGCGCTACCGCGGCCATCTCGACCGCATCAGCGACAACATGTTCCTGGGCGCCGTCAACGCCTTCACCGGCGAGGCGGGCAAGACCTTCACCCAGATCGCGCGCGACCTGAAGGCCAAGGGCGTGAGCTGGATCGTGATCGGCGACGAGAACTACGGCGAGGGGTCGAGCCGCGAGCACGCCGCCATGTCGCCGCGCTATCTCGGCGGCAAGGTCGTCATCGTCCGGAGCTTCGCCCGCATCCACGAGACCAACTTGAAGAAGCAGGGGATCCTGCCGCTGACCTTCGCCAAGCCGTCCGACTACGATCTCTTCGAGCAGCGGGACCGCGTCAGCGTCCGCGGGCTGGCGGCCCTGGCGCCCGGCAAGCCGGTGGAGGTCGTGATCCACAAGCCGGGCGGCAAGACCGTCACGATCCAGTGCCAGCACACCATGACCGAAGAGCAGATCGGGTGGTTCAAGGCGGGCTCCGCCCTGAACGCGCTCAAGTGACCGTCAGCCCCCTCAGCCCTCTCCCCCCTGGGGAGAGGGCAGGGTGAGGGGCAAAGGAGAGAGCCGCATGGCGGCAGCGAGGGTCAAGATTCCGGCGGGCGAGAAGATCACGATCAGCCACGGCAAGCTGCAGGTCCCCGACCATCCGATCATCGCCTTCATCGAAGGCGACGGCGTCGGGCCCGATATCTGGGCCGCAGCGGTCCGGGTGCTGGACGCCGCCGTCGCGCAGGCGTACAAGGGGCGGCGGAAGATCGCGTGGGCCGAGGTGTACGCGGGCGACAAGGCGCAGGCCGTCTACGGGAAGGACTGCCCGCCCAACCTGCTGCCGCAGGAGACGCTCGACGTCATCCGCGAGTACCTGGTGGCCATCAAAGGGCCGCTGACCACGCCGATCGGTGAAGGCTTTCGCTCGCTCAACGTCACGCTGCGCCAGGAGCTGGACCTCTACGTGTGCCTCCGCCCGGTACGCTGGTTCAAGGGCGTGCCGTCGCCGGTGAAGCGCCCCGAGAAGATCGACATGGTGATCTTCCGCGAGAACACGGAAGACATCTACGCGGGCATCGAGTGGGAGCAGGGGACGCCGGAGGCGAAGAAGGTGGTCGCGTTCCTCCAGCAGGAGATGGGCGTCACGAAGATCCGCTTCCCCAACAGCTCGTCCATCGGCATCAAGCCGGTCTCGAAGGAAGGGTCGGAGCGCCTGATCCGGGCCGCCATGCGCTACGCCATCGAGAACGGCCGGCGCAACGTCACGCTCGTGCACAAGGGAAACATTCAGAAGTACACGGAAGGGATGTTCATGAAGTGGGGCTACGCGCTGGCCAAGCGCGAGTTCTCCGATCGGCTGGTCTCCTGGGACGACTGCGGTGGGAAGCCGCCGGCGGGGAAGATCCTGGTCAAGGACGCCATCACCGACGCGTTCCTCCAGCAGATCCTGACCCGGCCCGACGAGTTCGACGTGATCCCGTGCTGCAACCTGACCGGCGACCTGATCTCCGACGCGCTGGCCGCGCAGGTGGGCGGCATCGGCATCGCCCCCGGGGCCAAC
>JBGOVO010000321.1:0-4677 GCA_041478145.1 Methylomirabilia bacterium
CGGCTTCCTCGTCTCCGCGGTGCTGAGCCCGTCGCTGGGCCGCCTCATGGATCGCCGCGGCCCGCGGGTGGTGATGGAGCTGGGCGTGCTCCTCCTCGGGGCGGGCCTGTTGCTGGCCACGCAGGTGAGCCGGGCGTGGCATCTCTACGCCACCCTCGGCGTGATGGTGGGCGGCGGTAGCGTGTGCCTCGGCTACACGGGCCAGTCGCTGTTCCTGCCCAACTGGTTCGTGCGCCGGCGCGGGCTCGCCATGAGCCTCGCCTTCTCCGGCGTGGGCGTGGGCTCGGTGATCCTGCTGCCCTGGATGCAGACCCTCATCGGACGCTCGGGATGGCGCAGCGCGTGCTGGGCCATGGGCCTCCTGGTGCTGCTGCTGCTGGTCCCGCTCAATCTCCTGCTCCGTCGGCGGCCGCAAGACATGGGCCTCGAGCCCGACGGCGACCACGCGATGGCCCCCGGCGCGGTGGCCCGGCCGTCCAACGTGGTGGACGTCGCCTGGGCGGCGGTGGACTGGACGCTCGCCCGCGCCGCCCGCACCGCCCGCTTCTGGTGGATCGCGATCGGCTACTTCTGCGGCCTCTTCGCCTGGTACGCGGTCCAGGTGCACCAGACGAAATACCTGATCGAGATCGGCTTCACCCCGACCGACGCGGCGTGGGCGCTCGGGTTCGTGAGCCTGGCCGGCATCCCCGGCCAGATCGCGCTGGGCTGGCTGTCGGACCGGATCGGCCGCGAGTGGGTGTGGACGGCGGGCACCCTGGGCTTCGCGATCTGCTACGCCGCCCTGCTCCTGCTCGCGTCCGCGCCGACCATGTCGCTCCTCTACGTGATGGTGATCTCGCAGGGCATGCTCGGCTACGGGCTGACGTCGGTCGTGGGCGCCATCCCGGCCGAGATCTTCCAGGGCCGCCACTACGGCTCCATCTTCGGCACCCTGATGCTCTCCTCGATCGGGGGCGGCGCGGTGGGGCCGTGGCTCACCGGCGTGCTCCACGATCGCACCGGCGACTACACGCTCGCCTTCTGGATCGCGATCGGGTGCAGCGTGGTCTCCGCGGTGGCCATCTGGCTCGCCGCGCCGCGAAAGGTCCGCGCGGTGGCGGGACGCCTCCATCTCCTGGAGTAGACCGCGATGAGTCGCCCGAGCCCGGCGCCGGTCTCCCGAGGGGCAGGGCCGGCCATCGATCTCTGGACCGACGTGACCGCCTGATGCGGTACCCTGCATGGGTTCACCGGAGAGGAGCGCACGCGTGTATCTGAATCACCGGCTGTGGGCCTTTACGGAGGGGGTGCGCCTGCGCATCGCCGGCACCACCCTGGCGGGGCTCCTCGCGGTGCTGGCGGGCACCGCGCGGCTGGCGCTGCTCGGCTGGGTGCTGGGCCGCGTGCTGGCGGGCGATTCGCTCGCCCACCTGGCGTGGCCCGTCGCGGGGGTGGCGGCGCTCGTCGCCGGCCGCGGGCTGCTCGAGTACGGCCGCACCATGGTGGCCCACCACACCGCCGCGCGCGTGCAGTGGCGGCTGCGCGGGCGGATCTACGAGCAGATCACCGCGCTGGGCCCGGCCCACTTCACGCAGACGCGGACCGGCGACGTCATCCTCTCCGTGGTCGAAGGCGTGCAGCAGCTCGAGGTCTACTTCGGCCAGTACCTTCCCCAGCTCTTCGTCTCCGCGCTCACGCCGTTCCTGATCTTCGCGGTGGTGGCGGTCACCGATCTGCGGCTGGCCGCTGTCTTCCTGGCCGCGGCGCTGGGAACCTTTCTCCTGCCCACGCTCTGGCATCGCTGGGACAGCCGTCACAGCCTCGCCCGGTCGACGGCCTACGCGGCCTACGGCGCCGAGTTCCTGGACGCGATCCAGGGGCTGCGCACGCTGGCCGCCTTCGGCCAGAGCCAGTCCCGCGCCCGGCTCCTCGAGGAGCGCGGCCGGGCCCTCTTCCAGGCCACGATGTGGCTGCTCAGCACCAATACGCTCGCGCGCGGCATCAGCGACGTGTGCATCGCGATGGGCGCGGCGGTGGCGCTGGCGATCGGCGCCCACCGGGTACAGGCCGGGCAGATGGAGCTGACCGCGCTGGTGGTGGTGCTGATGCTCGGCGTCGAGATCTTCCGCCCGCTGCGGGAGCTGCGCGTGGTGCTCCACCAGGGCATGCTCGGCCTCTCCGCCGCCCAGGGCATCCTCGCCCTCCTCGCGGTCCACCCCCAGGTAACCGACGCCGCGCGAACTCCGGACGCCGCGGGTACAAGCGATGCGGTGGGGGGGCTCGGGGGAGGAGCGACGCCGCTCCCCCCCGATCAAAACAATCGCTTCACCGCAAACCCCCCGATCGCAAACCCCCTGACCGCAAACCCTCTCACCGCAAACCCTCCGATCGACCCCTCCATCACATTCGAGCACGTGACCTTCGCCTATCCGGGCGGGCGGCGCGCCGCGCTGGAAGAGCTGTCGTTCCGCGTGGCGGCGGGCGAGCGCGTGGGCGTCGTGGGCGCGAGCGGCGCGGGCAAATCCACCATCTCGCGCCTGCTGCTCCGCTTCGCGGATCCGACCACCGGCCGCGTCACGATCGGTGGGCGGGACTTGCGCGCCCTGTCGCTCCACGAGCTGCGGCGGCTGATCGCGGTGGTCAGCCAGGACACCTATCTCTTCCACGGCACCATCGAGGAGAACCTCCGGATGGGCCGGCCCGAGGCGAGCCAGGCCGAGCTGGAGGCGGCCGCCCGCAGCGCCAACGTCCACGACGCGATCGCGGCCCTGCCCCAGGGCTACCAGACGGTGGTGGGCGAGCGCGGCGTGCGTCTCTCGGGCGGCCAGCGCCAGCGCATCGCGATCGCCCGCGCCCTCCTGCGCGACGCGCCGATCCTGATCCTGGACGAAGCGCTCTCCTCGGTGGACGCGGAGAGCGAGGCGGCGATCCAGGACGCGCTCGATCGGCTGATGCGCGGCCGCACCACCCTGATCTTCGCGCACCGGCTCTCGAGCATCATCGGCGCGGACCGCATCCTCGTGCTCGACGAGGGCCGCGTGGCCGAGAGCGGCACCCACGCCGCGCTGATGGCGGGCGACGGCGTCTACCGGCGCCTCATGACCGGCCAGGCCGCGGGCGCCCGCGACGAGATATTCGCCGACGGCGGAGACGAGGACGTCGTCGGGAGCAATGGAGACGCGCGCGCGCCGCGCGACACCGCCGCCGCGGGCGCCCCGACCGAGGAGCCGCCGGCCGTCCTGCGCGCGGCGGGGCCGAGCTGGTGGGAGGTGGGCCGCATCCTCGTCGGTCTCGCGGCGGGCTATCACGCCCGCCTCGTCGTCACCTTCGTGCTCGGCGTTGCGCGGGTGGCCGCGCTGATCGGCGTGGGGCTGCTGAGCGCGCTCGTGGTCCGCGCGGTGAGCCGCGGCGAGGCCACGCGCGGGCTGCTCGTGGCGCTGCTGATCGTCGCGCCGCTGGCCGGCGTGCTGCACTGGCTCGAGTCCTGGCTCGCCCACGACATGGCCTATCGCCTGCTCGCCGACATGCGCATGCGCTTCTTCCGGAAGCTGGTGGCCCTGGGCCCCGCCTACCTGGCCTCGCGGCGGACCGGCGATCTCCTGGGCGTGGCCACCCACGACATCGAGCTCATCGAGTACTTCTTCGCCCACACCATCACCCCGGGCCTGGTCGCGGTGCTCGTGCCCGCGGTGGTGCTCGCCACCCTCGCCACCTTCGGCTGGCCCATGGCGCTGGCCGTCCTGCCCTTCCTGGCCTACGCGGGGCTGAGCCCGGTGCTGGGGCGCGCGCGCATCGACCGGCTCAGCGCCCGCGCCCGCGAGGCCTCCGGCGAGCTGAACGCGCACGCGGTCGACTCCGTGCAGGGCCTCGCCGAGATCGTCGCGTTCCAGCAGGAGGCGCGGCGCGGGGAGGCGCTGACCGACCGGGCGCGCGCCTACGCGGACGCGCGCATGCCCTTCCTCGCGGACCTCGCGCGCCAGTCCGCGCTGCAGGAGGTGGCCACCGGACTGGGCGGCCTCGCGGTGACCATGGCGGGCGCGGCGCTGGTGGCGGCGGGGCGGCTCGAGAGCGCGATGCTGCCGCTGCTCACCCTGCTCGCCATGTCCGCCTTCGTGCCGGTATGGGAGATCGCCCAGGTGGGACGCCAGCTCGCCGACACGCTCGCGGCCACCCGGCGCGTGCACGCCGTGCACGGCGAGCCCGTGCTCATCGCCGACGGTCCCGGGGTGGCGCGCCCCCGCGCGCGCCGCGAGGACGCGGCCGCCATCGCGCTCCACGGCGTCACCTTCACCTACCCGGGGCGGCGCCAGCCCGCGCTCCTCGACGTGTCCTTCACGGTCCCGGCCGGCGCCACCGTCGCGCTGGTGGGTCCGTCCGGCGCGGGCAAGACCACGATCGCGAGCCTGCTGCTGCGCTTCTGGGATCCGAACGCGGGCGCCATCACCCTGGGCGGGCACGACCTGCGGCAGTGGACACTGGAGGACCTGCGCCGGCACATCGCGCTGGTCGCGCAGGACACGCATCTCTTCAACGACACGCTCGGCGGCAATATCCGCATCGCGCGGCCGGAGGCGACGGAGGCCGAGCTCGCGGCGGCGATGGAGGGCGCGGCGCTCCTCCCGCTGGTGCGCTCGCTCCCCGACGGGCTCGACACCCGAGTGGGCGAGCGCGGGCTCCAGCTCTCGGGCGGCCAGC
>JBGOVO010000335.1:0-4529 GCA_041478145.1 Methylomirabilia bacterium
GCGACGAGCTGGTCAAGGTGCGGGACTATCCCGGGGTGACCGGCAAGATCACCTTCACGGAGCGGCGCGACGTGGTGAAGGAGTACCGGCAGCTCGTGATCCGGAACGGCGACTTCACGCTCTACGACAAGTAGCGCGCGGCCTCGTGCTGCTGTCGCAGGTGGTGAACGGGCTCACCCAGGGCAGCCTCTACGCCCTGGTCGCCATCGGGTTCGTGATCATCTTCGGGACCATGAACCTGGTCACCTTCGCCCACGGCGAGGTGTACATGGTCGGCGCCTTCGTGGGCTACTTCGCGCTGAGCGTGTACCACCTGCCGTGGCCGGTCGCGCTCCTGTCGGGCATGGCCGCGGCCTGGCTGCTGGGCGTCCTCATCGAGAAGGCGGCCTTCCGGCCGCTCCGGTCGGCCGGCCACATGCCCCCGCTCCTGATCACGATCGGGCTCTCCATCATCATCAAGGACCTGGCCGTGATCGTGTTCGGCGCCGAGAACCGGCCGGTGCCGTCCGTGTACGAGACCACGATCCAGGTGGCGGGGGTGCCGGTCTCGGTGCTGCAGCTCGTGATCCTGGGCCTGGCCGGCGCGCTCGTGCTCGCGCTGCGCCTCCTGCTCCAGTCCACCAAGATCGGCCGCGCCATGCGCGCCACCGCCCAGGACCACGAGGCGGCCTACGCCATGGGCGTCAACGTCAACCGCGTCTTCAACATCTCCTTCGCGCTCGCCTCCGCGCTGGGCGGCGCCGCCGGGGTGATGGTCGGCATCTACTACAACACGGTCTACCCGGCCATGGGCGGCACCGCCGGCCTCAAGGGCTTCGCCGCGTGCATCTTCGGCGGGCTCACGAGCATCCCCGGCGCGATCCTGGGCGGCCTCATCATCGGCGTCGTGGAGAACCTGACCGTGCAGTTCATCGCCTCCGGCTATCGCGACGTGGTCGCCTTCGTGGTGATGGTGCTGGTGCTGCTGCTGCGCCCGCAGGGCCTCCTCGGCAAGCGGCTGCGGACCGTCTAGGCCGGTGGCGCTCCACGCGTTCGTGCCGCGGCGGGAGAACCGCCTCCTCTGGGGCGGCGCGCTGGGCGTGGCCCTCCTGTTGCCGCTCGCGCTGCGCAGCGAGTACCTGCTGAGCATCGCGGTGCAGGCCGGCATCTACGTGATCCTGGCATCGAGCCTCAACGTCACCAACGGCTACACCGGCCTGTTCTCGTTCGGGCACGCCGCGTTCTACGGGATCGGCGCCTACACCGCGGCCATCCTGGCCACGCGCCTCGGCTGGAGCTTCACGCTCACCCTGCCCGCGGCCGGCCTGGTGGCGGGCCTGATCGGCGCCGCCCTGGCCCTGATCACGCTTCGGCTCTCCGGCATCTTCCTGGCGCTCGTGACCATCGGCTTCCAGGAGATCACCTTCCTGGTCACGCTGAACTGGATCGGGCTCACCCGCGGCCCCATGGGCATCCCCGGCGTGCCGCCGCCCGCGCTGGGGGGCTTCGAGCTCCGCGGCAACATCGGCTTCTACTACCTGATCCTCGCGCTCGACGTGCTCACGCTGTTCGTGCTGGCGCGCGTGGTCACCTCGCGGGTGGGCCGCGCCTTCGTCGCCATCCGCGAGGACGAGCTGGCCGCCCAGGCTTCCGGCCTGCCCACCTTCAAGCTGAAGGTGCTCGCCTTCGTCATCGCCACCTTTTTCGCGGGGCTGGCCGGCGCCTTCTTCGCCCACCACGCCCGCTTCGTGAGCGCGGACTCCTTCCGCCTCGACGAGACCTTCGTGATCCTGACCATGCTGATCGTGGGCGGGCTCGGCAGCTTCCTCGGGCCCATCATCGGCGCGGTCGCGCTGGTGGTCCTGCCCGAGATCTCGCGCTTCCTCGCCGAGTACCGCGGCGTGGTCTACGGCCTCGTCCTCATCGCGGTGATCCTGTTCCGGCCCGAGGGGGTGGCGGGCGTGCCCGGCATCATCCAGCCGCGCGGCCTCCTGGCGCGGCCCGCGCCTCCCGCCGAGGATCTGGCACCTTGAGCCTGCTCGAGGTCAGCGGGCTCGGGGTGGCCTTCGGCGGGCTGGCCGCGCTGAAGAACGTGAGCTTCTCGCTGGAAGACCACGAGATCGTCGGGCTCATCGGCCCCAACGGGGCGGGCAAGACCACGCTCTTCAACTGCCTGAGCGGCTTCCAGGCCCCCGATCAGGGGACGATGCGCTTCCGCGGCGAGCCGATGGAGCGGCGCGCGCCCTACGAGATCGCGGCGCGCGGCCTGGCGCGCACCTTCCAGACGAGCCGCGTCTTCAAGCGCATGACCGTGCTCGAGCACGTGCTGGTCGGCTTGCACCGGCATCAGCGCGCGGGCTTCTGGGCGGCGGTGGCGCGGCCCCGGTGGGTGGCCGACGAGGAGCGGACCGCGCGCGCCCGCGGGATCGCGCTGCTCGGCCTGTTCGAGGACCGGCTGCTGCCGCGCCTCGACGACTTCGCGGACAGCCTCTCCTACGCCAACCGGCGCCGGCTCGAGATCGCGCGAGCGCTGGCCACCGAGCCCACCCTGCTCCTGCTGGACGAGCCCACCGCGGGCATGAACCCCCACGAGTCCGCCGGCATCGTACGGCTCATCCAGGCCATCCGGGACCGGGGCATCACCGTGTTCCTGATCGAGCACGACATGAAGGTCATCATGAACGCCTCCGACCGCATCGTCGTGCTCGACCACGGCGAGAAGATCGCGGAGGGCCGCCCCGAGGAGATCCGGCGCAACCCGGACGTGGTGTCGGCCTACATGGGCCACCGGGGCGCGCGTGCTTGAGCTGCGCGGCGTGTCCGCGGCCTACGGGCAGGTCCAGGTGCTCTGGGACGTGTCGCTCACCGTGGGCGACGGCGAGCTGGTGTGCCTGCTGGGCGGCAATGCCTCCGGCAAGTCCACGACCATGAAGACCATCCTGGGTCTGGTCCACCCGCGGGCGGGCGAGATCCTCTGGGACGGCCGGCCGATCCAGGGGCGCACGCCCGCCGAGGTGGTGCGGGCCGGCATCGCGCCGGTGCTCGAGAGCCGGCGCATCTTCCCCGACCTCACCGTGCACGAGAATCTGCTCATGGGCGCCTACACGCGCGACGACCGCGACGGCATCCGCGCCGACCTCGAGCGGGTCCTCGCGCTCTTCCCGGTCCTGCGCGAGCGGCGGCGCCAGCCGGGCGGCTCGCTCTCGGGGGGCGAGCAGCAGATGCTCGCCATGGCCCGCGCGCTGCTGGCCCGCCCGCGCCTGCTCGTGATGGACGAGCCCTCGATGGGACTCTCGCCGCTCTACGTGGACCGCATCTTCGAGATCATCCAGGGGCTCAACCGCGACGGGATCGGCATCCTGCTCGTGGAGCAGAATGCCAACATGGCGCTCTCCATCGCCCACCGCGGCTACGTGCTGCAGTCGGGCCGCGTGGTGCTGCAGGACGCGGCGCCGAACCTCGTCAACCACCCCATGATGCGCGCGGCATACCTCGAGCTCTGAACCCCTGCGAAGGAGCAGCCATGAACAAGATCGAGCGAGTGCGGGCGGCGCTGGCGGGCCGCCCGGTGGATCGGGCCCCCTTCACCGTCTGGTATCACTTCGGCAACCAGCACGCGCCGGCCGAGCGCACCGCCCAGGTGCACCTCGGCTTCTTCGACCACTACGACCTCGACCTGCTCAAGCTGATGAACGACTACGACTACCCGATGCCGGCGGGCCTGGAGGTGATCGCGACGCCGTCGGACCTGGCCCGGCTCGAGCCCTTCGATCCCGTCCAGACCCCGTTCGGCACCCAGCTCCAGACCGTCGAGCTGGTGGCTCGCGCGCTGCGCGACAAGGCGCTCTTCCTGGACACCGTGTTCAACGCCTGGAACACCCTCAAGCGCAATCTGGTGCGCGAGGCCATGCCGGCCCTCATGGCCGAGCAGCCCAAGGCGCTCGAGGCCGCGCTCACCATCGTGAACGGCAACCTGATCCGCTACGCTCAGGCCAGCCTGGCCCGGGGCGCCGCGGGCATCTTCCTCTCGGTACCCGCCACCGCGGAGAGCGTGACCCTCGAGCAATACGAGCGGTTCATGCGGCCCTTCGACCTCGCGTTCCTCGAGGCGATCCGGGGGCGCGGCGAGTGCCACGTCCTCCACGCCCACGGCGAGCGCCTCTACTTCGACCGCCTGCTCGACTATCCGGTCCACGCGCTTTCGTGGGCCGATCGGAACGGCGGCCCGCCGATCGCCGAGGCGCGGCGGCGCGCGCCCTTCACCCTCATGACCGGGCTCAACCACGTGACGTTCACGGAGGTCTCGGCCGGGCGCGTGCGCGAGCAGGTGCGGCGAGCCACCGCCGAGGGCGGCCCCACGCGCTTCATCCTGGCGCCGGGCTGCTCGCTGCCGACCTACGCCTACCCGCCCCTGATCCGGGCCGCGCGGGACGAGTCGGCGAAGGGCGGGCGCTAGGCGGCGACGGGTAGTCGCACCCCCGGCCTGGGTGAATCCGTGCCAAGAAGGGGTAAATCCCTACCTGTACTCTCGGTTGCACATCCGTAATCAC
>JBGOVO010000175.1:0-7690 GCA_041478145.1 Methylomirabilia bacterium
ATGGGCGATCAGGAACATGCGGTCCGGCGCCTCGCCCATGGTGCCCACCACCTCGTCGTGGTCGGCGTGGCCGACCAGGTTGATCGAGTAGCCCTCCCGGGCGTAGCGGACCGCTTCGAGATGAACCTTGGTGACGAGGGGGCACGTCGCGTCGATCACGCGCAGCCCGCGCCGCTGCGCCTCCCCGCGCACCGCCGGCGAGATGCCGTGGGCGCTGAAGATCACGGTGGCGTCGTCGGGCACCTCGTCCAGCTCGTCGACGAAGTGGGCGCCCTTGGCCCGCAGCGCCTCCACCACGTGGCGGTTGTGCACGATCTCCTTGCGCACGTACACGGGGTGCGGGCAGACCTGCAGGGCGAGCTCGACGATGTCGATGGCGCGGTCCACCCCGGCGCAGAAGCCCCGGGGTCCGGCCAACACGATCTGCTGCAGCGGCAACCTGGTCATGGAGCCCTCACTTGAAGTGGAACGAGACGCCGACCACGCCCGAGTCGGAGTTGAAGGGGGCCGGCCGCGTGAAGGCCAGCACCGCCATCGCGGTGACCACCGCCACGATACATCCCCGCCGCTTCGACACAGTCCCCGTCATTGCTGTGGGTCCACCAGCACCTTCATGGTCTCACCGCGCTCCATCAGGGCCAGCGCTTCTTTCACGGCGGCCAGCCCCATCCGGTGAGTCAAGAGCGGTCTCGGGTCGATCGCTTTGGATTCGAGCAGTTCCACCGCCCGTCGGATCGTGGCCGGCGTATGGTGGAAGGCCCCCACCAGCGTGAGCTCTTCATAGTGAGTCCGGCGCGTATCCACGCGAATCGAGGTGCCCGGGGCGCAACCCCCAAACAATACCACGGTGCCTCCCCGGCCCACGCCCTCTATGGCTTGCTCCCACACCTCCGGACGGCCGGTCGCGTCCACCGTGACGTCCGCCCCCCGGCCACCCGTCAACCCCCGCAGGTGTCCGGCCAGGTCCCCCACCGCCGGTCCGTCCACGCATTCCCCAAGGCCCATCCCCCGCACCTGCTCGAGGCGCCAGCCCCCCTTGCTCACGATCACGACGCGGGCGCCCCGCTGCCGGGCGGCCATGGCCAGGAGACACCCGAGCGGGCCGTGGCCGAAGATGACCACCGTCATGCCCGGCTCCACCCGACCCCGCTCGACGGCGAGGAGCGCGCAGGCCAGGGGCTCGGCGAATGCCGCGCTGGAGGCGGGCAGCCCGGAGCTGAGCGGGACCACGTTCCGGGCCACGAGGCGAGGCGGCAAGGCGATGTGCTCGCCGTAGGCCCCGTTGACGAAGAGCAGATCCTCGCAGAGATTGGGCCGCCCGGCGGCGCAGAGCCGACACCGCCCGCACGGGGCCGAGTTGGCGGCGACGATCCGGTCGCCTTCCCTCGCGCCCGTGGCCCCGCGGCCCACCTTGGTCACCACCCCGGCCAGCTCGTGACCGAAGACGGTGGGGACGCGCGGGATCATCACGGGATGGCCGCGGCGCAGGGTCTTCACGTCGGTGCCACAGGTGAGCGCCGCCTCCACCCGCACCACGAGGCCGCCCGGCTCCGGATCGGGGACGGGAATCTCCTCGAAGCGCAGATCGCCGGGGCCGTAGAAGACCTGAGCCCGCATCTACGGGGTCACGTAGACCTTGACGGCCTCGTGCCGGCGCGTCAGCTCCACGCCCTCGCCGAGCCGCCCGAGCGGAAGCCGGTGGCTGATCAGCCCATCGACCCGGACGCGGCCCTGCGACAGCAGCGCGAACGCCTCCGCCAGCTCGGCCGGCGAGGAGGAGTAGGTCGAGGTGACGGTCAGCTCGCGTTGGTAGAGGTCGCCGAGGGGCAGCGGCAGGCTGTCGCCCGCGCCCCCCGCGAAGTAGTGCAGCGTGCCGCCGTCGCGCACGCGCGCGACCGCCGCGGGCAGCACGGCGGCGCCGCCCGCGGTGATGATCACGCAATCCACCCCGCGTCCGTCGGTGGCCCCCCGCAGCGCCTCGTCGAGCGCCGCGTCCTGGTCGAGCACCTGGGCGCCCATGCTCCGGCCGAGCGCGCGCCGCGGGGCCAGCACGTCGGCGGCGAACACGCGCGCGCCCGCGAGCGCCAGGAGCTGCACCAGGAGGCAGCCGATCGAGCCAAGGCCCACCACGAGCGCGGTATCCCCGGCCGCGACCCGGCTGCGCTTGACCGCGCGCAGGCAGCAGCCGAGCGGCTCCATGAACGACGCGGTCTCGTCGGCCATGTCCGCAGGGAGGCGAAAGGCGGCGTGCTCGACGTTCGGCGCGGGCACGCGCACCAGCTCGGCGAAGCCGCCCGGATCCAGGTTGATGCGCTTGAAGTGCCGGCACATCGAGGGACTGCCGCGGCGGCAGTAGTGGCACGCAAAGCACGGCACGTGATGGGCGACCACCAGGCGCTCGCCGGGCGCGAAGCGCTGCGGGCCGGGGCCGACCGCCGTCACCTCTCCCACCACCTCGTGGCCGAGCACGGCCGGCGCCGCGATGGCGGCATTCACCTTGATGATGTCGGAGCCGCAGAGCCCGCAGCCGCGCACGCGGAGCCGCAGCTCGCCCGGCCCCGGCGCGGGCTCGGGCCACTCGCGCAGCTCGATGACGCCGGCGACGCAGACGGCCGCCTTCACGCGACGATCACGCGCCCCAGCGGGAGCCGAGCCAGCAGCGGAGCGCGATGGCCACCCGGCGGTGAGCGGCCAGGGTCACCCGGCGGCCGAACACGTCGAAGCGCCGCGCCTCGATGGCGCGCAGGAGCGCGAAGTAGGTGCGGCCCATGATCTCGGCCGCGAAGAGCCGCCGGGCGTCCCCCCCGGGCAGGGCCGCCCACGCCCGCTGGTAGTACTCGCGGGCGCGGCCCGCCTCGAAGGCCATGAGCTGGACGAACTGGGGCGTGTAGCGGCCCTGGGCCAGATCCTCCGCGGTAAGCCCGAACCGTCGCAGGTCGGCCTGCGGCAGGTAGACGCGCCCGACGCGCGCGTCCGCCTGCACGTCGCGCAGGATATTGGTGAGCTGGAGCGCGACGCCGAGGTTGACCGCGTACTCGCGCGCGCGCGGGTCCGCGTAGCCGAAGATCTCGATGCAGCAGAGGCCCACCGCGGAGGCCACGCGATAGCAGTAGGGATAGAGCGCGTCGAAGGTCTCGTAGGTCGGGTGGTCCATGTCCATCTCGACCCCGGCGATGATCTCCTCGAGCGCCGCGCGCGGGATCGGGAACCGGCGGACGGCCACCTGCAGCCGCTGGCCGGCGGGATGCTCGGGCCGGCCTTCGTAGACGCGCGCGATCTCGTCGCGCCAGCGCTGGAGCTCGGCGCGCTGGGCCGCGCGGTCCTGCCCCAGGTCGACCGCGTCGTCCACGATGCGACAGAAGGCATAGCAGGCGTAGATGGCCTCACGCTGGGCCCGCGGCAGGCACAGGAACGCGTAGAAGAAGTTGGAGCGGCTCTTGCGCGTGAGACGCGAGACGAACTGGCCGGCGTTCACTCCTTCATGCCTTTCTTTGGAGTCATCCGTTTACTTTGCAGTCATCCGTTTACTTCTTCAGGCTCTTCAGCTGCGGGGGCCTCGAAATGGCCCCCGCACTCCCCCATTCCGTTTGGCGTCCGCGTAGCCGTGGTCGGTAAACCAGGCCACGGCGTCTGCGAGGGCGGTGTCCGGGGGGGTCTGGGGCAGGCCCAGCTCGCGGATCGCCTTGTCGGCGCTGAAGTACATGCGCTTGCGCGCCATGCGCACCGCGGTGAGGGGCACCTGCGGCGGGCGGCGGGTGATGCGGGAGACGCCTTCCATCGCCGCCGCCGCCATCCACGCCACCGCATAGGGCACGCGGAAGCGCGGCGCGGGCACGCCGGTGAGCGCGGAGAGCATGCGGAAGATCTCGAGCAGCGAAAGGTTGCGGTGGCCCAGGATGTAGCGCTCGCCCGCGCGGCCCTGCTGGGCGGCCAGGATGTGGCCGCGCGCCACGTCGCGCACGTGGACCACGTTGAGCCCGGTGTCCACTGAGCCGATCATCTTGCCCTTGAGGAAGTCCACGATCATCTGCCCGGTGGGGGTGGGCTTGACGTCCCAGGGGCCGATCGGCGCCGAGGGATTGACGATGACCACCGGCGCGCCCCGCGCCGCCCACTCCTCCGCGACGCGCTCGGCCAGGAACTTGGAGGCCTTGTACGCGCCCACCATGTCGGCCAGCGACACCGGCGTGGTCTCGTCGCCCGGCGTGCCGTCCCGCGGGATGCCCACCGCGCCGACGGTGGAGGTGTAGACGATGCGCTCCGCACCCGCCTCCGCGGCCGCCGCGAGCAGATGTCGCGTGCCGTCCACGTTGGCGCGGTAGAGCACGCGGAGGTCGGGCGCCCAGAGGCGATAATCGGCGGCGGCGTGGTAGACGTGGCGCGCGCCGGCGACCGCGCGCGCGAGCGAGGCGGCGTCGAGCAGGTCGCCCTCGGCGATCTCGACCTGGCAGCCGTCCAGCGCGCGCCGGTCGCTGCCCGGCCGCGCAAGCACCCGCACGGTGTGGCCGTCCGCGAGCAGCTCGCGGACGAGGTTGGCCCCCACGAAGCCGGTGCCGCCGGTGACGAGGGCGTCCACGGCCCGCATCACGCGGCGAACGTCGCCAAGAAGCGGGCGACCGCGGTGAGAGCCCGCCGCGTGGCCTGGCGCAGGGCCAGGGCCCGCGGCAGCACCCGCGGCCGCGTCAGGGTGAGCGCCAGCGCGCGCGCCGTTCTGAGCTTGCCCGCCTCCGTCACCAGGCCGATCAGCTCCGGCGGCAGGCTCTCCCCCGCCGCGTCCGACACGCCGCGCACCACCAGGGTGGGACAACCGGCGCCCGCCGCGTGGGCCAGGATCACCGACGACTCCATGTCCACCGCGACCGCGCCGGTTCGCGCGAAGAGCGCGGCCTTGGCCTCGGCCGTCGCCACCACCTCGCGCGAGGTCGCGAGCGTGCCGCGGCGCGCGGCGCCGGCCAGCCCGGTGGCGCGAGCATGGGCGGTGGGCGTCACGTTGAGACGCTCGGCGGACGGCCCGATCACGCTCTCGGGCAGGACGAGATCGCCCGCCTGGAGGTCGGGGGCCAGGGCGCCGCAGACCCCGGCCGAGATCACCAGCGGACGATCGAGCCCGGCCGTGATCGCGGGCCAGCGCGAGGACAGCAGGCCGGCTCGCAGGCCGACGGGCGCGACTCGCAGGTCGCCGCGGCCGAAGGCGGGAAAGGGCAGCGAGGTGATCGCGGGGAGCTCGAGCTGGCGGGCCAGGGCCCGCGCTTCGAGCTCAACCGCGGTGAGGATCAGGATCCCGGACACTCCCCGCGGCCGCGGCCTTCTCGGCCTTCTCCCGTTCCTTGCGCTCGAGCCAGGCCTTCCAGCTATTCCCGGCCGCGGTGTCCTTGCCGGTGAACTTGACGTTGGCCAGCTCGGAGTAGCGGAGCGTGAACGGGCCCTCGCCGCTCTCGTCGAAGTACTCCAGGAAGGGCTCCGGCCCGTAGGTGTTGCGGTTGAAGATGTAGCCGACCACCTCGGTCCCGTCGGCCTTCACGAGCGTCGTGTTGCCCCGGTAGTCGAAGGCGAACTCGACCACTTCCTCCAGCGTGAGGTACTGGCCGACGTCCGGCACCCAGCCTTCGAGGGTCATGTCGCGCGCCTACAGCCTGCCGGTCAGCGTGACCCCGACCGTCTCGACGAAGCCCTTCAGCGAGCTGAACGTGTAGTCGACGGCGGTGGCCTCGTACCCGCAGTGCACCATGCAGTCGCGGCACTTCTCGTTGCCGCTCTTCTTGCCGTAGTTCTCCCAGGGCGTGGTGTCCATCAGCTCCTGGAAGGTGCGCGCGTAGCCCTCCTGGAGGAGGTAGCACGGGCGCTGCCACCCGAACATGTTGTAGGTCGGGTTGCCCCACGGCGTGCACTCGAAGTCGTGCTTGCCCATGAGGAAGCGGAGGAAGAGCGGTGACTGGTTGAACCGCCAGCGCTTCTTCGGCTTCGAGAGCATGCGGGAGAACACCTCATGCGTCCGCGACTGGAGCAGGAAGTGCTCCTGGTCGGGCGCCTTCGAATAGCTATAACCCGGGGAGATCATCATGCCCTCGACCCCCAGGTCCATCATCTCGTCGAAGAACTCGCGCATGCGCAGCGGCGAGGCCCCGTCGAAGAGCGTGCTGTTGGTGGTGACCCGGAAGCCGCGCGCCACCGCCTCCTTGATCGCGGGCACCGCCTGGTCGTAGACGCCGTCGCGGCACACCGCCTCGTCGTGCTCTTCCCGGAGGCCGTCCATGTGGACGCTGAAGGAGAGGTACTTGGACGGGGTGAACAGGTCGAGCTTCTCCTTCAGAAGGATGGCGTTGGTGCAGAGATAGACGTACTTTTGCCGCTTCACCAGCTCGGCCACCAGGCGATCGATGTCCGGGTACATCAGGGGCTCGCCGCCCGGGATGCTGACCATCGGCGCCCCGCACTCCTCCACCGCGGCGAGGCACTTCTCGACGCTCAGGTTCTTGCGCAGGATCTGAGCCGGATACTGGATCTTGCCGCAGCCCGCGCAGGCCAGGTTGCAGCGGAAGAGCGGCTCGAGCATCAGCACGAGCGGATAGCGCGTCCGGCGCTTGAGCTTCTGCCGGATGACGTAGGAGGCCACGGTCCACATCTGCGAGATCGGTACGCTCATGCCCGCTCGATTCTCCCCGTGCCCAGGACCCTCCGCGTCGGAGCCCGCCGCGCGATGGTCACGATGGCCAGCGCCATCAGCGCGTGGATGGCGAACCCGAGCGCCGCCAGCGTCCACTCACCGATCCAGCCCGTGACCGCCAGGTTGAACACAAACACCGCGTAGTATAACGCGATACCGGCCTCGACCCGTCCAGGTTCGCGCGAGCTGCCGGGCCGAGCGCACGTCTCGTACGCGAAGACACCGATGGCGCCAACCAGCCACCATCCCGCGAAGTTGGACAACGGAACGCCGAAATACACCCCGCTCTCAGCATAGGAGAAGAGATGCCCGAGGAACCAGCGCTCACCCCGCACGGCCGCCGGATCGATGACGATGTCGAGCATCATCATGAAGAACCCCGCGAGCACCGCCCTGGCCAAGGACGTCGTCCGCATCCCGGCGAGGACGCGGCGAGTGAGGCAATAGGCCGCGTACGCCAGGAACGTGAACGAGAGCGAGTCGAAGAAGGGTACGCCGGCGACGTATAGCTCCTGGCCGCGAGTGAGCCCGGTGTAGTGGTACAGGCCGAACGGGATCCCGACGTGGATGGAGGACCATTCGGCCGCCCAGGCGAGCGGCCAGACGATGGCTCCGAACAGCAGCGCGCGGCGAAGGCCGAGGTCGCGGGCGGCCGCGACCAGGAACGCCACCATGAACAGGAACACGTAGGGCCTCAGCGCGAGGCTGCCGACCAGGAGATCCATATTTTGGGCCGCGAATGCGCATGTTACCATCCGGTTCCGTGACCGCCCTCGACTCGGCCATTTCCCGCGCCCAGGCCTTCCTGCTCGGCGCCCAGGCGGCGGACGGCCACTGGGTCGGCCAGCTCGAAGCCAACACCACGATCACCTCCGAGTACCTGCTGCTGTGCCACCTGATCGACCGGGTGAGCAAGGAGCGGGAGCGCAAGGCGGTCCGCTACTTCAGGAGTCGCCAGCGGGCCGACGGCGGGTTCACCCTGTTCGCGGGCGGGCCGACGAACCTGTCGGCGACCATCAAGGCGTA
>JBGOVO010000245.1:0-6052 GCA_041478145.1 Methylomirabilia bacterium
CCACGCGCCACACGCTGGCGATCGTCTGCCACGACGGCGCGCGGGCCCGCGACGTCGCCGCCTTCGCCCGCCGCGTGCGCGCCGGCGTGGAGGCGCGCTTCGGCGTGCGCCTCCACCCGGAGCCGATCTTCTGGGGGCCGCTCGGGCTCGACTGAACCACCTCGATCGAAGGAGGTCCCATGCGCATCACCGCCGTCCGCGCCACCTGGCTCCGCGCGCCCATTCCCGCCGAGCACGCGCACGTCAGCGACTTCGGCCGCAACGACACGTTCAACATGTGCCTGGTCGAGATCGAGACCGACACCGGGCTGATCGGCCTTGGCGAGGCCAAGGCCGCGGTGGGCAATCTGGGCAACTACGCGGCGATGGTCACGCTCATCCGCGAGGAGATGGGGCCCGCCATCGTCGGCCGCGACCCGCGGGACATCACCGGGATCTGGGAGCTGCTCTACAACGGCTCGCGCGCCCGGTACGCGACCCGCGAGGGACGGACCTTTCCCACCATCGGCCGGCGCGGCCTCGCCATGAGCGCCATCAGCGGCATCGACATCGCGTGCTGGGACCTGCTCGGGCGCTCGCTCGGCCAGCCGGTGTGGCGGCTCCTGGGCGGGAAGTACCGCGATCGCATTCCCGCCTACGCGAGCGGGGGCTGGGCGCCGGTCGGCGCCATCGGCAAGCAGATGACCCAGTACGTGGAGCGCGGCCACCGCGCGGTGAAGCTGCGGGTGGGGCTACAGGACAAGAGCGTGGACGACTCGGCGGCGCGGGTGCGCGAGGTGCGGGAGACGCTCGGCCCCGAGGTGGGGATCATGGTGGACGCGCACGGGACGTGGAGCGTGCGCGAGGCCCAGCGCTTCGCCCGTAAGGTGGAGGACTGCGATCTCGGCTGGCTCGAGGAGCCGGTGTCCTCCGAGAATCTCGCCGGGCAGGCGGAGGTGCGCACCTCCACCGACATTCCGATCGCGGCGGGCGAGAGCGAGCAGACGCGCTTCGCGTTCCGGGACATGATCACGGCCCGCGCGGTGGACGTCTGCCAGCCCGACGTCGCCATCGCGGGCGGCATCACCGAGACCCAGCGCATCGCGGCCCTGGCCGCGGCCCACGACCTCACGCTGGCGCCGCACCTCTGGGGCTCGGCCATTCTCTTCGCGGCGGGCCTGCACCTGGCGGTGGCCACGCCGTGCGTGAACCTGCTCGAGTTCTCGCGGGGCCACAACCCGTTGCTCAACGACCTGGTGGAGGAGCGGGTGGAGCTGGAAGACGGCCACGTGCTGGCGCCCTCCGGACCCGGGCTCGGCCTGACCCTCAGGCGGGACTTCGTCGAGCGGGTGACCGTCAGGCCCTAACCGAGATTGGGAGGCGACTGGGCTAACACGGTCACCCGGCCGCCTCGGTGCGCAGGGCCGCCCGGAGCGCGTCGACGAAGGCGCGGATCCGGTGCGCGTTGGTGCCGAGGTCGCTGCGGCCCACGCGGGAGACCGAGCGGATATCCACCCGGGTGCCGGAGCCGTCGCGCGCCACGCGGATCACGATGTCGTCGCGGAAGCCGAACCATCGCGTGCGGTCGGTCGCCTCCAGACGCCCCTCCGCCGGGACCGCCGCAACGACCTCCCAGCCGAGCCCGCGGGCGATCTCCGCCGCGCGCGCGAAGACGCGCTCCGGGGGCGCGGTGAAGCGCGCGGGCCCCAGATCCGGATAGCCCGCGCGCTGCTGGGCGGCCAGGGCGGCGCCGCCGTGCTCCGCGGTGTTCGGGGCGCCGCGCCGCAGCGGCAGCACCGCGACGAAGCGCGGCGGGTTGTCGAGGTCGGTGGTGATGTCGTGGATCGGCGGCACGCGGCCGGCCGCGCGCAGGTGGCCGATGGGGACGGAGGCGACGGCGGCCAGCAGGACCAGCGACCCGAGCGAGAGCAGGATGGTCCGCCCGGTGCGGGCGAGCAGGCCGAGCACGAGGCCGGCCAGCACCACCACGATGACGAGCAGCCCGCTGTAGAGCGTCCAGCGGAATATGACGAAGCCGGTGCGGAAGTCCCACCAGTCCCATCGGCTGCCGACCCCGGAGAGCAGCAGCGCGAGCGCCCCGAGCACGGTGAGGGCGAGGCCCGCGCGCGCCGTCGCCCCCGCCACGCGCGGGAGCCTATCGTGACCGGTCATGTGCTTGACAGGGCCTCGAGCCGTCCCTAGAGTCCCGGCAGATACCACTCACGACGTGCGCCAGGAGGCGATCTCCATGATGTACGAGCTCCGTACCTATCACGCGATGCCCGGCCGGCTCCCCGATCTCAACCGACGCTTCGCCGACATCACCATGGGCTTCTTCAAGAAGCACCACATCCAGGTGGTGGGCTTCTGGACCAACGAGCTGGGAGGCTCCTCCGACCAGCTCATCTATATCCTCGCCTACGACAGCCTGGCGGACCGCGAGAAGAAGTGGAGCGGCTTCTTCTCGGACCAGGACCGGCTGGCCAAGTTCGCGGAGACCGAGAAGAACGGCCCGCTCGTGCGCCGGCTCACCGCGCAGATCCTCCGGCCCACCGCCTATTCGCCGATGCAGTAGCGGGCCGCGGCTCAGTCCACGCGGAAGACCACGTCCGGCGTGAGCCCGCGCACGCTCGTCTGGCCGGCCAGGGCCATCGACGTGCGCAGCTCGCGCCGGAGGATGTCCATCGCGCAGGCCACCCCGGCCGCCCCGTCCGCGGCCAATCCCCAGAGCGCGGTGCGCCCGACCGCGACCGCGTCGGCGCCCCACGCGACACCCTTGAGCACGTCGGTGCCGCGGGAGAAGCCGCCGTCCACGATGAGGCTGGCCGAGTTCCCGACGGCCTCCGCCACCGCGGGGAGCGCGTCGATGCTGGCCTGGGTGGAATCGAGCTGACGGCCGCCGTGGTTCGACACCCAGATCAGCTCCACGCCCGCCTCGACGGCGTGTCGCGCGTCGCGCGCGGTCATGATGCCCTTCAGGCCGACGGGCAGACGCGTGGTCTTGCGCAGCCAGTCCACGTCGGCCCAGGTGAGGCGGGCCGGGTACTCGGAATCGGGCGGGCGCGGGTTCGGCGCCTTCAGCATCGACTCGCGCGGGCTGAAGCGGGCGACGATGTCGCGCTCGCGTCGGCTGTACACCTGCACGTCCACCGTCAGGCACACGCAGAGATAGCCGGAGGCTTCCACCCGCGCGAGCAGGTCGGCCACCCACGCGCGATCGCCCATGTGATAGAGCTGGAACATCTTGAGCCCGGGACTCGCGGCGGCGACCGCCTCCACCGACCACCCGGTGGCGCCGCTCAGGAACTGCAGCGTGTCGCCCTTCGTGGCGCCGCGCGCCATCTCACAATCGCCCTCGGGATGGAACAGCACGAGCCCGCCCATGGGGGCGATGACGACCGGCCAGGAGAGCGGGACGCCGAGCAACGAGGTCGTGAGGTCGATCTGGCGGACGTCCACCAGGATATCCTGGCGGATGGCGAGGCGCCTCAGCGACCGGCGGTTGCGCCGCAGCGTGGTCTCGGTCTCGGTGCCGCCCGCGCCGAAGTTGTACGAGTTGCGCGGCAGGCGCGCCTTGGCGGCGCGGTGGATCTCGGGGAGCGTGACGAAAGGTTCGATCATGGCGGGTACCATAATGCTTCCGCATCGTGAGCGCAACGGCGGGGGGCGCGCGGCGTGGCGCTGAAGCGGGTACCCTATCGGAGCCTGCGGGGATTGCTGCGGCGCGAGCTGATCACCGCGGAGCATCCGGGGACCGCCGCGCTGGTCCGGCGACTGGGCCACGTCAAGGGCGCGGGCCGATTCACGCGGGCGGAGTTCCTGGCGATGTGCCGCTGGAAGAGTCCGCGGTCCCGGCGGCACTACGAGCGGAATACCGGGGCCGCGATCCGGCGGGTGTCGACCGCGGTGCTGGCCACGCGCAGCGAGCGCGAGCGCATGGAGCGCCTCATCGCGCTACCCGGCGTGAGCGTGGCCACCGGCTCCGCGATCCTCACCCTGATCGACCCGCGCCGCTACGGGGTGCTCGACATCCGCTGCTGGCAGCTCCTCTTCCGCATTCGCTCCGTTCGGGAGAACCCGCGCGGCCGCGCGTTCACCGTCTCGCAGTGGGAGCGGTACCTGGAGCGGTTGCGGGGCCACGCACGCGCCCTGGACGTGTCCGCGCGGACGATCGAGTACACGCTGTTCCACTGCCACCGAAAGCGGCAGCGCGGGCGGCTCTACGACTGAAGCCGGGCGGGTCCGGCCGTCGCTAGACGGCGCGGACCAGCACCACCGGAACCGGCGAGGTGTGCAAGAGCTTCTCGCCCAGCCCGCCGCCGATGAGGCGCTCGAGCCAGCTCCGGCGCTCGGCGGTCAGCACGATCAGATCCGCGTCGAAGGCCTCGGCCTCCACGAGGATCTCCTGCGCGGGCTTGCCGAACCGCACGACGCTCTCCGCGGGCACCGGGCCGAGGCGCGCCTCGACGCTCTCGAGGTAGTCGCGGCCTTCCGCGGCGACGCGCTCCATCTCCTGGTCCGCGTAGGCGACCACACGGCCGGTATCGCTCACCCGATGCTCCGGGACCGGACGCACCTGCAAAAGTCGGACATCACCGCCGCTCCCGCGGGCCAGCTCGGCCGCCAGGGCCGCCGCCGTCTCCGCGGATTCGCTGCCATCCAAAGGAACAAGAATACGCTTTGCCATCATGATCTTTGCCCTCCTGTACGCCCTTTGGATGGGGGGTGGGGGCCGAAGGATTCCGCAATTCCGCGTCGGGATCACCGGAATCCCTGCCACGCCCGAGCGCATCTCAATCGCGGAAGGAGGGTGCCATGCTTGAGATCTTGGTGGTGTCGGTGGTCGGGCTGATCCTGGTGGCGGGCCCCCTCGCGTGGCGCGTGCAACTGGATCGTAGCGAATCGCGCGCGCTCGCGACCCGGGCCTATGTCCAGTCCCTCGTGGACCGGACGCTGGGTGGAGAGTCGTTCGTGTCGGTGCAGGTGACGCCGCGCGGGCTGTGGACACGTGGGCAGGTGGTCGTGTCCGTCCCGGGCGGCTGGGAGTGGATGCTCGAGGACGTCTGGCCCGTGCTGATGGCGCGCGTGCCCCGCGGCTTCGAGCTGGTCGTGCGGCGCGGCGAGGCGGCGCCGGCGCCCGCGAGGCCGCTCAAGCGCGTCGCCTGATCCCGGCTTGCCCGGCGGGTTCCCCCTCGCGTACCATCGCGGCGAGGGGGAACCCACCATGCACGTCGGGATGGCCGCCGTCTTCCAGAATCCGGGCAAGGCGCACAGCGATCGCGAAGTCTACCTGAACGAGCTGCGGCTCGCCGAGCTAGCCGAGCCGCTCGGCTTCCAGTCGGTGTGGGGCGTGGAGCATCACTTCACGGACTACACGATGTGCCCCGACGTCCTCCAGTTCCTCTCCTACATGGCCGGACGCACCCGCAGCGCGCAGCTCGGCTCCATGGTCGTGGTGCTGCCGTGGCACGATCCGATGCGCGCGGCAGAAGAGATCTCGATGCTCGACAATATCTCCGGCGGCCGGATGATCCTGGGGCTGGGGCGCGGCGCGGGCAAGGTCGAGTTCGAGGGCCTACGCGTGCCCATGGGTGAGAGCCGCGAGCGTTTCATGGAATACGCGCGGATGGTGCTCGAAGGCCTCGAGAAAGGCTACTGCGAGTTCGAGGGGCAGTTCGTCAGCCAGCCGCGCGCCGATATCCGCCCCGCGCCCTTCAAGAGCTTTCGCGGTCGCACCTACGCGGCGGCCGTGTCGCCCGAGTCGGTGAAGATCATGGCGGAATTGGGCGTGGGCATCCTCATCATCCCGCAGAAGCCGTGGCCCGAGGTCGCCAAGGAGCTCACCGAGTACCACGCGCTCTACCGGCAGATCAACGGCGTCGAGCCGCCGGCGCCGATCTCGGCTGGCTGGACCTTCTGCGATCCGGATCCTGAGCGCGCGCGGGAGCAGGCCAGGCGGTGGATCGGCGGGTACTTCACCTCTGTGCTCGACCATTACCAGTTCGGCGGCGACCACATGGCGAAGACCAAGGGCTACGAGTACTACGCCAAGATGGCCGACAAGATCCACACG
>JBGOVO010000087.1:0-11871 GCA_041478145.1 Methylomirabilia bacterium
GCGGCGGCCCGCTCGGGGCGGCCCCGGCGCCGGTCTCGGGCAGCCCGGGAGAGCTGCCCCGTCGCGTCCTGGCTCTCTACAAGTCGGCGGAGCTCTACAACGACGTGGGCGGTCGCCGGCCGAAGACGGCCACGACGAACGAGGTCCACATCTGGGCCCAGATGCCGCTCAACTGGCTGGGGCTCATGGTCGAGTACCACGATGTGAGCGGAGGACTCCCGGACGAGCGAGTCATGTCCCGCTACCGGGGCATCGTCACCTGGTTTCAGACGGAAGAGATGGACGAGCCGCTGCGCTATCTACGCTGGCTCGGCGCCCAGGTCCGGGCAGGGCGTCGCGTGCTGATCCTGGGCCATCTCGGCGCGCTCCGCGATCCACGGACGCTGCGCACCTTGGACCTGTCCGCGATCAACCAGGCGCTCGCCCCCACCGGACTCGAGTTCCTGGGCAACTGGACCGGCAATCAGCACGTCATCGAGCTGCGCGGCAAGGACCCGCGCGTGATGGAGTTCGAGCGGCCGTTGCCGCCGGGTCTGCCCCACTACCAGCAGGTGGTCTGTCGGAGATCCGACAGCCGGCCGTACCTGGTGCTGGCCCGGCGCGATCTGCCGGACTCGGAAAGCCACCTGGTGGTCTCGGGCCCGTGGGGCGGGTTCGCGGCCGCCGGGTACGCGGGCTTTCAGTTCCCGGGCGAGGCCGGCGCGCAGTGGTGGATCAATCCCTTTGTCTTCTTCCGGGATGCGCTGGGCCTCGCCGACTGGCCGCGGCCGGATACGACAACGCTCTGCGGGCGGCGCATCTTCTACTCGCACATCGACGGCGACGGCCTCCGGAACCAGTCGGAGGTGCGGTCCGGAGCGTCCAGCGGGCAGGTCATCCTCGATGAGATTCTCGCGCGCTACCCGTATCCGATCAGCGTGTCGATCGTGGTGGCGGAGGTGGAGCCCACACTGCTCGGCACTCCCGAGTTCCACGAGCTGGCCCGCGCGATCTTCGCGCGGCCCAACGTCGAGGCCGGCAGCCACTCGTACACACATCCGCTCGACTGGGAAAAGCAGACGCGGACCTTCGCCCTGCCCCAGGTTCCCTATTCGGTGGAGACGGAGACGGCGGGCTCCGTCCGCTACATCGAGGAGCGGCTCTTGCCGAGGGGCAAGGGGGTCCGACTTTTCCAGTGGTCGGGCTCCACGCGCGTCACCGAGGAGGCCCTCGCCATCCTGGCGCGGCTGGGCGTGCCCAACATCAACGGCGGCGACACCGTGCGGGACCCGGAGTGGCCGAGCTACACGCGCGTGGCGCCCCTGATGCGGCAGGTCGGCCGCTACTGGCAGACCTACACCTCCGCGTCGAACGAGAACCTGTACACCAAGCTGTGGACCGGGCCCTTCTACGGCTTCCGCCACGTAGTGGAGACGTTCGAGAACACCGAGCGGCCTCGCCGCGTCGCTCCGGTGAACGTCTACCATCACTACTACTCGGGCGAGCGCATCGCATCGCTGGCCGCGCTGCACCATGTCTACGAGTGGGTGCGGCAGCAGCCGCTGGCGCCCATCTTCACCAGCGACTACCTCGCCATCGTGGAAGGCTTCCGGACCGCGCGCATCGCCCGCACCGCTGAGGGCTGGCGTATCTGGGATCACGGGGCCCTCCGGACGGTTCGCTTCGACGACACCCGCGCCACCGTGGATCTCACCCGCTCGAGCGGAGTCCTGGGATTCGTCCATCATCAGGGCGCGCTCTACGTCCACCTGGGCGGGCCGGACCCCTCGCTGATCGTGCTCGGTGATCGACCGTCGCCTCTCCCGTACCTCGCCCAGGCCAGCCATCGCGTCACCGGCTGGGTGCGCGAGGGCGGCGCCCTCGGCTTCCGGCTCACGGGCGTGGGGACGAAGACGGTGGAGATCGCGGGCCTGGGCGCCGGCCGCGAGATGACCGTCGAGCTCAGGGAAGCGGGCGAGACGCGCCGGCTTCGGGCGCGCGCGGGAGCCGAAGGGCGTCTCACCATCGACGCGGGCTCGGCGGCGGACGTCGCGGTGCGGCTCGCATGAAGATCGAGCGCTGGAAGCTGGTGGCCGGGGTCGGGGCGGTCCTCGCGCTGCTCGCCCTCTCGATGCCGTCCCGCGGTGACCTCGGCTGGGCGTATCTCGCCGATCGCCGGTACGCGCTGGCCCAGGAGATGTTCACAGAGACGCTGCGCCGGGATCCGGCGGACGCGGATCTGTGGCTGGGCCTGGCCGCGGTCCAAGAGGCGCTCGGCGCGCCCGACCGTCAGATCGCGGCGCTCGAGGACGCATCGAAACGAGCGCCGCGGCGCCGCGACATCCTGATCAAGCTGGCCGACGCGTACGAGTGGAACAAGAATCCATCCGCGGCCATCCAGGTCCTGGAGCGCCTCACCGTCGTCCCGCGGGCCGAGGACGGCCCGCTGCTCGACCGCCTGCTCACGCTGTACATGTGGGCGGCCGACTATGAGCGGGAGTTCGCGGTCCTGCGAAAGATGGTCGCGCTCAGCCCGACGGACGCACCCGCGGTCTTCGAGCTGGCCGGGGTCGCCCGCAGCCTGAACCGGCAGGAGGAGGCGACGGTCGCGCTGGAGGCATACGTGCGGCGGCGGCCTGGCGATCTCGAAGGGCGCCGCTGGCTCGCCCAGGTCTACGACTCGCTGGGCGAGGGAGACCGGGCAGTCGAGCACTGGCAAGTCGTGGCGCGGCTCGCCCCCACGGACATCGAGGCTCGCGACCGCCTGCTCCCCGCGCCGGGGGGCGCGCCCCGCGAGGAGGAGGTCGCGCGGCTGGAGCGCCAGCGGGCGGCCGATCCGCGCGACGAGGCGGCGCGTCGACGCCTCGTCGAGCTGTACCGCGGGGTCGGCGACGGCCCGCGCGCCATCCCGGTGCAGCGCGAGCTGGTGGCCCTCCGCCCGCGCGATCACGACGCGCTCGTCGTCCTGGGCCGCTTGCTCGTCGAGCGCGACCGAGGCCCCGAGGCCATCGCGTTCTACGAGCGGGCGCTCGAGGTCACGCCGGAGCGGCAGGACACCGCGCTCGCGCTGGCTCAGCTTTACGAGTGGAATGCGGAGCCCCGCCGGGCGCTCGCCCTGCTGGAGCGCGTGGCCGCCCGCCGCCCCAATGATCGGGCGCTGCAGGAGCGGGTGGCCGCGCTCGCCCGGGGCGCCGACGACACGCAGGCCGCGCTGGACGGCCTCGACCGGCTGGCGGCGCTGGCTCCCCAGGACCCGAAGTACGCGCGGCAGGCCGTCGACCTGCTGGTCGGAACGAACCGGCTAGGCGAGGCGATCGCGCGCCAGCGCCGGCTCGCGGAGCGCGACGGCAGCGGACCCGAGCCCGCGCTGAAGCTGGCCCAGCTCTACGAGTCGAATGGCCAGGAGCGCGAGGCCATCGCGGTCTACGAAGGGCTGGACCGGGCCGGCACGCTTCCCGACGCCTCGCTCGGCCGGCTGGCCGACCTCTACCGTTTCCAGAGCCGCCCCGCCGACTTCCTGCGCGTCGCTTCACGCCTGCTGACCCGCCGGCCGGACGACCTCGCGCTGCGCGAGGCCGTCGCGGAGACCGCCGAGGGACTGGGCCGGCCCCAGGAGGCCTTCCGGCTGCTGCAGGCCGTCGTGGACCGGCGCCCGGTCGACGAGGGCCTGGCGCTCCGGTACCTGGGGCTCGCCATCCAGGCGGGCCAGCTCGACGACGGGCTCCGGGTCCATCGCCGCTTCGCCGCCGGGGCCGGCACCTCCTACCGGCTCAAGGCAGGTCGCCTCTTCACGGATCTGGGTCGCTACTCGGAAGCCATCGCCGAGTACGAGGCGGTGCTCGCGGCGCCCGGGCGACCGGGCGATGGGGCCGACGCGGTCCAGGCGCGGTTGGTGCTCGCCCAGCTCTACGACTGGACCGGCGCCGGCGAGGCCGCCCTGCGTCTGTGGGAGAGCGTCATGCACGCGCGCCCGCGTGACCCGCTGGTGCTCCGCGAGGTCGGCCGGCGCAGCATGGCGCTGTCGCGCAATGACGTCGGGCTGCGTGCCTACCGGGCGCTGCTCGAGGTTCAGCCGGACGATCCCGAGGCGCTCAAGCGCTCCGGACAGATCATGGCGTGGAGGCAGGACGCCCACGGGGCGCGGGCGGCGCTGGAGCGGTTCAACCGGGTGAAGGGTGACGACTATGAGGTCCACTACCTGCTGGCCGAGCTCTACACCGCCGACCACGATGAAGAGCGCGCCCGGGCGGAGTACGAGAGAGCCTTGAAGCTCTTGCCCCCGCGCGCCCGCTAGGGGGCCTCCGTCCTCTTGAACCCGGACGGCGGCCTCGCCATACTCGCCCGGATGGTCCGGTCCCGGTCTGCACGAGTCGCGGGTTTCTTGCTCGGGGTTGGGTTGACCGCCATGACCCCGGCCGCTCTCGCCCAGACACCCACGACCCCGAGCGAAACCCAGGGGCCGCAGAGCCCGCCGGGCTCCGATGCGCTCGAAGCCGAGAAAGTGCGGGCGCGCATCCTCGCCCGCCTCGGTCGCGTCGAGGACGCGCTCGCGGCCTACCGCGCGCTGCTCGAGCGTTACGGCGACGACCGCGGGGTTCGCGAGGAGTATGCCGAGCTCCTGCTGGACGCCGGACTACTCGAGCAGGCCGGCTCGGCGCTCGAGCGCTTCCTGGCCGACGATCCGACGTCGGTGCGCCTCCGGCGCCTGCAGGCCCGGCTCGATCTGGCCCGCGGCGCGCCCGCCGACGCGGAGCGACGCCTCGACGCGCTGGCGCGCGAGCAGCCGAAGGATGCGGGAATCACCGCGGAGCTGGCGGCGGCCGAACGGGCGGCGGGTCGCTTCAACCGGGCGCTCGATCTCTACGGCGGCCTCCTCGAGAACGATCCGGACAATCGCGACCTGCTCGCCGCGTACCGCGAGATCCTCCTGGCCCGCGCTCCGCGATTCGAGCTCAGCCACTACTCCCTGCTGCAGCGGGCGGCCACGCAGCACGTCGAGGAGGCGGCGTGGCGCGGGTGGCTGGCCGATCGGTGGTGGCTGCGGACGGGCACCCGGTACGGCAGCTATCACCAGGACAGCATTCCCGGCCAGGCCGGCTTCACCGAGGAAATCTGGACCGTGCTGGCCGCGCTCGGCTTTCAGCCGAGGCCGTCGGTCTCGCTCTGGATGGGGCTCGAGGAATCACGCCGGCAGGCGGAGGTCTATCGCACCACCTTCCGGCTCGGCGGGACCTACGACGACGCCAAGGCCACGACGGCGGCGGTGGACATGGCGCTCCGCGAGCTCCTCACCAATCCGGTCGCGGCCTTGCCGCGCAACGGCTCGACCGACCGGGTGACCGCGGATGTGGCTCGACGCGTGCTGAATCCGGTGGTGCTGGGATTCCACTACGACTTCCGTCACTATCGCGCGGCCGGGGAGGATCTGGGCAACCGCTGGGAGGCGGCGGCGCGGGCCGAGCTCGAGCTGGTGAAGAGCCGTCCGGTGCAGGTCACGCTCATCCCGCAAGTGTATTTCTCCGAGTACACGCCGACCGCGGGCAGCCCACTGCGGGATGAGATCGCGTTCATCCGGCGCGAGGACATCATCGCGATCGGCACGGTGGTCGGCTGGGACATCACAAGCGCGCTCCGGGTTCAGGCGGCCGCGGTGGGGCGGCGCGATCTGCATCGCGCGATCACGTCCTGGGAGGTCACGGGCGAGGGGCGGTGGCGAATTCGCCCCTGGCTGGAGGGGCGCGTGCTCTATACTCGGAACACGGAATCGACGACGATCGGTGGACTTGAAGAGTCTTTTCTCGGCCGTCTCGACATCCTGTACTAATAAACCTATGTGGCGGAGCGCGCGAGTCACCCGGGTGGCGATCGGAGTGCTCACCCTGCTCGGCTGCGCCAGCGCCGAGCAGGAGTGGGTGAGGCCCGGCGCCGGCCGTGTCGTCCGGGTCGCCGTGCTGCCGTTCGAGAATCAGACCCCGTCGCTGCGCGCCGGGCAGGCGGCGGGCGACCTGCTCGTCTCCCAGCTCCTGGCGACGGGTGCGATCTCGGTGATGGACCCGAGCGAGGTCGCCGATCTCCTGCGCCGCGAGAACCTCGATCCCGCCGACCCGGGTCGTCTTCCCTCGGCGCAGCGGGTCGGCCGGCTGCTCCAGGTCAGCCACGTACTGTACGGGGCGGTCACGGAGTATCGCTACAAGCCCGGCCTCTCGGAGACGCCCGCGGTCGGAATGACCGCGAGGCTGGTGGACGTCGCCTCCGGCGAGGTGGTGTGGACGGCCAGTCACGCCCGTCTTGGCTCGTCCTGGCTCCGCGAGGATGGTCTCGCGCGGGTCGCGCAGCAGATGGCGCACGACATGGCCGCTCACTTGACCTTCGCCCTGGGCGACGCCCGAGCGCGGTAAGCGCCGGGTGTTCGCCGCGCTTCGCCGCACTCCCGCCTATCTGCTCGAGCTGGGCGGGGGCCTGCTGCTCCTGGCCGTCCTCGACCTGCTGCTCCGCCCACGAGACCTGGGCTTTCTCGACGTGCAGCCGAATCCGGTCCTCCTCCTCGTCGCCCTGGTGGCATGCCGATACGGGCTCCGCGAAGGCCTTGTGGCCGGAATCGTCTCGGCCGGGCTGGTGGCCGCGTGCATCGCCGGGCGCCTGGACTACGGGAGCTGGAGCGAGCTCCGGAATCTCCAGAACTACGTCACCCCCCTGGTGCTGGCCGGAACCGGCTTCGGCCTGGGCGCCCTCCGCGAAACCCAGCGCCGGCGGGCGCAGGTCCTCGAGGATCGCGCGGAAGCGCTCGAGCAGGAGTTGGCGGACCAGGCGGTGCGCTTCATGGCCGCGACCGAGGCCAAGCACGAGCTGGAGCGGCGGGTGGCGGACGAGGGGGCGTCGCTGTCCAGCCTCTATGCGGCCGCGCGGGCGATGGAGACGCTCGATCCGGAGCAGCTCTATCCCGCCATCACCGCAACCGTCCGTCGATTCCTCCAGGCCGATGCCTGCCAGTGCTACATCCTCGAGGGCGAGCTGCTGCGGCTCCGCGCCGCCGAAGGGGCCGCGCCCGAGCGCTCGGAGCTTCCGCCCGAAGCGGGGCTGGTCGGGTTCGCGATCCGCCGGGGCCGGCCCGCGAGCGTCCGTGACTTCACGCTGATCTCCTCGCTCGACGACCTCCAGCGAGCGAACCTCCTGATGGCGGCGCCCATCGTGGGATCGGCGGGGACGCTGCTCGGCTGCATCACCGTCACCGCCCTGCCCTTCCTCAAGCTGACGACGACGTCTCTGGACCGTCTCGGTCTGGTGGCGGACTGGGGGGCCCGGGCCCTCGAGAACGCACGCGTGCACGAGCAGGCCCGCGCGCGGACGATCGAGGACGAGCTGGTGCGGGCCTACACCTACGCGTACTACCAGCGCCGGCTCCACGAGGAGGAGGTGCGCGCGGATCGCTACGGCCGGCCGCTGGCGGTGGTGATCTTCCGCATTCATCGCTTCGGTCTGGTGGCGCCGGAGCGCCGGAACGAGCTCGGGCGTGTGCTGTCGCTCGTGTTCTCGCGCTCCCTCCGTGACGTGGACATCGTCTGTCGCTACGCCACCGAGGATTCCTTCGCCATCATCCTCCCGGAGACGCCGCCGCCGCGCGCCGAGGTCGTCGTCGACCGTCTGAGGAGCGAGATCCAGAACTTCCACTTCGCGCCTTACCTCGACGAGGAGCGGGATCTCGAGTTCTCGGTGCGGGTGCTGGCGGTCCGGGAGCGGCCGGGCGGAGTGGCGTCCTGACGGCCGCTCTCGAGCGGGCCGTGGCGTGGGCCGCCGAGCTGATCGCGGTGACGATCGCGCTGCGGGCCCCCGCGTGGTGGCCGCTCGGTCTCATCGCCCACGCGGGGGCCGCCGGCCTGGCGGGGCGGTGCCTTGCCGAGCCTCGACGCGACGCCCGCTTCCTCGCGGTCTCGATGGTCCTGGCGCTGCCCGGCTTGGGTCTCGCCGGGCTCAGTGCCATTCGCCTCTGGCCGCGGCGCGCGTCGCCGGCGGGACTCTACACCGGGGCCCACGCCGATATAGCCGATCTGCCCGGCCCGAGCCAGCCGCCCGAGCCGGTCGACCGCGTCTTCGACTGGCTTCAGGCGCAGGTCTCCGTTCAGCCCGTCGCCGACCTGCTCCGCGCCGGGGACCCGCGAACGCAGCGCTGGGGCATCGAGCTCCTCGCGAAGCGCGGCGACGGGCCGGCGGTCGAGCTGTTGCGCGAGGCGCTGCAGGCCGAAAATCGCGATACCCAGATCGCCGCGTCCGCCGCGCTGCAGCGAGTCGAGGAGCGGCTCGTGGGGCACATCAGCCGGGCGCAGGAGCAGCTACGAGGCGACCCGGATTCGCCCGCCCGCCTGCTGGCCTTCGGCGACGCCTGTCTCGCCTACCGGGAGAGTCGGTTGCTCGACCCGGTGATGGGCCGCCACTGGCTGGAGGAGGCGGAGGCGGTGTACCGGCGCGCGCGGGCGGGCCGCCCGGGCTGGCCGGAGGCGGCGCGGGCTCTCGCCCGAGTGCTTCTGGCCCTCGGGCGCATCGGGGAGGCCGAAGCCGTCGCTCTCGAGGTCCACGAAGCTGCTCCGTCCACCGAGGTGGATCTCCTGCGGGCGGAGATTCTCTTCATGGAGCGCCGCTTCAACGACCTCCAGGCGCTCGCCCGCGACGCGGTCGCGGCGGGCCGCGGCGCCGACACGCTTCGCTGGTGGGCCGGGGAGTCCGCCGCGTGACGACCCCGGCGGTGGACGTGTGCCTGATCCTGGAGGGCACGTATCCCTACGTGACGGGCGGGGTGTCGGCGTGGATTCATCAGCTCGTCACCGCGCTGCCGGAGCTGCGGTTCGCCATCTTCCATATCTCGGCCACCGCCGGGGAGGTCCACGAGCCGCGCTACACGCTTCCGGATAACGTGGTCAGCCTGATCGACGTCGGCATCCACGGAGGCGACGAGCCGCCGGTCAAGGGCGATACGCCGCCCGGGGAGGCGTGGGAGACCACGTGCCGCTATCACGAGGAGCTGAAGGAGGGCCGGCGGGACGGACTCGGGGAGCTCCTGCGGCAGATCTCGCCTCACGCGGGCGCCGGCCCCTCGGGGCACGACTTCATCTACGGAAAGCCCTCGTGGAACATCGTCCGCCGGCTGTACGAGACGCGGGCCTCCGACATCTCGTTCATCGACTACTTCTGGACCTGGCGCTTCACCCACCTGCCGATGTTCCGGCTGCTCCACGCCGCCGTTCCCGAGGCCGCCGTGTATCACACCGTCTCGACCGGCTGGGCGGGACTGGTGGCGTCGGTGCAGCGGGTGCGCCGCGGGCGTCCGATGCTGCTCACCGAGCACGGTATCTACTCGCGGGAGCGGCGGGTGGAGATCGACCAGGCCGAATGGATCTACGTGCAGCGTCAGGTGCCGCTCACCCTGTCGGCAGGCCCCGGGTTCTTCAAGGAGCTGTGGGCGCGGCTGTTCGACCGGCTCTCGCAGATCACCTACGCGCACGCGGACCGCATCGTGACGATCTTCGAGGGCAACCGCCAGGCCCAGATCCGCGACGGCGCCGATCCGGCCAAGACGCTGGTGGTGCCCAACGGCCTGAACGTCGAGCCACTGGCCGCGCTGCCCCGGGTGGAGGCCGCGGCGGGGGAGTTCCGCGTGGGCTTCGTCGGGCGGGTCGTGCCCATCAAGGACGTGAAAACGTTCATCCGCGCCTTCAAGATCGTGAAGGGCGCGCTGGCCGGCGCCCGGGCCGTCATCGCCGGACCGGGGGACGAGGACCCGGAATACCTCGAGGAGTGCAAGACCCTCGCCGCCACCCTCGGCGTGACGGAGCGGGTGGAGTTCACCGGCCGCGTCGACGTGAAGGAGATCTATCCGCGAATCGACGTCCTCGTGCTCACCAGCATCTCCGAGGGTCTGCCGCTCGTGGTGCTCGAGGCGGCCGCCGCCGGCTTGCCGGTGGTGGCCACCGACGTCGGCGCCTGCCGCGAGCTGCTGGAAGGAAGGCTGCCCGTGGATCGAGCGCTGGGACCGAGCGGGTTCGTCACCGGCCTCGCCGATCCGGGCGCGACGGCGCAGGCGATCCTGAGCCTGGCCCGCGATGCCGGCCTCCGCGACGAGATGGGCCGGGCCGCCCAGGCCCGCGTGCGCGCCTATTACCAGGAGGCCGACCTGATCCGGAGCTACCGCGAGATCTACGCGGGGCTCATGGCCGCGCCGGCGGAGTAGCGGCCCGTGGCCGGCATCGGTTTCCGGCTCAAGCGTCTCATCGCGGAGGAGACGTACGGCGGCTGGCTGCGCGCCCACCTGTACGGCGCGGTGCTCTCGGCCGGTCCGTGGCTCCTGTCGATCTGCACGCTGGGGACCCTCGCGCTCCTCTCGCGCGAGCTGATCGGCGATCTGGCCCACGCGCGCTTCCAGGTCATCGTCGTCTACACGTATACGTTCTCGCTCATCACGACGGGCGCCGCCCACATGGTGGTGACGCGGCAGCTCGCCGATGAGCTCTACCTCGGGCGCATCGAGGGGCTGCTCGCCTCCTACCGCGTCACCATCGGCGCGACGGCGCTGGTCCACCTGGTGTTGGGGGCGCTGGTCTACGGTCTCGTCCCGGGTCTCGACGCGGGGATGCGCGTCTTCGGCGTCATGCTCCTCGTCGTCGTGTCCTGCACCTGGATGATCATGATCTTCCTGGGAGCGGCCCGGGACTACGCCAGCGTGGTGGCGGCGTTCTTCGCCGGGAATGTGGTGAGCCTCCTCGCCGCGCTCGGTCTGGGTCAGCGCGCGGGCGCGGAGGGCTACCTCGCGGGCTTCCTGGTGGGGCAAGCCGGGATTCTCTTCGTGCTGTGCGGTCGCGTCGAGCGGGAATTCACCACCCGGCGCGAGCGCGAGCCGATCGGCCTTCTCCAGGCGGTCACCCGCTATCCGGACCTGATCGCGGCGGGGTTCTTCTACAACGCCGCGATCGCGATCGACCGGGTTCTGTTCTGGATCGGGCCCACCGGGCGTCCGATCGTGGGTTGGTTCCACGCCTCGCTCTACGACACGCCCATCTTCCTGTGCTACCTTTCGGTGGTGCCATCGCTCGCCATCTTCCTCGTCAGTGTCGAGACGGACTTCTACGATCGGTACCGCGCATACTACGGCGTCGTCACCAAGCACGGAACGCTGCGCCAGGTCCTGGAGGCCAAGCGCGCGATGGCGGTCTGTCTGCGCGAGGGGCTCCGGCGTGTGCTCCTCGTCCAGGTGCCCGTCACGCTGCTGCTGATGGTCCTGGCCCCGTGGATCGGTGACGCGCTCCGGCTGGAGCGCCTTCAGCTCGGCATCCTGCGCTGTGGACTGGTCGGCGCGGTGCTCCACGTGGTGTGCCTCTTCGGCGGCATCGTGCTCCTCTACTTCGATCGGCGCCGCGCTGCCGCCGAGGTTGCGGCGGTGTTCTTCCTCGCCAACGGTCTCTTCACGGGCGCCAGTCTCCTGGTGGGGCCGCGCGCGTACGGGCTCGGCTATCCGCTCGCGGCCCTCCTGGCGTGCGCCTGGGCCTACCGGCGCCTCGAGGAGACGCTGGAGGATCTCGAGTATCTGACCTTCGCCGCCCAGCCGATGGCGCCGGAGACGCCGGCCATCGAATCGAGCCGCCCCGCCTCCGCCTGATGGCGCAGCGCTCGGCCGCGGAGGGAGCTCGTTGAAAATGGGGAGGCGGGACCCGCGCGGTCGGCGAAGCAGCCCCCTCTTGTAGCAAGAGGGATGGCATGAGGCAAACCGTTGCCCCCGACTAGGCCGGCTGGCGCCGCGAGTGGACCCGCGCGCCCGGAGGCGACGCACCCGCTCGCGACGCCGCTGCAGTTCCTCAAGGGCGTCGGGCCCCAGCGGGCCAAGCTCCTCGCCAATCTCGGCCTGCGCAC
>JBGOVO010000059.1:0-14226 GCA_041478145.1 Methylomirabilia bacterium
CATTGGCTGATGCCCGTAGCCCTTGCGCTTGCCGATGACGATCGCGGCCGCGAGCGCCGAGATACCGGACGAGATGTGCACGACGGTGCCGCCCGCGAAGTCGAGCGCGCCCAGGTTCTTCAGCCATCCGCCGATGCCCCACACCCAATGGGCGAGCGGGTCATAGACGAGCGTCGCCCACACCAGGATGAAGACGAGGAACGTGGAGAACTTCTTGCGCTCCGCGAAAGCGCCCGTGATGAGGGCCGGCGTGATCACCGCGAACATCATCTGGAACAGCATGAACGCGGTATGAGGAATGGTGGCGGCGTAGTCCGCCTGCGGCGTCGCGCCGACCCCCCTCAGGCCGACCCACTCGAGCCCGCCGATGATCCCGCCCTTGTCGGGGCCGAACGCCAAGCTATAGCCCCAGAGCACCCACTGGATCGAGATCAGCGCCAGGATGATGAAGCTCTGCATCAGCGTCGCGAGCGCGTTCTTCTGCCTGACCATGCCGCCGTAGAAGAGCGCGAGGCCGGGTGCCGTCATGAGCAAGACGAGCGCCGTCGACACGAGCACCCAGGCGGTGTCGCCGCTATCGATCTTCGGGGGCGCGGGCGCGGGCGGAGCGGCCGGAGTCGGCGCGGTCGGTGCCGGAGTCGCGGACTGCGCCAAGACGTCGGCCGCCCCCATCAGCGCGAGGGTGCACACGAAGAGCGCGATCGCCAGTGATCCTGTCCTTCTCATGACTCCGATATCCTCCTTCTGCGAGGTGAAGGCGGCGCAGTGCCAGGCAGCGACGTCATGTCAGAGTGCGCTCTCGTCCCGCTCGCCGGTTCGTATCCTGACCGCCGTATCCACCGGTTGAATGAAGATCTTGCCGTCACCGATATTGCCGGTCTTCGCCGCCCCCGCGAGGACGCCGGCCACCTTGTCCACGAGGTTGTCCGGGACCACCACCTCCACCTTGATCTTCGGGAGGAAGTCGACCGTGTATTCGCCCCCGCGGTACAGCTCGGTATGGCCCTTCTGCCGGCCGAATCCCCTGACCTCCGACACCGTCATGCCGATGACCCCGATGCCGGTCAGCGCCTCCTTGACGTCGTCGAGCTTGAACGGCTTGATGATGGCCTCGATCTTTTTCATGTGGACCTCCCGGGCGCGCTGCTCTGCACTCGTCGTGCCGGTGGACAGGGGCCGGAGAGCGTCAACAAATCAGGCTATTGCGGGAGGGACCCCCTCGGTGTCGAAGGGGCATGTGACCACTAATTAGGCAGGGTACTCAGACGTGCCTTCCGCCTAGGCAATCACGGCGCCGGAGGCCGGCCGTCAGTCGCGCCAGACCCCGTCTTCGACGGCGACCGGCTGCTTCGCGGGGGCCGCCACCTCGGCCGCCTGCGGCACCGCGTCGCGAAGCGCCGACCACAGCTCCTTGAGGTCGGGCGTCTTGGCGGTGAGATAGACCCCGGGAATGTGCGGGCGCTCCGGCTCGGTGAATGTCCCCGAGCAGATGATGACCTTCGGCCGCGGACTCCGGCGGCTCAACCGCTTGAGGAAGTCCATTCCGTCCATGCGCGGCATTCGCAGGTCCAGAACGATGACATCGGGCCGCACCGCACCCAGCACGGAGAGCGCCTGATAGCCATCGGTGGCCTCGAACAGATCGAACTGGCGCTCGAGGGCCATCCGGTAGAGGTTCCGCCAGGCGGGATCGTCGTCGACGAGCAATATACGGGGCATGATTCCACCTCCGGGCGCAACTCCGACGCAAGAGTATTGCCAATGAGCCGGACCTTTTATTTCAATTGCTTGACGCCCTTGCCCTTATAGCCAGCGGCAGGGAGATGACAGGGAGGTCCGACAGGCTGTCTCAGGAGGAACGTCAGGCGCGGCGCTGAGGGATACCGTGCCGCCGCATCTTCGAATAGAGCGTGGGCCGGCGGAGGCCCAGCACCTGGGCGGCCGCCTGCTTGTTCCAGCCCGTCGACTCGAGGGCCCGGACGATGGAGACCCGCTCGATCTCCTCCAGCGAGCCTGGGGGCGGGGCTGAGCCACCCGGCGAGGGATCCGCCTGGAGCGGCTCCGGCAGATCGGCCAGCGTGATCTCCTTTCCTCGGGCCACCAGCACGGCGCGCTCGATGGCATGCTCCAACTCCCGGATATTGCCCGGCCAGGCGTACGAGAGCAGCCGGCGGTACGCTTCGGGGTCGATGCCCTCGACCTCCCGTCCGTGCTTGATCCGGAAGCGCTCGAGGAACGATCTGGCGAGCAGCGGGATGTCTCCCGTTCGATCGCGGAGCGACGGGAGCGCCACCGTCACGGTATTGATCCGGAAATAGAGATCCTGGCGCAAACGCCCCTCGCGCAGCGCGACCTCCGGCTCCCGGTTCGTGGAGCAGATCAGCCGGAAATCCACCGGCACGGTCTTCGATCCTCCCAGCCGGCGCACCGTCCGGTCCTCGAGCACCCGGAGCAGCTTGGCCTGCAGGTCCAGCGGCATCTCGGTGATCTCGTCCAGCAGCAGCGAGCCCCGATGCGCCTCCTCGAGGAGCCCGGGCTTGTCGGTCGATGCGCCCGTGAACGCCCCCTTGACGTGCCCGAAGAGCTCGGACTCGATCAGGTCCTTGGGCAACGCCGCGCAGTTGATCTTCACGAGCGGCCCGTCGACCCGCGTGCTCTTGGCGTGGACCGCATTGGCGGCCAGCTCCTTGCCCGTGCCGCTCTCCCCCACAACGAGCACGTTGGCGTCGGACGCGGCCACCGACTCCAGCATCTCGAACACCCGCTTGATGGACGGGGAGGAGCCGAGCATCTCGCCGTACGCGGCCTGGTCGGCCAGCTTGCGCCTGAGGTCGGAGGTCTCGGCCAGCAACCGCCGGCGCTCCAGCGCCTTGCCCACCAGCATCAGCATCTCGTCGGCGTCGAAGGGCTTTGCGACGAAGTAGAAGGCGCCCTGCTTGGTGGCCTCCACGGCCTTCGAGATGGACCCGTGCCCGGTCATGATGATGACCTCGATCGAGGGGTCCTTCGCCTTGAGCAGGCGGAGCAGGTGCAGGCCGTCCCCGTCGGGCAGCATCAGGTCGACCACGGCCAGGGCGAACTCCCTGGTCTCCATGCGCAGCATGGCCCCGACCGTGTTCGCGGCGGTCTCCACGTCGTGACCCTCGCGCTCCAGGGTCAGGCGCAGGTTTTCCGCGATGACGGTCTCGTCGTCGACGACCAGGATCCGCGGCTTCACCGAGTCCTCCGGGGCGACATGTCAAATACGAGCCTAGCATAGGCCGATTTTTCCTGTGTCACCCTGCTGACACTCGCCGGGGCTATCGGGCGCGCCGGTGGGGCTTGGGGGCCCACCTTGACAGGCCTATACGCGGCGAGCAATATGCGGGACATGCATTTCGGCTTCGCGCTGCCTGGTCGTGGTCCGCTTGCGACACCCGAGGCGCTCACCAAGCTGGCGCAGAAGGCGGACGCGCTCCGGTACTCCTCGCTGTTCGTGACCGATCACGTCGTCATCCCCACCGCCTACAACTCGCCCTACCCCTATTCGACGACGGGCCGCTTCGCGGGCGATTGGACCAACGGCTACCTCGAGCCGCTGGCGCTCATGGGCGTCCTCGCGGGCCTGACCTCCCGGATCAAGCTCGGCACCAGCGTGCTGGTGGTGCCCTATCGCAATCCGGTCGTGACGGCCAAGATGCTGGCCACCATGGACGTGATGTCGGGCGGCCGGCTGATCCTGGGCGCGGGCGTGGGCTGGATGCGCGAAGAGTTCGAGACGCTGCAGGCGCCATCCTTCGACCAGCGGGGCAAGGTCACCGACGAGTACCTCCGCCTGATGCGCGAGATGTGGACCAAGGAGCCCGTGCAATTCACCGGGACCCACTATCTCCTGCCATCCGTGAGCGCCCTGCCCAAGCCCAAGCAGAAGGGGGGCATCCCGATCTGGGTCGGCGGGCACACCGACGCCGCGCTCCGACGCACCGGCGAGCTGGGCGACGCCTGGCATCCCATCGGCATGCGACCGCCCGCGATGCTCCATCCGCCCGAGTATGCGGAGAAGGTCAAGGTGATCCACGGCTGGGCGCGCAAGGCCGGCCGCGACCCCAAGGACATCGCGCTCTCGCTCCGCGTGCCGCTCGAGCTCGCGCCCAGGCGCGGCAACCGATCCGTGAGCGACCAGCCCGGCTTCCGCGGGGGAGCGGCCGACGTGATCCGGCACATCAAGGGCTACCAGGCGCTGGGCGTCTCCCACTTCGTCTTCGACCTGGCCGCGCCGGACCTCCGCGGCCAGCTCGCGCTCATGGAGCGCTTCGCCGAAGAGGTCCGCCCAAAAGTCCTGCGGGCTCCTCGCTAAGCGGCCATGCCGTCGATCCGGGCTGAGCCGATTCCGGGACCCGTCGCCGGTTTCATCACGAGCGCCCGGGTGGGACGGCTGGCCACCGCCGACGCCTCCGGCCAGCCCACGGTGGTGCCCATCTGCTATGCCTTCGACGGCACCGCGCTGTACTCGGCCGTCGACGCCAAGCCCAAGCAGGCACCGCCCGAGGGGCTCAAACGGATCCGGAACCTCCGGGAGAATCCGCGCGTCTCAATCGTGATCGATGAGTACGAAGAGGACTGGACGCGGCTGCGCTACGTGATCATCCAGGGAGAGGCCGATCTGCTCATGGACGGGCCGCAGTTCGCCCACGGGGTCGATCTGCTCGTCGCCAAGTACACCCAGTACCGCGCCCTCGGACTGGCCCGCGAGCGCGGCCTCATGATCCGCGTGACGCCGCGCCGAGTCTCCGCATGGCAGTACTCGAGCTGAGTCCGGTCGAGCGGGCGCTGGACCGGGTCGCCGAGGGCCGCACCCCCGACGCGGCGGAGGCGACGGCGCTACTCGGCACGCCCTCCGAGCGCCTGCCGGTCCTGCTGGAGGCCGCCGCCGCGCTGCGCGACCGCGGCCGCGGCCGGCGTATCACCTTCTCGGCCAAGGTCTTCATTCCGCTGACCACGCTCTGCCGCGACTACTGCGGCTACTGCACGTTTCGCAAGGACCCCGGCGAGCCGGGCGCCTTCACGATGACCCCCGATCAGGTGCTGGCCCTCGCGCGCGCAGGCGCGCGGCTGGGCGCCAAGGAGGCGCTCTTCTCCCTGGGGGACAAGCCCGAGGCGCTTTTTCCCGAGCACCGGGCCTTCCTGCGTCGCGCCGGGCACAAGACCACCCTCGGCTACTTGCGGGACGTCAGCGAGCGGGTGCTCGAGGAGACGGGCCTCCTCCCCCACGCCAATCCGGGGCTGATGACGGAGCGCGACCTGGCCTCGCTGCGGGAGGTCAACGTGAGCATGGGCATCATGCTCGAGAGCACCTCCGAGCGGCTGCTCGCCCCGGGCGCTGCGCACGATCGGGCGCCGGACAAGGTGCCGCAGCGCCGCCTCAGGACCATCGCCCGCGCCGGCGCGCTCGGCATCCCCTTCACCACCGGCATCCTCATCGGCATCGGCGAGACTCACTCCGAGCGGGTGGAGTCGCTGCTGGCGATCCGCGATCTCCACGAGCGTCACGGGCACATCCAGGAAGTCATCGTCCAGAACTTCCGCGCCAAGGCGACCATCCCGATGCGCGGCTGGCCCGAGCCGGGCGCGGAGGATCTGCTGCGCACCGTGGCGGTGGCGCGGCTCCTGCTGGGCCCGTCGATGAACATCCAGGCCCCGCCCAATCTCTCGGCGGAGGGCTACGAGCACCTGCCCGCCGCCGGACTCAACGACTGGGGCGGCATCTCGCCGCTGACCCCGGATCACATCAACCCCGAGCGCCCCTGGCCCGGCCTCGCCGAGCTCAGGCGCCGCACCGAGTCGGCCGGCCACGAGCTGCGCGAGCGGCTGGCCATCTACCCCGAGTACGCGACGCGGAGCGCCTTCCTCGACGGGCGGCTGCGCCCGCGGGTCGCGCGGCTCATCGATGCCGACGGACTCGTCCGCCCCGACCTCGAAGCCTGGAGAACCTGGTGATGTATACCGACAAGCCGATCGCCATCACGCTCGACTGGGCGTCGCCCGACGCCCGGCGCATCCTCGGTCACCTTCTCGATGGCGGGGAGCTGTCGGTGGACGACGGCATCCGCCTCAGCGAGGCCCACGGGCGCGACCTGCAGGCGCTGACCCTGGTGGCCGACGAGATGCGGCGCCGCCAGGCGGGCGACGTGGTCACCTACGTGGTCAACCGCAACATCAACTTCACGAACGTGTGCATCAAGCATTGCACCTTCTGCGCGTTCAGCCGCGACCACCGGGAGGAGGAAGGCTACTTCCTGCCGATGGACGAGGTGGTCCGGCGCGCCATCGAAGCGTGGGAGATGGGGGCCACCGAGGTCTGCATCCAGGCCGGGCTGCCGCCCAAGCTCGACGGCGGCTACTACATCGATCTCTGCCGGGCCATCAAGGCGGCCCTGCCGGAGATGCACCTGCACGCCTTCTCGCCCGAGGAGATCCTGTACGGCTCGACACGCTCCGGGCTGTCCATCCCGGAGTACCTGGCCGAGCTGAAGAAGGCCGGCCTGGGCACCCTGCCGGGCACCTCGGCGGAGGTGCTGGACCAGGAGATCCGTGACGTCATCGCGCGCGGCCGCATCACGGTGAAGCAGTGGATCGAGGTGATCACCTCGGCCCACGCCCTGGGCATCCGCACCAGCTCCACCATCATGTACGGGCACGTCGAGCAGCCCGCGCACTGGATGCGTCACATGGACCTGCTGCGCGGTATCCAGAAGGAGACGGGCGGCTTCACCGAGTTCGTGCCCCTCTCCCTGATCCACCAGGAGGCGCCCATGTACCGCCGCGGGCTCGTGCCCGGGGTGCGGCAGGGCGCGACCGGCCTCGAGGTCGTCAAGATGCACGCGCTGGCGCGGCTCTTCCTCGGCCCGCTCTTCCGCAACATCCAGTCCTCCTGGGTGAAGGAAGGGCCCAAGCTCGCCCAGGTCCTGCTCGCGGCCGGCGCCAACGACATGGGTGGCACCCTCATCAACGAATCGATCTCGACGTCCGCGGGGGCGTCGTACGGCCAGCTCGTCCCCCCGGGGGAGCTGCGCCGGCTCATCCGCGACGCGGGGCGCACCCCGGCCCAGCGCTCCACCACCTACGAGCTGCTCCGGGTGTACGAAATGGAGGACGAGGCGGACGGCTCGCCGCTCGATCACGTGGACAACGCGGAGGCGCGGTTCGGCTCCTACCGCCTGCTGGTCGCCTCCGGGAAGTTCCGCTTCCTCCATCCCACGCGTGCCCAGGATGGCTGAGAGGCGGCTCCGCCGCGCATTCGGCTGTTGAGCGCGCGGGCCGGCTTGAGTAGAATTGGGCCTTGGCTTCACGAGGGACGTGACCATCTTCAACGGCTTGGCCTCAACGGCTCGGCCGTTCAACTCTCACCCCAAGACATGGAGGCACGTACATGGCGAAATCGATGACGAAGTCCGCCATCATCACCCACCTGGCCCAGAAGACGGAGCTCAGCAAGAAGCAGATCACCGACGTGATGGACCAGCTCCTCGCGCTCGCAACCAAGGAAGCGAAGAACGTCTTCGTGGTGCCCAACTTCGGTCGGCTCGTCCTCGCCAACCGCAAGGCCCGGATGGGGCGCAACCCGCAGACCGGAGAGCCGCTCAAGATTCCCGCCAAGCGCGTGGTGAAGTTCCGGCTCGCGAAGTCCCTCAAGGACTCCGTGCTTGGGAAGAAGTAGCGCGGGCGGCGCGCTCGCGTACCGGCCGCTCACCGCACCCTGGGACGCGGCCCTCGAGCTGTTTCGCTTCGCGGGCGCGTGGGTGCCACCGGCGCCCGACGTTCACGCCGGCTGGGGCGCCTGGGAGGATGACCGGCTCGTGGGAGCGATCCTGATGGAGCGGGCGGACGCCACGGCGATGCTGCACGGTCCCGTGGTCGTCGCCCCGCCCGGCATGCCCGCCGAGGACGTGCTGGGCGCGGCGGGGGAGTTGGCGGCTCAGGCCCTCACGCATGCCGGATCGGCCGGAATCGAAACCGTCTTCGCGCGGCCCCAGAGCCTGGACCGGGTCTGGGTCCGCAGCGGCTTCATCCCGGTGCCCGAGGCCGAGCTGCCCCGAGCCCTCCGTGGCCGGCCGGGGCTTGGACTGTTCGGCTGGCGGGGTGGCACCGCACTCTGGAGCACCGCCGGTCGCGGCGGCTCCCGCTCCGCGCTCGCCCGCGGCGAGCACTAACCCCGTCACCGGCACGCCATGAAGATCACCGCGCTCGCGGGCGGCACGGGCGCCGCGAAGCTCCTCCGGGGCCTCGCCCGCCTCATGGATCACCGCGATCTCACCGTCGTGGTCAACACCGGGGACGACGCGGAGATCTGGGGCCTGCACGTCTCACCCGACCTCGACACCGTCTGCTACACGCTGGGCGGCGTCATCGACGAGCGCAAGGGCTGGGGCCTCTCCGACGAGAGCTTCCACACCCTCGATCAGATCGCGCGCTTCGGCGAGCCGGTGTGGTTCAACCTGGGCGACCGGGACCTGGCCACCCACCTTCACCGCACCCGGCTTCTCCGCGAGGGCCGCACCCTGAGCGAGGTCACCCGCGCGATCGCCTCGGCCCTCGGCGTGACCGCGGCCGTGCTGCCGATGTCCGATCAGCCCGTGCGCACGCGCCTCCTGGGGCCCGACGGCTGGCTCGCCTTCCAGGAATACTTCGTGCGCGAGAAGGCGCAGGTCGAAACTCGCGCGGTGGACTATGTGGGCGCCACCTCCGCGCGCCCGGCGCCCGGCGTCGCCGAGGCGATCACGAGCGCGGACGCCGTCCTCGTCTGCCCGTCGAACCCGATCACCTCGGTCGGCCCGATCCTGGCCGTTCCGGGTCTCGTCGACGCGTTGCGGGCGACGGAGGCCACCGTCGCCGCCGTCAGCCCGATCGTCGGCGGGGACGCCGTCTCCGGCCCGGCGGGCCGGCTCATGGCCTCGGCGGGCCTGCCGGTGTCCGCGGTCGGCGTGGCGCGCGCCTACGCGGGCTGGCTCGATCTCCTGGTCTTCGACGATCAGGATCGGGCCCTGGCGCCGGATCTCGAGGCCCTCGGCATCGCGCCGGTACCCGCTCCGACCATCATGGGAAGCCGCGAGGCCGAGGTGGCCCTGGCCCGTCGGGTCCTGGAGGCGCTCGGGCGGGCCTGAGCATGACCCTCGTCGCCGCCGTGCCCGTCAAGGATCTGGTCAACGCCAAGCAGCGGCTCGTGCCCGCCCTGTCCGCGCTCGAGCGGCGCGAGCTGGCCCGGGCGATGCTCGAGGACGTGCTGGAGGCGATGGTGACAGCCCTGCCCGGCGCGGTGGTCGTGGTCACCACCGATCCGGAGGTGCAGGACATCGCGCGCGCGGGCGGGGCCGAGTGCCTGGTCGAGCGCGCCAACCGCGGCCACACCGCCGCGGTGGCCTTCGCCCAGCGCGAAGCCTCGGCCCGCGGCGCGACGCGCTTCCTGACCCTGCCCGGCGACGTGCCCTGCGCCACCGCCCAGGAGGTGACGGCGGTATGCCGTGCGCTCGAGGACGGCCCCGGCGCGGTGTTCGTCCCATCCCGGTCGGGCCTCGGGACCAACGCGGTGCTCCTGGCGCCACCCGACGCGATGCCCCTCACGTTCGGCGAGCCATCGTTCGACAATCACCTGGCGACGGCGCGGGCGGCCGGCCTCGCCGCGCGCGTGCTCCACCTGCCCGGCATCGGCCTCGACGTGGACGCGCCGGACGACCTCCCGCTGCTCCTCGAGCGCGGGCCCGCCACGCGGAGCGCGCGCCTCCTCCGCGGTTTCGCCTCCGGCCCGCGGCCCGACGGAGCCCGCTAGGCATGCCGGCCCGCTACGAGGTCATCGGCGTGGGAGGCCTGCCCGAGATCAGGCAGCGCGACGACCTGGCTGGCCTGATCGCCGAGGCCGCGCGCCGTCAGGAGACGCCGCTGCGGGACCGTGATCTGCTCGTGGTCAGCCAGAAGATCGTCTCGAAGGCCGAAGGCCGCCTGGTTCGACTCTCCGACGTCACGCCCTCGCCGCGCGCGCAGGCGGTGGCGGAGCAGATCGGGCGTGACCCGCGGCTCGTTGAGATCATCCTGAGCGAGAGCCGCCGCATCGTCCGGCAGGACAAGGGGGTGCTGATCGTGGAGACGCACCACGGCTGGGTGTGCGCAAACGCGGGAGTGGACCAGTCCAACGTGGACGCGGACACCGCCTGTCTCCTGCCGGAGGACTCCGACCGCTCCGCCATCCAGCTCCGCGACCGCCTGCGGACGCTCACCGGCCACGAGCTGGCCGTGATCATCGCGGACACCTTCGGCCGCCCGTGGCGCGAAGGCCTCGTCAACGTGGCCGTCGGCCTCGCCGGCTTCCAGCCCATCGTCAGCTATCTGGGTCAGGAGGACCCGGCCGGCCACGTGCTGCAGGCGACCATCCTGGCGCTGGCCGACGAGCTGGCGAGCGCGGCCGAGCCGGTCATGGGCAAGCTCGATCGCATCCCGGTCGTCGTCATCCGCGGGCTCGACTGGGAGCGCGGCGACGGATCGAGCCGCGCTCTGCTGCGCGACCCGGCGCGCGATCTGTTCCGATAACCCCGAGCGAGGAGACGGCATGCGGATCGGTATCGTGGGAGGAACCGGCAAGGAAGGCGTGGGCCTCGGGCTCCGGTGGGCTCAGGCCGGCCACGAGGTGATCATCGGGTCGCGCGATCCCGAGCGGGCTCGCGCGAAGGCGGCCGAGCTGGCCGCCGCCGCGCCCGGCCGTCGCGTGCAGGGCATGTCGAACCGCGACGCGGCGGCCGCCGCCGAGGTGGTGGTCCTGACGCTGCCGGCCACCGGGCTGCAGGCCACGCTGCCCGAGTTGCGGGAGCCGTGCCGCGGCAAGATCGTGGTGAGCACGGTGGTGCCGCTCACCTTCGGCGGCCCGCGTCTCTTCACGCCGCCGCCGCAGGGCTCCGCGGCGGAAGAAGCGCAGGAGATCCTGGGCGCGGAGGCGCGCGTGGTCGCCGCCTTCCACCACATCGCCGCGCACGAGCTGGCCGCGGGCGATCATCCCATCGAGTGCGACCTGCTCTTCTGCGGCGGCGACACCGAGGGCAAGAAGCTCGTCGCCGATCTCGGGAGGTCGATGGGGCTGCGCCCGGTGGACGTCGGCGCCCTCACCAACGCGGGGCCGCTGGAAGGCATCACCGCGGTGCTCGCCACCGTCAACCGCCGCTACAAGCTCAAGAACTCCGGCATCACGATCACCGGACTCCCCTGAGGAAAGGCCTGGGGGTCAGCTCCGCTTCCTCACCCGCCCAACAGAGCCGCGAGCACGGCTTCCACGTCGCTCAGGTCTTCGAAGAAGTGATCGGGGCGCTCGCCGAGCAATGCCTCCCGCGGGTACTGGCCGGTGGCGACCGCGACGGCGACGGCGCCGAACGCGCGCGCGCAGTCGATGTCGTGCGGCGTGTCGCCGATCACCACCACGTCGGCGGGCGAGAAGGCGGTCCCGAGCAAAGCCTGCGCGCGGCGGGCCGCCAGCGACGGCAGCCGGCGCCGGTCCATGTGGTCGGAGCCGAAGGCCCCGACCGGGAAGTGGGGCCACAGCCCGGTCGGCCAGAGCTTGATGCGGGCGCCCCCTTCGATGTTGCCGGTCACCAGTCCCAGCGTCGCGGCCGCGGAGCGCGCGAGCCGCTCCACCAGGGCCGCGACCCCGGGCAGCGTGATCACGTTGCGGCCGTCCCCGATCTCGGCCGCGAGCCGGGTCAGGTAGGCCTCGAAGAAGTCGTCGAGACGCTCCTTCACCTGCGGCGCCTCCCAGCCTTCGGCGGTCATGACGTCGTGGACGATGCGCGTGTCCGTCCGCCCGCGCAGATCGTAGTGGTCGATGCCGCCCGCGGTACCGAAGACACGCTCGAAGGCCGCTCGCATCGCCCGGCGGCCGGCGCCGCGCGCGCTCACCAGAGTGCCGTCGATGTCGAACAGGACGAGCTTCACGGAAGGATACGGACGGCCGAGCCTAGCTGCGGAGCGGCGCGGCGAGGGCGCGCAGCCGCGCAACGATGGGAGGCAGCCGGGTCAGCACCGCCTCCACGTCGCTGGCGGTGTTCCAGCGCCCCAACGTGAAGCAGAGCGAGCCTTCGGCTTCCTCGGGCGGACAGCCGATGGCGCGGAGCACGTGCGACGGCATCTGGGTGAGCGAGGCGCACGCCGACCCCGACGAGGCCGCCACCCCGGCCAGATCGAGATCGAGCAGGACGCTGTCGGCCTTCACGCCCCGGAGGGCGAGGCTCAGATGCTGGGGCAGCCGGGCGGTCCGCGATCCGGTCAGCCGACAGTCGGCGATCGTGCCGAGCAGGCCGTTCATGAGCCGGTCGCGCAGGCCGGCGAGCCGCCCGGCCTCCTGATGGGCGCCCTCCACCCGCATCAGCTCGGCCGCGACTCCAAAGCCGACCATCCCGGGCAGGTTCTCGGTCCCGGAGCGATAGCCGCCTTCCTGGCCGCCGCCCAGCATCTGCGGATGGATGCGGACTCCGGGCCGGGCCCAGAGGGCGCCGCTGCCCGGCGGGCCGTACAGATCATTGCCGGAGACGGTCAGCAGGTCGATGCCCATCGCCTCGACGTTGAGCGGCAGGCGCCCCAGCGCCCCCACGCTGTCCACGTGCAGCAGCACCCCCGCCGCGCGCGTGACCCGCCCGATCTCCTTGAGCGGCTGCACGGTGCCGATCTCGGGGTTCGCGGCCGCGATGGAGACCAGCACGGTGTCGGGAGTCAAGGCGGCGCGCAGCGTGTCCGGATCGACGCGCCCGTCGCCGTCCACCGGCAGCGCGCAGAGCGTGGCGCCGCTCTTTTCCAGATCGCGACCGGCGTTGATCACCGAGATGTGCTCGATGGCCGAGAGGACGATGCGCGATCCACCGCTCCGCGCGCGCAGCCCGACGCCCTTGATCGCGAGGTTGTTGGCCTCGGTGGCGCCGGAGGTGAAGATGATCCCGCCCGAGGCCCCGCCGCACAACCGAGCGACTTTCACCCGGGCCGCGTCGAGCGACTCCCGCGCCTCCGCGCCCAGAGCGTGTCGGGCGGACGGGTTGCCGATCCCCGCCTCGAGGAAGGGTCGCATCACGGCCAGCACGCGCGGATCGACGGGCGCGAAGCCCGCGTAATCGAGATAGACCCGCTCGGGCTCGGCGGCGCCGGACTCCACCACTCCTACCGCGTCTTCCGGAGCACGAAGCGGTAGACCGCCCCGCTCCGGGTGACCTCGAGCAGATCGTGGCCGGTGTTCCGCGCCCAGCTCCGCATGTCGGCGTCGGAGGCCGGGTCGTCGGAAAGCATCTCGAGCACCTCCCCGGTCACCATCTGGGCGATGGCTTCTCGGGTCTTGACGATGGGCATGGGGCAGAACAGCCCGGTGCAGTCAATCTGCCTGTCAGGATTGACGACTTTCAGCCCTTGGGCCATGAGAAAGTACCCTACCTCAGCCCCCGGCGCCCCGTCAAGGAAGGGGCCCCCGGCCCTCCGGGAGCCCTCGGCGCCAGAAATTCTCGCGCCGGTGACCGCCCGACGCCGATATCCTGGGGGCACCAATTATGGCCAAGGGCGGCAGGACCCGGGAAACACCCGCGGCACGCCGGATCAAGCGCAAGATCCTGGTCGCCATCGCCTTGACCGCGTTCCTGCCCATGATGGTGATCGCCTATCTCCTCTACGCCTACGCCTTCCCGCTCCTGGACGCGCAGATGCAGGAGCGCGACCTGCCCTGGATGCTCGTGATGCTGACCGGCACCGGCCTGCTCATGGCCGCCGGCAGCTTCATGCTCTGGGACCTCGCCACCTCGGTCGTCCGCCACGCGGACACCCTCAGCGGGGCGCGCCGGCCCGCGCCGGTGCCGGGCACCCCGACGCCGGTGGCGAGCCCCGAGACGGCGGCGGTGCAGCAGTACGTGCAGCAGAGCGACGAGGTGGACACCCTCATGCAGTCCTTCTCGCGCATGCTGGTCACGATCGAGCAGCAAGCCGCGGACGTCAACGAGTACGCGCGGCGACTCGACACCGCCTACAAGGATCTCGAGTCCACCAGCGCCCAGCTCAAGGAGTTCTCCTTCAACGACGAGGTGACCGGGCTCTACAACCGCCGCTTCTTCTCCATCCGGCTGGAGGAAGAAGTCTCGCGCTACCGGCGCTTCAACCATCCGGTCTCGGTCGTCCTGCTCGACCTCGACGGCTTCAAGGCGGTCAACGACGATCTGGGCCACGCGGCCGGGGACGAGACCCTCC
>JBGOVO010000368.1:0-3939 GCA_041478145.1 Methylomirabilia bacterium
CGGTGCCCGCCGCCACCTCGGGTGTGGTCGTCTTCGCGGCGCCGCTCAATATCTACGGCAACACGGTGGTGGTGGATCACGGCTGGGGGCTGCAGACGCTCTACGGGCACCTCTCGGCGATCGAGGTCAAGGAAGGCGACGAGGTGAAGAAGGGCCAGGAGCTGGGCCGCACTGGCGCCACCGGCCTCGCCCTGGGCGACCACCTGCACTTCGAGGTGCTGATCCAGGGCATCTCGGTGACGCCGGTCGAATGGTGGGACGGCAAGTGGATCCGCGACCACGTCGGCCGCCCGCTGCGCGAGGCCAATATCCCGCTCCTGCAATCCGACCAGCCCGCCGCCGGCGCCGAAGAGCGCCCGACGGCCCCCGCGCCTTCGCCGCGCCGCCGCGCGCGGGCGCGGTAACCCGCCCCCTCACCCTGCCCTCTCCCCCTCCGGGGGCGAGGGTTCCCTCGAAACCACCCTCTCAGAAATTTACCCTCTCCCCTCCGGGGAGAGGGCAGGGTGAGGGGCCCTGGCGCTGAGGGGCTCTACCCGCGCGGCCCCCGCAGCAACTCGCGCGGCGGCACGAAATCCCCGATCACGCCCATCAGCGCGCTGAGCACCTCCGGCCGCCGCCGCAGAAACCGCGCGGCGGCGTTGGCCAGCCGCCGATGCGCGATGAGGAACTGCAGCGCCCGCGTCACGCGCGCCTTGTCCGCGAACGCCACGCGCTTCGCCCGCGCATAGGGCGCCAGCGCGCGCGCCGACACATCGCCCGACGAGAGCGCCGGGTGCGCCACCTCCGCCAGCAGCTCCGCGGAGCGCAGCGCGGTGTAGAGCCCCTCGCCGGTGAACGGGTCGTAGAAGCCCGCCGCGTCGCCCGCCAGCAGCACGCCGCCCACGTGTGGCTCGCTCACCCGATACGCGAGCGGTCCCATCGCCATCACCGGCCCCTCGGCCTTCATGCCGGCCAGCCGCGGCGCCACGTGGCGGAGCTGCCGAAGCCGCGCGTCCATGAACATCTCGAGCCGCCCGCCATAGGGCTTGGCGTGCGCGAGCGGCACCACCAGGCTCACGTTCACGATGCCCGGCGCCACCGGATTCAGGATGGAGTAGTCGGGCGGGTCCACGTAGATCTCACCGCGATCGCCCAGCCCCTCGATGCCGGTCACGTGGCGGATGAGCGCGAGCCGCTGCAGCCGATGCGGGCGCAGCAGCCCGAGCGCGCGCGCCACCACCGAGGCGCGCCCGTCGGCGCCGACGACGAGTCGGCTGCGAAGCTCCATCGGCGCGCCCTCGGCATCCTCGCCCTTCACCCCCACCACCGTGCCGCCGTGCAGGATCAGCCCCGTCACCCGATGCCGCTCGCGCACCTCCACCGGCAGCGCGCGCGCCCGCTCCACCAGGATGCGGTCGAACACCTCGCGCCGGATCGCCAGCGCGTGATCGCGGTACCCGCGCCACCGCCCGCCCGTCGGGTACGTGCCGTCGAGCACGGTGCCATCGGGCGCGGTGATGCGCATGCCGCTCAATGGCTGCGCGCCGGCCGCGTCCACCGCCTTCAGCACGCCCAGCCGATCCAGCACGCGCGCGGCCTCGGGCGAGAGGTACTCCCCGCAGATCTTCGGGCGGGGGAACGCGGCCTTATCCAGCAGGGTGACCGCCCAGCCGCGCTCGGCCAGCAGGATGGCGGCCGCGCTGCCGGCCGGGCCCGCGCCGACCACGACGACGTCCGCGCGCAGGGGGGCGCGCGTCACCGCTTGGCCCGCACCGCGCAGAAGCGCAGGAACGGCGCGTGGTGCACCACGTCCACATCGTGGAGCCCGGCCTTCTCGCAGAGCCGGCTCACCTCCCGCGGCGTGTAGGAGCGGCGCACCGAGAGCGGCCCGTCGTGCTTGGCGATGTAGCCGCGGGTGAACACGCGCGTGATCAGCCACACCACGACGTGCGCGATGCGGCTGCGCGCCAGGTCGTTGACGATGAACGCCAGGCCCGCCGCCCGGTCCATCTCGGCCAGATAGCGCACGCCCGCGTCCGGCTCCAGGTGGTGGAGCGTCATCGCGGAGATTGTCAGATCCACCGCGCCCGGGCGGATCGGCAGCGACAGCGCGTCGCCCCGCAGGAAGGTGATCTCGGGGTAGTCGCGGGCCACCTCCATCGCGACCTGCAAGGTGGCCGCGTCCCGATCCAGCGCGAACACGCGGATGCGCCGCCGGTTGCGCCGCGCCCAGCGCACCAGCGCGCGCGGGATGTCCGCCGCCCCGGTGCCGACGTCGAGCACGGTGACCGTCCGCGTGGCGGGCACGTCGGCGAGGAGGCGCTTCACGTGGGTCATCGTGACCATGCGCCCGCCGAAGAGCGCGTTCACCCGCGCGATGTCCATCATGCAGCACGCCATGTCCGCGAAGGGCAGCGGCGGGCCGTCGATCAGCTCGAGCACACCCGCGGCCCGCGCGAGCGGGGGTCGGAAGGGCATCCTACCAGCGCAGCAGGGCTCCCTCGGCGGCGAAGCCCGGCCCGAGGGCGATCATGAGGCCCCAATCTCCCGGTACCGCTTCGCCCTTCTGGAGCAGGTCGTCGAGCACGAACACGACGGTGGCGGAGGACATGTTGCCGTAGTGCTGCAGCACGTGGCGCGAGTGCGCGAGCTGGCGCTCCTCGAGCGCCATGAGGCGGCCGACCTGCTCGATCACACGCCGGCCTGCCGAGTGCAGGACGAAGTGCGCGACGTCGTCCTTCTTCAGCCCCTGCGAGACCATGAGCGCCTCGGCCATCTCGGTCATCATGATCGCGCCGATGCGCCGCACGTCCTTCGAGAGCACCACCCGCGGCCGCCCGCCCGGATACTCGAAGCCCATCGCGCCCAGGTGCTCCGAGCGGAAGATGGTCCGGTGCTCCACGATGGTCGGGCCGCCGCCTTCCGTGGAGAGCGCGATCGCCCCGGCCCCGTCGGCGAAGATGGCGTGCGCCACCGCGCTCTCGAGCCGGTCGTCCAGGAAGTAGGCCGCCGAGCAGATCTCCACCGCGACCATCACCGCGCGGTGCTCGGGGAACGCGCGCAGGTGGTTGTGCGCCTGCTGCATCGCCACCATGGCGCTGGCGCAGCCGGTGTCGCCCACGTGCACTCGCTGGATGGAGGGCTTGAGCCCCAGCGCGTTGATCACCTGCGCGTCGATGCTGGGGCACACGCGCCCCGTACACGTGGTGGTGGCCAGGAAATCCACGTCGCGCCGGTCCCAGCCCGCCCGCTCGATCACGCGCTCCACCGCCGCGGTGGCGATCTCCACCGCCCCGCGCTGCCAGCGGGCGTTGAGCTGGTCCACGCTCTCGTCGGGCGTGAACGTCTCCGGGTCCATATAAAGGTGGCGGGCCTCGATCAGGCTGTTGTTGAAGAACCCCATCCGGCGGGGATCGTCGTAGCCCGACATGCGGAGGACGGTGGCCTGATCGTAGCGCCAGGGCGGGGTAGCGGTCGCGACGGCGGTGATCTTCGGCGCGGCCATGTTGGGCGCAGGCTACACCCCACCCCCAGCCTTGTCCACTTGCCTTGCCTGGAGGACGGGGGCACTATCGTCCCGCGCCGTCATCCCCTCGTCATCAAGGAGCGCCCGATGCCACTCTTCGCGTTTGAAGGAAAATCCCCGCGCGTGCACCCCACCGCGTTCATCGCCCCCACCGCCAACCTGATCGGCGACGTCACCGTGGAGGAGAACGCCTCCGTCTGGTACAACACCGTCCTCCGCGCCGACTTCAACCCGATCGTGATTAGGAAGGGCGCCAACGTGCAGGACTGCGCGGTCATCCACGTCACCCCGGTCGGCGGCGTCGAGATCGGCCCGGGCGCCACCGTCGGCCACCTGTGCCTGGTCCACGCCGCCACCGTCGGCGAGGAAGCCCTGGTCGGTAATTCCTCCACGCTGCTGGACGGCGTCAAGATCGGCGTGCGCGCCATGGTGGC
>JBGOVO010000132.1:0-9402 GCA_041478145.1 Methylomirabilia bacterium
ACAGCTTGGCCCGCAGCGCGGCCACGCCGTCGCGGACGCGCTTGAGCGCTTCCGGATTCGGGCTGCACACGCGCGGGCCCGAGAGCATCGTGGAGGGTGTGCGCCGGCACGCGCTCGCGCCCGAGCGGCTGCTCCTCGGCGTGGGCAGCCCGAATCCGGAAGCGCTCAAGCGCGTCCGCGACGGCGTGGCCGCGCTGCGGGCCAAGCTGTCGACGCGGATCATCGTGGCCGCGCTCGGCCCCAAGATGTGCCACCTGGCGGGCGAGGTTGCCGACGGCGTCCTCTTCAACTGGCTCACCCCGGAGTACGCCCGCCGCTCCGCCGATCTGGTCCGCGCCGGCGCCCAGGCCGCCAAGCGCCCGATGCCCCGGCTCTACGCGTACGTCCGGGTCGCCCTCGGGCCGGCCACCGAGCGGCTGGCCGAGGAGGGCGGCCGCTACGACGCGATCCCCGCGTACCACGCCCACTTCGTCAGGATGGGCGTGAAGCCGGTGGACACCGCCATCGCGGCCGCCTCAGCCGACGGGATCAAGAGCGCGCTCAAGGCCTGGGACGGCGCGGTGGACGAGGTCGTGCTCCGCGCGATCACCGCCAGGGACACCGTGGAAGACCACCTCGCGCTGGTGCGCGCCGCCGCCTAGCCTCAGCTACCCGCCGCCGAGCTCTTTGCGGACGATGCGCGCGCCCTCGACGAGGGCGGCGAGCTTGAGGCGGGTGGCCCAGCGCGGGGTCTCCCAGAAGCCGCAGTCGGGGTTGAGCCAGAGCTTGTCGGGGGCCACGTAGCGGAGCAGCGCGCGGATGCGCCCGGCGACCTCGTCCGCGGTCTCCGCCTTGAAGGCCTTCACGTCGATCACGCCGGCACCCAGCTCCTTGTCGGTCGGGAACTCCGTCCAGAGCGGGAGATCGTCCAGGCCCCGGTTGGCGTACTCGAGCACGACCTGCGAGGCGGTCAGCTCGTGGATGGCCGGATAGACGTTGCGGTAGCTGCGCACGGGCTGGAACGGACGGCCGTAGAGATTGCCGAAGCAGACGTGGACCGCGATCTTCGCCTCCACGCCCTCCACCGCCCGGTTGACCCCCTTGGCGAAGCTGGGCGCGGAGCCCGCGTACATGCCGCTGTGAGGCTCGTCGATCTGGATGAAGTCGGCGCCGGCCTCGACGAGCGCTCGGCATTCCGCGTTCACGATCGCCACCAGGTCGGCGAGGAGCGTGTCGCGGTCGCGGTAGCCGCCGCCGAGCCGCAGCGGGAACATCAGGGTGTAGGGTCCCGGCACGGTGGCCTTGAGCGGCCGCGTCGTCAGCGAGCGCGCCAGCCTGAACTCGCTCACGATGCCGAGGCCCGCGGGGGCCGAGATCTGGTCCACCACCTGGAAGGGGGTGTTGGTGTCCCAGTGCGGCTGGCCGAGCTTGCGCGGCTCCTCGAGCGCACGGATCCCGTGGAGGTGATCGTAGAAGCCGATGATGAAGCGGACCCGACCCATCTCGCCCGTGGTCAGCACGTCCACACCCGCCCGCTCCTGATCGAGCAGCGCGACCTGGGTGGCGTCCTCCATCAGCTCGTGGAGATCGGTGGCGCCGAGGCGCCCCGCCTGCAGCGCCTCGCGGGCGAGCCAGACCCAGCCCGGCAGCCCGTGGCTGCCGATGACCGAGGTGGGCAGGAGCGGCCGCGGGGCGGTCATCGCGCGGGCCGCTTCATCCGGTGGCGGATCTCGTCCATGGCGGCCCGGTGCTCGGCGGACGCGAGGCAGTCGCGAAGGCCCGCCTCCATCTCGCGCCGGAAGGCGTCGAAGGGCACGTCGAATGCGTCCGCGAGCAGCCGCTTGCTCCAGGCCACGCTGGTGGCGGGCAGCGCGAGGAAGCGCGCGATGCACTCGTCGACCGCGCGCGGGAACTCGGCGGTGGGCACCACGCGGTGGACGAGCCCGTATCGCTCGGCTTGGGTGGCCGAGATCGGCTCGCCGGTGAGGATCAGCTCGCGCGCCCGCGCGGTCCCGATAAGCCGTGGGAGCCGGTAGAGGGCCATCGACGGGATCAGGCACTCCTTCACCGCGGGCAGGCCGATCGAGGCGTCCGCCGCGGCGAGCCGGTAGTCGCACACGAGGGCCAGCTGGAGCCCACCGCCCAGGCAGTGGCCGTTGATCGCCGCGATGAACGGCAGCCCCATTCGCTCGATCGCGGTCATGGCGTCTTCCCACGCGACGAAGTGCGGCAGGGTCATCTCGCCCGCGGCGAGCGACTTGAGATCCACGCCGGTCGAGAAGGCCCGGCCCGCGCCGCCGATCACCGCCACCCGCAGGTCCGTTCGCGCCGCGATGCGCCCGACCACGTCGTTCAGCTCCGCGACCCAGCGCGGATCGCCCGCGTTGAGGACCTCGGGCCGGTTGAGCGTGATCCGGGCTACCGGGCCGTCGAGCTCGAGCTGAACCCCGGAGGTGAGCATGGCGCGGGGAGCGTACGTGGCCGCCAACCAGGCTGTCAAGGCGCTCCGCCCCGCTGGCCACGCGGCCGGGACGCGTGCTACGCTTTCGCCGTTGGCGCGCCCCACGAGGCGGCGAGGAGGCCCCGAGCGATGCTGAGCGGCGAAGACAACGAGCTCCTGACCAGAACCGGTCCGGGCACCGCGATGGGCGCCCTGATCCGGCAGTACTGGATCCCGGTGGTGGAATCGAAGGAGCTCGAGCCCGGCGGGCGGGTGAAGCGGGTCCAGCTCCTGGGCGAGCGCCTGGTGGCCTTCCGGGGCAAGAGCGGCCGCGCCGGCCTCATCGGCGAGTTCTGTCCCCACCGGTCGGCCTCGTTCTACTACGGGCGCGTCGAGGAGAACGGGATGCGCTGCGCCTACCACGGCTGGAAGTTCGGGCTGGACGGCCAGTGCGAGGAGATGCCGAGCGAGCCGCCCGAGTCGAGCTTCGCCTCCAAGGTCCAGCACACCGCCTATCCCTGCGTGGAGCGTGGCGGCGTGATCTTCGCCTACATGGGTCCCGCCGCCACGCCCCCGCCGCTGCCGGATCTGGAGTGGACCTTGCTGCCCGAGGGGCACACCTTCACCTCTCGTCGCGTGCAGGACTGCAACTGGTTCCAGGCCATGGAGGGCGGCATCGACTCGAGCCACATCTCCTTCCTGCACGCGCCCATCGATCATCGCGACAGTGAGGTCACGCAGGACATGGACCGGGTGAGCTTCGGCGTGGGCGCGGCCGTCTCCACCGGCGACCGGGCCCCGCGCTTCGAGGTCGTGGACACCGACTACGGGGTGCTGATCGGCGCCCGCCGCGCCAATCCGGAGGGCCGCTGGTACTGGCGCATCACCCAGTTCCTGCTGCCGTTCTACACCATGCCGCCGACGGACTTGGACGAGCGTGTCGTCCAGTCGCACATCTGGGTGCCGATGGACGACACCCACGTGGTGAACTGGATGGTGACCTGGCATCCGGACCGCAAGCTCACGGGGCAGGAGATCGCGCTCCACATCGAGGGCAAGGGGGCGCACGTCTGCGACTACGCGCCCGCCACCTCCGAGCCCTACGGCGACGTGCGCACCGCCGCCAATCGCGACAACGACTACTTCATGGACTGGGAAGTCCACCGCACCCGCATGTACTGCGGCATCCCCGGCTTCGGCGTGCAGGACCAGGCCGTCCAGGAGAGCCAGGGCGACATCGTCGACCGGAGCCGGGAGCGCCTCGGCTCGAGCGACACCGCCATCATCCAGGTGCGCAAGCGCATGATGAGTGCGGCCCGCGCGCTCCGGGATCACGGCGCGCCGGCTCCCGGCTCGAATCCGCGCTCGTTCCTCGTCCGGTCCACCTCCGTCGTCCTGGCGCCCGGTGAGAACTGGGTGGAAGGGGCCATGGCGCGGATGCTGGTGCGGGCGGGCGACCAGCTCACGCTCGTCTGAGCGTCCCGGGTCCGGGCTCACGGATGCCGGGCCGAATGGCCGGCCGCGTCGCGCTCGTCACCGGCGGAGGGGGCGGCATCGGGGAGGCGACCGGCCGGCTCTTCGCCGAGGAAGGCGCCGCGGTGGCGCTGCTCGACGCCGACGCGACGGCGGTGGCGGCGGCGGCGAGAGCCATCCGGGCGGCAGTGCCGGGCGCTCAGGTCTTGCCGCTGACCGCCGATGTGACGCGGGAGCCCGACGCGCGCCGGGCGGTGGACGAGATCGCAGCTCGTTTCGGCGGTCTCCACACCCTGGTCAATGTCGCGGGGGTGCGCGTCTACGCGCCGCTCGCCGAGGCGGACGCGAAGGACTGGGAGCGCATCATCGGCGTCAACGTGCTCGGCACCGCCCACTGCTGCAAGGCGGCGCTGCCGCGGCTGCGGGCGGCCGGACGCGGCACCATCGTCAACGTCTCCTCGGTCTATGGCGTCATGGGCCGGACCGGCATGGGCCAGTACGACACCACCAAGGCGGCGGTGCTCGGCTTCACCCGCGCCCTCGCGGTCGAGGAAGCGCCGCACCGCATCCGGGTCAATGCGGTGTGCCCGGGCGGCACCATCACGCCCTATCACATCCGACGCGCCGCGGAGCGCGGCGTGTCGGAGGCGGCGCTGCGCGGGCAGCGCACGGAGGACAATCTGCTCGGCCGGTGGGCCGAGCCCCGTGAGGTCGCGCTCCCGATCCTGTTCCTGGCCTGCGACGACTCGTCCTTCGTCACGGGCGCCACCCTGATGGTGGACGCCGGACGATCCATTCGATGAGGGGCCGATGAGGGGCCGATGACGCCACCCGCCGCCGCGCCGCGGCTGCGCTCGGTCGACGCCTTCCGCGGCCTCACGGTGGCCGCGATGGTGCTGGTCAACAATCCGGGCACCTGGAGCGCGGTCTACTGGCCGCTGCGCCACGCCGAGTGGCACGGCTTCACGCCCACCGACATGATCTTCCCGTTCTTCCTCTTCATCGTGGGCGTCGCCATCCCGCTGGCCCTGGGCCCCCGTCTGGAGCAGGGGGGAGACGGCCTGCTGCCGCGCGTGCTGAGGCGGTCGCTCGCGATCTTCGGGCTCGGGCTGCTGCTCCACGCCCTGCCGTTCTTCCCGCTGGCCACGCTCCGGATCCCGGGCGTGCTCCAGCGCATCGCGGTGTGCTACCTGCTGGCCGCGCTGCTGGTCATCTTCAGCGGAGGCCTCCGGGGCTGGCGCATCCAGGCCGTGGTGGCGGCGGCGCTGCTCGTGGGCTACTGGCTCGTCATGACGCGCGTGCCGGCGCCCGGTCAGATCGCGGGGGACCTGAGTCCGGGCGGGAACCTGGCCGGGTACGTGGACCGGCTCATCCTCGGGCCGCGGCATATCTGGAAGGTCTCGCGCGTGTACGACCCGGAGGGCATCCTGAGCACGCTGCCCGCGGTGGCCACCACGCTGCTCGGGGTGCTGGCCGGGCACTGGCTGCGCGGTGTCCGCCCGGGGAGCCGCGTGGTGGGGGGGCTCGTCGCGGGCGGCCTCGCGGCCGCCGCGGTCGGCTACCTCTGGGGACTCTCGTTCCCGGTGAATAAGTCCTTGTGGACCAGCTCGTATGCGCTCCTGATGTCGGGGCTCGCCGCGCTCGCGCTCGCGGCCTGCTACTGGGTCATCGAGGTGCGGGCCCGCCGGCGCTGGGCGGCGCCGTTCGTCGTGCTGGGCGTCACCGCCCTGCCGCTGTTTTTCCTGTCGAGCCTCATGGCGCGCCTGCTCTTGCTGATCCGCGTCGGCGCGGAGGGCCCCCGGCTCCACGCCTGGCTCTTCGGCCACCTCTTCGCCCCGTGGGCCTCGCCGGTCGACGCTTCTCTGGCCTACGCGCTGGCGTATGTCCTGCTCTGGTGGGGGCTCATGTGGGCGCTTCATCGGAGCGGCGTCCGCCTGCGCGTCTGAGGAACCCGTGAGACGGCGCGCACGCTGCGGGAGCAGGCGAAGAAGAAGTAGGCTACCCGCGGCTCACGAAGGGATTGCCGCGCAGCCAGAAGCGCCAGGGGCGTGCCACCCACTCCCCGGCGTAGTCGATGCCGACGCGCGGCCCGCTCGCGATGGCGGCCGGGCGGGCCGGGCGGCCCTCCTCGATCCAGATCCGGTCGCCGCGGAGATCGGCCGCGTCGAGGCGGCGGTCGATGCCGAGCGCGACGCAGAGCTTGCCCGGCCCGCTCGTGAGCGTCCGGTCCGGCCCGCCGCCGCGCCGCCGCCGCATCAGGGCCACGCCCTCGACCGGCTCGAGCGCCCGCACGAGCACGGCGTGGGGGACGTCCTCGCGGCCGGTCACGACGTTGAACTGGTGGTACATGCCGTAGACGAAGTAAACGTAGGCCGTCCCACCCCGCCCGTACATCGTCTCGGTCCGGAGCGTCCGCCGGCCTCCGTAGGCGTGCGAGGCGCGGTCGGCCGGGCCGCGGTAGGCCTCGGTCTCCACGATGAGCCCCGACACCCGCCGGCCGCCGCGGGCGGGCACCACGAGCAGTCGCCCCAGGAGGTGGCGCGCGACGGCCACGACGTCGGGGTGGGTGTAGAAGCTTCGTGCGAGCTTCACGCCGAGCGCGGGAAGACGCGGTTCTGGCGGATCAGGCGGTCGGCGGGCTCGTAGAGGGCGAGGAGCTCCCGGCCGAGACGGGCCGCGTCCGCGTCCCAGCGTCGGCCGGTGAGCGGCTCGACGAGCTGGCCGACGGTCAGCAGGACGAGCCTCTCATCATGACGGACCGGGATGATACCGCGGCGGCCGCTGGTGAAAGTGATCGAATTGCGGGCAGATGTGATGCGGGGCCACCGTCAGGGGCGTCAACGGCGATCGTGGTCGGGTCGGGATTGCCGGGTAGAACCGACGCGATTCGCGGGTTTCCGCGCTGGCAAGACCGCGAAGCGCGGTGGCATGGCCCTTGCGCTGCCGCTCCCGCATGATGACGCCCCTACCCGAGGATCTGCTGGCAGAGTGCCGGGCCGCTGGCAGTGGTCTCGCCGCGGTGGTCGAGTCGGTGCTGCGAGAGGAAGCCCCCTACGCGGTCGTGCCGGCGGCCGGGGTGGAGGCGTGGCAGGCGCGCGAGCCGGGGCTGTGGAGAAGGGTCGCGGACTGGCTGGACGAGCGCGGCGTCACCCTCGTCCAGGTGTGAGCAGGATGCGGGCGATGCCGGCCAGGGGAATGGGAACCCAGTCCGGCCGGTTGTTCAGCTCGTAGCCCAGCTCGTAGCAGGCCTTCTCCAGCTCGAAGGCGGCGCAGGCGTCGAGCAGCGCGGCCTCGGAGGCCGGGACGAGCGGAGCCGGGCTCTTCGCCGCGGCTTCGCGATACCCGTCGAGGAAGGCGCGGCGCGCGAGGGCTTCCCAAGCGGTGAGCGCGGCCAGCGCGGCCGGGCGGTCGGCCGCGGGCTTCCCGAAGGCCACCGCGTGCGCGGCGTAGTCGAGCGAGCGCAGCATCCCGGCCACGTCCCGGAGGGCGGAATGCTTCGCGCGGCGCTCCGCGAGCGGGCGCGCGGGCTCACCCTCGAAGTCGATGATCACGAATCCCTCCCGCGTCTTCAGGACTTGCCCCAGATGATAGTCGCCGTGCCCGCGGATCTTGACGGTGCCGGTGAGCGCCCCGAGCGGGGCCAGCGCGCGGGCGAGATCGCCACGGAGATCCGGGCTCTCCGGGAGCAGACGCGCGAGGTCGTCGGCGCCGAGATCGCGGGTGATCGCTCCCGCCCAGCGGGCGACGTCGTCGCGGGTGATCGGCTCGGGCCGAAATGCGGGATCGGCGGGGTCGGAGGCGAGCGCCGCGTGGAGTCCGCCGGTGATCACTCCGAGCCGCCTCATGTCTTGGACCAGCGGATCGGACTCCGCCGGATCCGGCTTCCCCTCGATCGAGCGGGTGCGCCGCCGAAGCGCCGTGACCACGTGGCTCCAGCCGTCGCCCGCGTTGTCCACGAACTCCTGGAGCACCGCGAGCGTGGCGAGCCCGTCGACCCCGTCGTATTCCACCCAGCCGGCCAGCCGCGGCACCTCGCGGAACGACGTCCGGGTCGTGAGGAAGCGGGTGACCTCGAGATCCGGGTTGAGGCCGGGCCGGGGCCGCCGGAGTGACTTGAGCACGAGCGCCGAGCCCAGGACGACGGACGTGTTGCTCTGCTCGCCGGAGTGCCGCCGGGCCGGCAGCGACGCGAGATCGGGCGGAAAGATCCAGCCCGGCGTCGACCGGAAGTGGAAGCGGCCGGCGTGGCCGTCGACGGTGCGGCCCGCTACGATGGCCGCGAGGAGCCGTCGTCCGAACCGCGGGTCGTCGTGGGCGTCCACGACGGCCTCCGGGCCGAGCCGGGCGAGCGCAGCGTCGGCCGCGGCCGCCGACGACACGGTGACCGGGACATAGTAGCGGTCGCCGTCGACGTCGAGGAGGACGAGCACGAGCGGCGGGTTGGGCTCGAGCGTGGCCCAGTCCAGCACGGCGAGCGCACCGATCCCGCGCGTCTTGGCCGCGAACCAGCGCTGGCGGATCAGGAATTGCGCGAGATCGGAGCGGCCGGGACCCGAGAGGAGCGCGACGAGCGCGGCCGGATCAGAGCGGGGCGGCCTCGATGCCATAGAGCGGCTGATCGGAGAGCGGGGCCTGGAGCCGGAACCAGTAGTAGCCGTAGGGCGCGAGGCTGATGAAGTAGGGCCCGGCGCCGATGGTGGGGAAGCGCGTGTCGCCCAGCATCTCCACCGGGGTGTAGCCGCGCCACGCCCGCAGATCGAGCTCGACCGGCTGGGCCGAGCCGGCCAGGTTGTGGACGGCCACCACCGTTTCGCCCTCGTGCTCGCGCACGTGGGCGAGCACGCTCTCGTTGGCGGGACGCAGGAAGTGGAGCGTGCCGCGGCCGAAGACGCGCGTCTTCTTGCGCACCGCGATGAGGCGCTTCATCCAGTTCAGCAAGGAGGAGGGCGTGCGCTGCTGGGCCTCCACGTTGATGGACTGGTAGCCGTAGACCGTGTCGACGATGAGGGGCAGGTAGAGACGGGCGGTGTCCGCGCGGGAGAAGCCCGCGTTGCGGTCCCCCGTCCACTGCATCGGGGTGCGCACCCCATTGCGGTCGCCGAGATAGATGTTGTCGCCCATCCCGATCTCGTCGCCGTAGTAGAGGATGGGGCTGCCGGGCAGGGTGAAGAGCAGGCTCGTGAGCAGCTCGATCTTGCGCCGGTCGTTCTCGAGCAGCGGGGCCAGGCGCCGCCGGATGCCCAGGTTCAGGCGCATGCGCGGATCGGAGCCGTAGGCGTAGTAGAGATGCCGCCGCTCCTCGTCGCTCACCATCTCGAGCGTCAGCTCGTCGTGGTTGCGCAGGAAGAGGCCCCACTGGGCGGCGGCCGGAATCTCCGGGGTGTGCACGAAGATGTCGGTGATCGGACGGCGATCCCCGTGGCGGACGGCCAGGAAGATGCGCGGCATCAGGGGGAAGTGGAAGGCCATGTGGAACTCGTCGCCGTCGCCGAAGTAGGGGCGGACGTCGG
>JBGOVO010000054.1:0-14738 GCA_041478145.1 Methylomirabilia bacterium
ATCCGGCGGACGCCGGTTTGCGTCCACGAGGAGATCAAGGAATGCCGCTGTTCGCCGTCGAGCGTGATCTGAGCCAGGTGCCGCCCGAGCGATTCCGGACCGAGCTGCAAAGCTTGGCGGCCGCCTGCGAGCGGCTGCGGCACCTCGGCAAGAAGGTGCGGTACATCAGCAGCGCGGTGTTTCCCGCCGAGGCTCGGGGCTTGTGTCTGTTCGGGGCCGAGCAGTCCCAGTGGGTCCGCGAAGTGAACGAAGCGGCGCGGCTGCCCTACTCGCGGATCTTCCCCGTGCTCGATCTCACTCCCAACGGGGTGTGCCGCGATCTGTCGCGCGGCCGGCGGCCGCAGCGAGCCGGGGCCGACGCGCCGCTGCCGCGGGAGCCGCGCGGCGCGACGTCCGCGCCGCGGAGCCCGTCGCGGGCGACCGAGGAGATGGCGCGCTGGTCCGAGGAGGGTCGCCAGCTCCTGCAGGTGCTGGCCGGATGGGTCGAGGACGCGGGTCGGCTCCAGAGCGAGGTCACCACGGTGGAAAGTGAGCGGGCGGCCCTGGCGGACGAGGCGCGGCGGCTCGGCGAAGAGAACGACGGCCTGCGCGCGCAGCGCGACGATCTCGTCGAGGCGCTGCAGGGGCTCGCGGGTCAGATGACGCGGGCCGCCGACGAGATCCTGTATCGGTTCGGCGGCCGGCGCGAGGCCCCCGGGGATCTCGCGTCCCGATGAGCGCGGCCATCGGTGGCCGGCGCCGCATCCTGGTGGTGGACGACGACGCGCGCGAGCGCGCGAGCGCCGCGCGCGCGCTCGGCGAAGCCGGCCACGTGGTCGATACCGCCGCGAGCAAGGCGGACGTGGTGACCCTGCTCGCCCAGCACGACTACGACCTCGTGGTGAGCGACCTCAAGATGTCCGAGCTCAACGGACCGGCGTTCTACCAGATGCTGAAGGAGTGCTGCCGGGGCCCCATGCCGCCCGTGATCTTCTCGATCGAGCGCGGGTACACACCCGAGTACGCCAATTTCCTCATGCGCCTGGCCGCGCCGGTCCTCAACAAGCCGGTGCCCGCCGTCGATCTGTGCCAGGCGGTGGAGCGGCTCCTCCCGCCGAGCCCGTCCCCGGCCGCATCCTCGCTCGCGTCCTGATCGCCGGCGCCGCCGCCGGCGTGCGATTCACCGGCCGCGCGCTTGACTGGCGTTTCCCCAGCCTGTAACGTTTCTCGTCCGGCTCCGAGTGCGGCGGCGTAGCTCAGGTGGCAGAGCAGGGGTCTCATAAGCCCCGTGTCGGAGGTTCGAGTCCTCCCGCCGCCACCACATCGACCTCTCGGTAGTCCTGGCTACGGCTTGCGGTTCAGCGAGCGCTCCCGCGCCTCCCATTGCTCCTGCGCCCGGCGCCGCTGGCGCCGCTCCCACACCACCTGACCGACGACGACGAACAGGGTGAAGACGATGGCCGCGATGACGACGAGGGCGGTCATGGGCGGGGATTCGGGGGCGTCGGACTCATAACCGGATCGTAACGCAGCAGGTAAGTGTTCACCAAATAAGCCCGCGGGCGGTTGAAGTCCGTCCGCCCCTCCGCTAGACTGGTGGCCCGTGACCAACAACCCCCGGCCGGCCCCTCGCGCGGTTCGCCGGCCTCGACCTCACGACCGTCCGCTCCGGGCCCCCCACAAGGGAGAGACGACATGAGCGACTACATCCTGGTGGAGCAGGACGGGCCGATCGCGACCGTCGTGTTCAACCGGCCGAAGATGCGCAACGCCATCAGCCTCGCCATGTGGTCCGAGATCGCCATGGTGACCGAGCGCCTGTCGAAGGACGACTCGGTGCGCGCGATCGTCTACCGGGGCGCGGGGACCGACGCGTTCGCCTCGGGGGCGGACATCTCCGAGTTCCAGGAGAACCGCAAGGACACCGCCACCGCGCTCAACTACAACAAGCAGACCGAGGCCGCCTACTCGTCGATTCGCGTGTGCCCGAAGCCCACGGTCGCGATGGTCTTCGGCTACTGCATGGGCGGCGCCATGGCCCTGGCGATGGCGGCGGATCTGCGCTTCGCGGCCGCCGGCTCCAAGTTCGGCATCCCGGCCGCGCGGCTCAGCATCATCTACGGCCTCGATCCCGTCCATCAGCTCGTGGACCTGGTGGGGCCGGCCTACGCCAAGGACATCCTCTACTCGGCCCGCACCGTGGAGGCGGAGGAAGCGCTCCGCATCGGCTTCATCCAGCGCCTCGTCCCGGCGGCCGAGCTCGAGGCGTCGACCTACGACTACCTGAAGAAGGTCGCGGCCAACGCGCCGCTCTCGGTGCGGGGGACCAAGGCCCAGGTGCAGGCCATCTTCGAAGGCATCACGGAGGCCCACCGCGAGCACCTCCGCTCCCTGGGCATCGCCACCTTCGACAGCGAGGATTACCGGGAGGGCACGCGGGCGTTTCTCGAGAAGCGGGCGCCCCGGTTCCAGGGGCGGTAGCCTCTGCGCGTCACCGTTCTCTCCTCGACTCCCCTCAATCCGCTGGAGGGGAGCGGCACCTTCGTCGGCATCGCGGGCCTGGCCCAGGGCCTGGCGCAGCTCGGCCATCAGGTCACGCTGCGTCCGCTCGGCCACCGCACCGGCTTCCACACCCTCGACCGCTGGCTCTACAACGCGGACGTGCTCCTGCGCCCGCCGCGCGCCGCGGATCTGGTGCTGGGCGTGGACCTCGACGGCTTTCTGTGGGCGCGGCGCCGGCGGCTCCCGTTCGTCGCGAGCCTGAAGGGCATCATCGCCGACGAGCTCAAGAACGAGCAAGGCCGGGTGCGCGCCCTGCTCGCGGTGCAGGCGCGCTGGGAGCGCCGGAACGTGGAGCGCGCCGACCTCGTGATCGTCACGAGCCGCTACTCGGCCGGGGTGGCCCAGCGCGAATACGGCGTGCCGCCCGAGCGGCTGGCGGTGGTGCCGGAGCCCATCGATCTCGAGGTCTGGGACGATCAGTTCTGGCGCGCCGCGCGCCGCGGGCGGACGGGCCCGGTCGTGCTCTGCGTGGCGCGCATGTATCCGCGCAAGCGGATCCCGGACCTGCTGCGAGCGGCGGGCATCCTTCGCGCGCGCATCCCCGGGATCGAGGTCCGCATCGTCGGGCGCGGGCCCGAGTGGGCCGCGGTCGGCCGGCTCCACGCGGAGCTGGGGCTCGGGAACTCGGTCGCGCTGCTGGGCGATCTGACCCGGGAGCGGCTGGCCGAGGAGTACGTCAACGCCTCGGTGTTCTGCCTGCCGTCGGTCCAGGAAGGCTTCGGCATCGTCTTCCTGGAAGCGATGGCGGCCGAGCTGCCGGTGGTGGCCTGCCGCATCGCCGCCGTCCCCGAGGTGGTGCTCGACGGGGTCACCGGTCTCCTGGTGGAGCCGCGTGATCCCGGCGCGCTGGCGGAGGCGCTGGAGCGGCTGATCACGGACCCGGAGCGGGCCCGGCAACTGGGGCAGGAGGGACGCCGGCGCGCGGTCGGCTTCTCCCCGCGACACGTCGCGGAGCGCTTCGTGAGCGCGGTACACTCCACGCAGGACCGGCTGGGGCAGCAGGCGCGAGGAGGCTGAACCGCATGGTATACGCCACCCGGAAGTTCACGTTCTCGGCGGGCCACCGCTACTGGCGGCCCGAATGGAGCGCGGAGGAGAACGCGCGCAGGTTCGGCTCGCTCACGGTGGCGCACGGGCACAACTATGCGCTCGAGGTCACGATCCGCGGCGAGATCGATCCGCGCACCGGCATGGTGATGGATCTGAGCGAGCTGAAGCGCGTGGTGGGCGAGGCGGTGATCGGCCGCTTCGACCACGCCGATCTCAACCAGGATCCCCTCTTCGCGCCGGGGACCATTCCCACCACCGAGAATCTCGTGCGCGCGGTCTGGGATCTGCTGGGGCCCAAGCTCGGGGCCGAGCGGCTGCACCGGCTGAGGCTCTGGGAGGACCCGACCTTCTACGTCGAGTATCTCGGCGAATGACCGCCTTCGCGGTCACCCGCGCATATCACTTCAGCGCCGGCCACCGGCTCGCCAACGACGCCCTGTCGGACGAGCAGAACGCGGAGCTGTACGGTCAGTGCTTCCGGCAGCACGGCCACAACTATCTCCTCGAGGTGACGGTGTCGGGAGACCTGGATCCCGTCACCGGGATGTCCGTCGACATCGGGGTGATCGACCGCGCGGTGAAGACGGCGGTGCTGGACCGCGTGGACCACTACGATCTCTCGGCCACCGTGCCCGAGCTGGCGGGCGTGATCACGACCGGCGAGAACCTGGCGCGCACCTTCTGGAGCTGGCTCGAGGGCGCGCTGCCCCCGGGCCGTCTCCGGCGAGTCGCCCTGGTGGAGACGGCCAACAACGTATTCGAATACCACGGCGAGACGGCGCCGGCGAGGTAGCGCACGATGATCGAGCGGCTCATCCGCGACCTGCTGAAGGAGATCGGCGAGGACCCGACCCGCGAGGGCCTGGAGAAGACGCCGGTCCGCGTGGCCAAGGCGTGGGAGTACTTCACCTCGGGCTACAAGCAGAACGTGCACGACGTACTGAACGAAGCGCTCTTCACCGAAGAGTACGACGAGATGGTGGTCGTGAAGGACATCGACCTATATTCTTTGTGTGAACATCACCTCCTCCCATTTTTTGGCAAGTGCCATATCGCGTACATGCCGTCGCACAAGATCGTGGGGCTGTCGAAGCTGCCGCGGCTGGTCGAGATGTTCTCGCGGCGGTTGCAGGTGCAGGAGCGGCTCACCACCCAGATCGCGCAGACGCTGAACGACGTGTTGCAGCCGAGGGGCGTGGCGGTGGTGATCGAGGCCCTGCACATGTGCATGCTCATGCGCGGGGTCGAGAAGCAGAACTCCAAGGCGGTCACCTCCGCGATGCTGGGCGCTTTCCGGGAGAACGCGGGGACGCGCGCCGAGTTCATGGAGCTGATCCGCTCGCGCGGCGGGCTCGTGCTGTGAAGCTCGCCGGCCGGGTCGCCGTCGTCACCGGAGCCGGCCGCGGCATCGGCCGCGCCGTCGCGGCCACGCTGGCCCGCGAGGGCGCCGCGGTGGTGCTGGCCGCGCGCTCCGCCGCCGAGCTGGACGGGGTCGCGCGCGCGATCGGCCAGGCGGGCGGCCGCGCCCTCGCGGTGCCCACAGACGTGAGGCAGGAGGCGGCGGTGGAGGCGCTGGCGCGCCGGGCCCTCGCCGAGTGGCAGCGGATCGACGTGCTGGTCAACGCGGCGGGGGTGGCCACCTTCGCCCCGGTGGCGGACTCCAAGCTCGACGACTGGGACCAGATGCTGGCCGTGAACCTTCGCGGAGCCGTGCTCTGCTGCCGCGCCGTCCTGCCCGCCATGACGGCCCAGCGCCGGGGCACCATCATCAACGTGGGCTCGGTGGTCACGAGCCGAACGCTGACCGGGAGCGCCGCCTACACCGCCTCCAAGTACGGGCTCCTCGGCTTCTCCCGGGTACTGGCCGAGGAGATGCGGCCCCACGGGGTCCGCGTGGGCGTGCTCTCCGCTGGGGCCACCGACACGCCGCTGTGGGATGCGATGCCGGCCGCGCCCGCCCGGGAGCGCATGCTCCGGGCCGACCAGGTGGCCGAGGCGGCCCTGCTCATGGCCGCGCTCGACCCCAACGCGACCCTCGAGGAGCTGACCCTGCTGCCGGCCGGCGGGATTCTCTGATACGGCCCCGGTGATACGGCCCCGGCGGGTGAGGCGCCCCCGGCGGGCCCCCGAGCCATCTGCTATACTGAGCCCGGTGTGTGACATCGCGGGTGCAGGGCACCCAAGGAGGTAGGAATGATCACGTTGACTGAAACAGCCGCCAAGAAGATCTCGGATCTGCGGCTCGAAGAGGGCAAGCCCGAGTGGGGTCTCCGAATCCGCATCGTTGGCGGCGGATGCTCCGGCATGTCGTACGAGCTCGGATGGGACGACACCCCGACCGAGGGCGACAACGTCGTCGAGTCGAACGGCGTCAAGGTCTTCGTGGACGCCCACAGTGTTCAGTATCTGCAGGGCAGCGAGATCGACTACGTGGACAACAACATGATGGGCGCCGGGTTCGCCATCAAGAACCCGAACGTGAAGTCGTCCTGCGGCTGCGGCTCGTCTCACCAGTTCTAAGCCGCCGCTCGGGACGCAGGCCCGCTCGATGAAGGTGCAGGTCCGGCTGTTCGCGCGTTACCGCGAGGAGGCGGGCCGCGATTCGCTGGACGTGGAGCTTCCCGACGGCGGTACCGTCGAGCGCGCCTGGGAAGCGGTGGCCCGGCAGCTCCCCGCGCTCGGCCCGTATCGCCCCTTCACCCTGTTCGCCCTCCGCAACGACTACGTCGACGCCGATCATCCGCTGGGTGACGGTGACGAGCTCTGCCTGTTCCCCCCCGTGAGCGGCGGCGCCGCCGAGCCGGGGCGGGACTGGATCGCGGTCACCACCGAGCCCCTGTCGGAGCGCGCAGTGGCCCAGGCGGTGGAGCATCCGGGGGCGGGCGCTCTGGCCCTCTTCTCGGGCGTGGTGCGCGACCAGACGGGCGGCCGCCGCGTGAAGTTCCTCGAGTACGAGGCGCACGGGCCCATGGCGCTGGGCAAGATGCGCGAGATCGCCGGGGCCATCCGCGGGCGCTGGCCGCTCATCACCCGGATCGCGCTCGTGCACCGCATCGGCCGCCTCGAGATCGGCGAGTCGAGCGTGATGATCGCGGTGTCCTCGCCACACCGGGCCGAGGCCTTCGAGGCCTGCCGCTTCGCCATCGACACCTTGAAGGAGACGGTGCCGATCTGGAAGAAGGAGCACTTCGAGGACGGCGAGGTGTGGGTGGGCCTGCAGTCGCAATGTGACCATCGCCACTAGCCTCTCCGCGGGCGTCCTCGACACCATTCGCCGTCACGGAATGCTCCGTGGCGGCGAAGGTGTCTTGGTGGCCGTGTCGGGCGGAGCTGATTCGGTGGCCCTCCTCGACGTGCTCTGCGCGCTCCGCCCCGCGCTCAGTCTCTCCCTCTCGGTGATGCACGTCCATCACGGGCTCCGGCCCGAAGCCGACGCCGAGGCCGACGCGGTCCGCCGGCTCTGCGACGGCCTCGGCGTGGCCTGCCACCTGGAGCGCGTCGCGGTGCGGCGGGCGCCGCCCTGGGACGGGCTCGAGGCGGAGAGCCGGCGGGCCCGCCACGCGGCGCTCGAGCGGGGGGCGCTCGCGGTGGGCGCGACGCACATCGCCACCGGCCACACCGCCGACGACCAGGCCGAGACCGTCCTGATGCGACTGCTCCAAGGCGCGGGCCCGCGCGGCCTGGGCGGCATCGCGCCGGTGCGCGGGCGCCTGATCAGCCCGCTGATCGAGACCCGCCGGGGGGCGATCGTGGAGCACCTGCGCGGGCGCGGGCTCGCCTGGAGCGAGGACCCGAGCAACCGGGATGTCCGGTTCCTCCGCAACCGGATCCGCCACGACCTGCTGCCCTTCATGGCGGAGCTGACCGGCGGCTCCGTCGTGGAGGCCCTCTGCCGCTCGGCCCTGGCCGCGCGCGCGGTCGTGGCCGACCTGGAGGCGCGGGCGCGCGCCGATCTCCGGACCCTGGCCGCGCGGGAGACCGCAGGCTTCACGTTCGACGTCGCCCGGCTCGAGCAGCGGCCCCTCGAGCTGGCGGCGGAGATGCTGCGGCAGGCCGCGGCGGAGCTGGGCGAGACCCGCCCACTCCGGGGGGCCGCTCAGCGCGCGTTGCGCAAGCTCCTCGCGGAGGCGCCGCGCCGCCGCGCCGTCCGCCTCGGCCAGCTCGTCGTGGAGCGCAGCGGGCGCCGGCTGCGCGTGGGGCCGTCCGTGCTGCCGGCCGTCACGACGCGCCCGTGGCCTGTACCGGGCGTCCTCGACATGCCCGAGCTCGGCCAGCGGCTCGCCGCCCGCGTCTTCGCCCGCCCGGCGGACTACGCGGTGCCGCGCGAGCCCGGGCGCGCGGCCTTCGACGCCCTCGCCCTGCCGGCCACCCTGACCGTGCGCGCGCGGCGCCGCGGCGACGTCTTCTCGCCATTCGGCGCCCCCGAGCTCCGGAGGCTCAAGTCCTTTCTCATCGACGCGGCGGTGCCGCGCTGGCAGCGGCCGCGCTCCCCGCTCGTCGAAGCGGGAGGGGAGATCATCTGGGTGGCCGGCGTGCGCCGCGGCCGCATCGCACCGGTGACCGCGGCCACGACGCGAATCCTCGAGCTGACACTGGAGTCTCGCTAGCCGTGGCCCGGACCCGGCGGTAAGATGGCGCGAGGAGGCTCGAGATGACGATCTGGCGTCGGATGTCCTCGGCCGCGCTGGTCTGGGCGACGGTGCTGTCGGTGCTCGTTCCGGCGGCAATCGCCCAGCCGCGCGCCCCGCAGCGCCCGCCCGCGCCGGCTCCCGCGCCCGACTCGCAGCGGCTGCTGCGCGCGCTCGAGGACGCCTTCGTCTCCGTCGCCGACCGCGCCACGCCCTCGGTGGTCAACGTCAGCGTCAAGGTCAAGCGGGAAGCCGCGTCCGAGGGCGCGCCCTCCCTCGAGATGGAGGAGCGCTTCCGCGAGTTCTTCGGCCCCGAGCTGTTCGAGCGCTTCTTCCGCCGCCGGGCGCCGCGCGAGGAGGGCCGGGCGGCGGGCTCGGGCGTGATCGTGGACGCCCGCGGCTACATCCTGACCAACAACCACGTGGTCGAGAACGCGGCCGAGGTGGAGGTGCGCCTCTCCGACGATCGCAAGTTCAAGGCCACGCTAGTCGGCCGCGACGCGCGCACGGACCTGGCCGTGCTCAAGATCGAGAGTCCGGACGGCCCGCTGCCGGTGGCCGAGCTGGGCGATTCCGACCGGCTGCGCGTGGGGCAGTGGGCCATCGCCATCGGCAACCCCTTCGGGCTCGACCGCACGGTGACGGTCGGCATCATCTCCGCCACCGGCCGGACCCACGTGGGGGTGGCCACCTATGAGGCCTTCATCCAGACGGATGCCTCCATCAACCCGGGCAACTCGGGCGGCCCGCTGCTGAACCTGGAGGGCCGCGTGGTGGGCATCAACACCGCCATCGTCTCGAGCGGCCAGGGCATCGGCTTCGCGATTCCCATCACCATGGCGCGCGACATCATGACCCAGCTCATCGCCCGGGGCCGGGTGGTGCGCGGCTGGCTCGGCGTGGTCATCCAGGACCTCACGCCGGAGCTGGCGGCGGGCTTCGGGGTACCGGAAGACGCGGGCGTGGTGGTGGCCGAGGTGATGAAGGACGGTCCCGCCGAGTCCGCCGGGCTCAAGGCGGGCGACGTCATCGTCGGCTTCGGCGGCGCGGCCATCAAGGACGTCACCGATCTGCAGAAGCGCGTGGCCGCGGTGGAGCCCGGGCGCCCGACGCCGCTCACGGTGGTGCGCGAGCGCAAGAACGTCACGCTCAGCGTGAAGGTGGGCGAGCAGCCGAGCGACGAGGAGGCGATGGCGGCGCCCGAGGGCCGCGACGACATCCTGGGCCTCACCGTCGAGCCGCTCACGCCCGAGACCGCGCAGCAGAACCGCCTGTCCGCGAAGAGCGGGCTCCTGGTCACCGAGGTCGCGCCGGGGAGCCCGGGCGCGGCGGCCGGGATCAAGCCCGGCGACGCCATCCTCGAGGTGAGCCGCCGGCCCGTGAGCGACGCGGCCGCCCTGAAGCAGATCGTGGGCGCGCTCAAGCCCGGGGAGTCGGTGCCGGTGTATCTCCAGCGCGGCGGGGGGCGCGGCGAGTACGTCGTGCTGACCGCGCCGCGTCCCTGACCCGATTCGGGACGCAGTAAGGGTAGAAATCCGCTTGACAGTCGCCCCGCCGCTCCCTAACGTGCCGCTCACTTCGTTGCGGCCGAGGGGAACGAGCGTGAAAGCCGAGCAGTGCGTACGGAAGGATACGGATGGGATCGGGGATGGGCCGGCGGTGTACCGGCCCCGCCCCGTCGTGCTCGCCATCGACGACGAGCCGGGCGTCCGCGAGTCGCTGCAGCTCATTCTCCAGGACGACTTCGAGGTGCTGGAGGCCCCCGACGGCGCGGCGGCGCTCGCGATCCTCGCGGCCCGCCGGGTGGACGTGGCGCTGCTCGATGTGCGCATGCCGGGCGAGCCCGGCTCCACGGTGCTGCCCAAGATCCTCGCCATCGACGAGTCCATCCCCGTCATCCTGATCACCGCCGATCCGCATCTCCGCATGGCGGTGGACGCGATGAAGGCGGGCGCCTACGACTACCTCGCCAAGCCCTTCGACGTGGACGAGATCCTGAGCCTGGTGCGCCAGGCCGCCCAGCAGCGGGGAATGGAGCGCGAGCTGCACTACCTGCGCGCCGAGTTCGATCGGGTCCACGGGTTCGACCAGCTGGTCGGCCGCCACCCGAAGATGGTCCGGCTCTACGAGGTGATCGCCCAGGTGGCGCAGACGACCGCCACCGTGCTCATCACCGCCGAGAGCGGAACCGGCAAGGAGCTGGTGGCCCGGGCCGTCCACAACCAGAGCCCGCGGCGTGCGCAGCCGTTCGTGGCCGTGAACCTGGCCGCCATTCCGGAGACGCTGCTCGAGTCCGAGCTGTTCGGCCACGAGAAGGGCGCTTTCACCGGCGCGCATTCGCGCAAGCCAGGCAAGTTCGAGCTGGCCCACGGCGGCACCCTCTTCCTCGACGAGGTGGGCAGCCTGCGCGTGGACCTGCAGGCCAAGCTGCTCCGCGCGCTGCAGGAGCGGGAGATCGAGCGTCTCGGGGGGACGCGGACCATCCAGGTGGACGTGCGCGTCATCGCCGCCACCAATACCGACCTGCGCCAGGCCATCCGGGCCCGCACCTTCCGCGAGGATCTGTACTACCGCCTCCACGTGGTGCCGCTCGGCGTTCCCCCGCTGCGCGAGCGCAAGAGCGACCTCCCGGATCTGGCCGCGCACTTCGTCCGGAAGTACTCGCGGGAGTTCAAGAAGGACGTGCGCGGCCTGTCCCGCGGCGCGCTCCTCGCGCTGGACGGGTACGACTGGCCCGGCAACGTCCGTGAGCTCGAGAACATCATCGAGCGGAGCGTGGCGCTGGCCACGCGACCCGTGATCAGGCTCGACGACCTACCGCTCGACCTCGCCATGAACGAGGTGGCGCCTGGTCGCGAGGGTGACCAAGGGGTCCTTACACTGAAAGAAGCGCGCGACCGCTTCGAGCAGGCCTACGTGCTGCGGGCCCTGGAGCGGGAGGACTGGAACCAGAGCCGCGCCGCCCGCGGGCTCGGCGTGCACCGCAACACGCTGATCGCGCGGCTGGCCGCCTGGGGCTTCCGCCGGGAGGGGCCCGTCGCGTCGGTGCGGCCGGTGGTGGGCGGCGGGCCGGCACGATGAGGCGATTCCCGCGGGTCCGGCTGGCGATCCTGCTGCTCCTGCTTCCGGTCGTGTGGCCGGCCGCGCCGGCGGCGCCGCAAGCCCCGCTGACCCTTGCCCTTACACCGTCCCGGGATCCGACCGCGCTCAAGGAAGCGGGCGACGCCTTCGCCAGCGCGATCACCCAGATCTCGGGCGTGCCGGTCAAGGCCATCGTCGCCTCGGACTATGCCGGCGTGGTCGAGGCGCTCCGGAGCCGGCGGGTGGAGCTGGCCTTCGTCCACCCGGTCGGCTACGTGCTGGCGAATCGCGAGGCCGGCTGCCAGATCCTGGTGCGCGACATCTGGCAAGGCAAGACGGCCTACACCGCGCGGTTCTACGTCAGAAGAGACCGCGGCATCCAGCGCGTCGAGGATCTGCGCGGCAAGACGGTGGCCTTCGTGGATCCGGCTTCGTCCTCCGGGTACATCTACCCGATGGTGCTGCTGATCAAGCGGGGGCTGGTGCGCGACCGCGACCCCAAGAGCTTCTTCAAGGAGGCGCTGTTCGCCGGGACGCACGAGGCGGCGCTGCAGTCGGTGCTCCACGGGCGCGTGGACGCGGCGGCCTCCTTCGACAAGGCGCCCGAGCTCCACCTGAAGGACCCCGCGCTGGTCGCCCAGCTCGGCTTCGTGGGCGAGACGCCGGAGATCCCCGAGGCGGGCATCTGTGTGCGCCCGGGCGTGCCCGCGGAGGCGGTGGCCAAGGTCAAGCGCGCGCTCCTCTCCATCAAGGCGCCCGAGCACGCGGCGCTGCTCAAGCAGATCTACGATATCGACGGGTTCGTCGAAGCGTCCGACCGCGACTACCAGCCCGTGCGTGACGCGATGGCCCTGATGAACCTGAGCCCGTCCCGCTAGGCCCGCGCGCTCAGCCCCCCGCCGTTCGGCGGAACGCGTAGAAGGTCGCCCAGAGCCGGAGCAGGTCCGCGATGTCGGCGCGCCGGCCGGCCTCTACGTGGCCCACCGCGCCCACGATCGCGACGCGCACCGGCCGGCCCGCGGCCCGCGCCGCGGCCTCGAGCCGCAGGCTCTCGGTGAAGGGCACCGCGGGGTCCTGGCGGCCGTGGATCAGGAAGAGCGGCGCGCGGAGGCCGCCCACCACGCGACCCGGGGAGAGCGCCTCCAGCATCCGGCGCGTGCTCTCGGGCAGGGCCTGCACCAGCGGATCCAGCCGAGCCGGATCGCGATTGTCCACGAGGCGCCGGCCCGCCTCGTCCACCAGCTCACCGTTCGCTCGCGCGAACTGGGCGATGGCCTCCTCCATCACCTCGCGCCGTCCCGACACGTCCCCGTACGCGTAGGCACCGGTCAGGGTGTAGCGCAGCAGCTCCACCGCCGAGGCATAGCCGCCCAGGGCGAGCACCGCCGCGACGCTCTCCGCCACGGCTGGGTCCGAAGCGGCCAGGAGGGCGGGCCCCGCGCCCAGGCTGATGCCAAGCAAGGCGGCCGGCTCGTAGCCGGCGGCACGGAGCGCCCGCACCGTCGCGCTCACCACGCCCGCGTCCTCGGGCCGCAGCCGCAGCACCGTCAGGCCTTCCACCGTGGGGACCGCGACCGCCCACCCTGAGCGGGCGAGCAGCGTCGCGGCCTCGCGCAGCCGCGCGTCGTCCTTGCCCTCGGGCGAGAGGCCGTGGACGAGGACGAGGGCTGGAGCCCGCCGCAGGGCGGGGCGCGCGTAGAGATCCACGGCCAGCGGCCGCGCGGCCGCCGCGGGCAGGGGGCGCACGGACGGCTCTGCGCTGAGCGCCGAGAGGGGTCGCCACCGGCCCTGGCCGAGGAACTCGACGAGGAACGCGCTCGTGAGGATCAGCGACGCCGCCGCGGCGAAGGACGGGAGCGCGAGGACGACGGCGAGGACGAGCCGCGCGATGGCGCCCACCGGCTAGCGGACCTCTCCACCGACCTGAGCCACGCGCCCATGATGGGAACTCGCCCGTGCGAGCGCAACCACCCAGTAAGCGCACCGCGGCGGCCGCCGAGTGGCGTTCCGGGCATTCCTCCACCAGGGCGCAAGGCAGGATGCCCACTGCTTCCGGGAACGCGAATCCGCTCACTGCACGATTCCGCGTGGTTATGGCATGGCACCGCTGATGCTGTCTGTTCTCGCGCAGAGGAGGACACCGACATGAACGCAACATGGAGCCGCATTCTAGCTGGCATCGCGGTGGCAGTCTGTCTCCTGGGCATCGGGACGCTCGAGGTGCTGGGCGGACGGGTGCGAGTCGATTCCCCCTTCACGATGGCCTCACCGCCGAGCGGTATCGGAGCCGAGCCGTCGTGGGACCTGCCGGCCGACGTGCTCGTGCCGGACGTGAGCCTCAACGGCTCTTAGCTGACCGCGTCGGTCCAGGCGGGCCGGCTGACCGTCCTGACCGTGGACGAGAACGCTCGGTGCCTGCTCGCCCTGAACGCCACGGGCCGGGTGCTCGTCACCGACGTGAGCAGCGGGGCCCAGGTAGTGACCGAGGACCGGAAGGCGACCGCCCTGGCACTGCTCAAGCCGGGCGACGTCATCAGGGTCGAGCCGGCGAGCGGGCGCGTACAGCGCATCGTCGTGCTGGAGCACGCATGGCGGGAGATGGCGAGCCCGGAGCCGTAACGCGGTGCGCGTCGGGCACGAGCGCCGAGTTCTCGGCGCTCGTCGCTACTTAGGATTGACGCACTTGATCAGGCGCCAGCCGTTGAACAGATTGACCTTCGCGGTGATCTCGGGGATGAGCCCCACCTGCCGGAGCAGGGGCTCGAGCGGCAGGTTCGACTTCCAGCCGAGCCGCGTGCAGACCGGCGCCACCAGGTCTTCCAGGCGTCCGACGGTGGGGCGCTCGCTTCGGAAGTGGTTGAGGATGACGATGTTGCCGCCCGGTTTCACCACCCGCTTCATCTCGCGCAGCACGCCGACGGGATCGGGCACCGCGCTGATCGTGTAGGTGGCCACCGCCGAGTCGAACTCTCCCTGGCCGAAGTCCATGGTGGTGGCGTCCATGGTCTTGAGAGTGACGTTGTCCAGGCCAAGCTCCACCACCTTGTCCTGGGCCTTCTCGAGCATCTCCTCGGAGAGGTCGATGCCGGTCAGCCGGCAGTGGGCCGGATAGAGGGGGAGGTTCAGCCCGGTGCCGATGCCGACCTCGAGGACGTGGGCGCCGCGCTGGATATCGAGGAGCCGGATGGCGGCTTCGCGGCCGGGGTGGAAGATCCAGTCGAAGACGAAGTCATACGCGGGGGCGTACAGCTTGTAAGCCCGCTTGACCTGCCTCTTCTCCAGTGCCGCATCCAATCTGGCAGCCCCTCCGAAGCGTCCTGAGACGTCCTGCCTCCGCACTTTTAGCATAGGGTGACGCAGGTTGCCAAGTGCTTTCTGACTCCTTGATCTGCAAGGGGAAAACGGACTTACAGGGCCGGCAGTGGCGGGGAGAGCCGG
>JBGOVO010000003.1:0-38478 GCA_041478145.1 Methylomirabilia bacterium
GCGACCGAGCCGCGGGCCGGCAGCCGCGGCACGAGCACGATCAGGAGGAGGCCGCCGATCAGAAGCGCGCCGACCTCGATCCACTGGACGAGGCGCGGCCGCGAGAGCAGCGAGCCCTCGACCATGTTCTCGAGGAGCTGAGCGTGAATCTCGACGCCCGACATGCGATCGGCGACCGGCGTCGCCTGGTAGTCCGCAAGCCCGAGCGCGGTCACCCCGATCAGCACCAGGCGATCCTTGAAGAGCCGGGGGTCCGCGCGACCCGCGAGCACGTCGGCGGCCGAGACGAAGCGGGTCGGATCCTGGCGCGTGTAGTGAATCCAGGCGCTGCCGTCCGGCGCGCTGGGAAGGACGAAGCCTCCGACGCGCACGGCCTCGATGCCGGAGGCGGCGACGCGCACGAGGAGCGGGGGCGCTCCTTCCGCGACGCGGAGCATCTCGACGCCGAGACTTGGAACCAGCGTGTCGGCCACCCGGGCCAGCAGGGGCGCCCGTCGGACCACACCCCGCTCCGGGTCCATGCTGGTCAGCCCGTGGCCGACCGCAGCGCGGTCGATCTCGTCCAGGCTCCGCAGCGCGGCCTCGAAACGGCGGACGAACGGCGCGGGATCACCCCCGATGGAGCGCACCGGAACCTGGCGCGCTGCCTCGGTCGCCTCCGGACCTCGGGTCTCGAGCCCGGCGATGCCCAGCACCACTCGCCGCCCCCGCATCGCCTGGGCGAGAACGACATCGTTGCTTGGGAGGCTCGCGAGACGCTGCGCCACCTCGCGGTCCATGCCCGCGACCAGCTCCGGCAGTCGGGCCGGCGACAGACGGTCGGGCTCCGGCATCAGGATATCGATGCCGATCGCGGCCGGCCGCGCGTCGGAGACGGTTCCGACGATCCGGGCAAGCCAGGTACGCGGCCAGAGCCACTGGCCGTAGCGCTGCAAGCTTTCCTCGTCGATCGCGACGATCACCACGGGGCCGGCGCGGCGCACCCGCGGGACCAGGCTCTGGTAGGCGTCGAAGGACACCGACCGCAGCGCGCGGAGCCCCGGGACCTCCGGGATCAGCATGAGGACCACGAGGAGGGCGAGCAGCAGGACTCCGAGCGGCCGGCCCCGCCCGCCGCGGAGCACGCGGGCCCACTGCCGCTCCGCCCAGTGCGGCGGCGGGTCGGGGGGCCAGCGCGGGGGGTCGGCGCTCAGGTCCGTCCCCTCAGAGCGCGATCTCCAGGCCGTCGTAGGCGGCCCACACCTCCACCCGGTGGTCGCCGCGGGTGATCTCCTCGAGCCGCCGCGTCTCGGCCAGCAGGGTCGCGATGCGCTCGTCGTCGAAGATCGGCTCGTGGTGATAGAGGCAGAGCCGGCGCGCCCGCGCGAGCTGGCACAGCTCCACGCCCACCACGTTGCTCGAGTGCCCCCAGTCCTCCTTGACCGAGATGGAATCCGCCAGGGAGTACTGGGCGTCGAAGATCACCAGGTCGGCGTCGCGGAAGAACTCGACGAACGTCTTCATCTTCTCCGGATCGTCCTGCTTGTGCTCGGAGTCGGTGGAGTAGACGACCACCTTGCCGTGCCGCTCGAGGCGGTAGCCGTAGGAGTCGCCGCCGTGATGCTGCAACTTGGCCCGGACGCGGAACCCTGCGATGTCGTAGTCGCGCTCCGGCTCCAGCCGGATGAACTCGATCCGCGCATTCATCCGAGAGAAATCCACCGGGAACGAGGGCGCCGCATTCTGGCGACGGAAGGCCTCCTCGAGCGTGTCGTGGCAGCCGTAGATGCGCACGTGATTGCCGGGCAGGTAGGCGGGCATGAAGAAGGGAAACCCCATGATGTGGTCCCAGTGCAGGTGCGACATGAACACGTGGAAACGGTGGCCGGCGGGCCCCCGCGTGGCCAGCACGCTGTTGCCGAGCACCCGCGCCCCGCTGCCGAGGTCGCACAGCACGTAGTCCTCTTCGCCGGTGTCGATCTGCACGCACGAGGAGTTGCCGCCGAAGGTGTGGGAGACCGAGAAGTCCAGCTCCTGCTCGACGAAGGCGCGCGCCTTGCCCGTGGTGTCGAGCCCGCGCCCGGCTCCCTGGACCAGCGCGGTGACGAGCTTGCGCTTCACCTCGGCCGAGGACATGGCGACCGGGATCGAGCCGCGGGTGCCCCAGAAGCGGACGAGCATGGGATCGCCTTCAGGCTCCGTCGAAGGCGGCCAGCCCGGGCGGCGAGAGCTTGGCCAGCGCCTCGCGCAGGGTGGGGAACACCTCGAGGACCAGATTGAACCGGCTGATCTCGAAGATCTCGCGCACCACCGGCTGGAGATCGGTCACCGCGAGCGCTCCCCCCTGGGCCTTCGCCTGCTTGGACGCGAGGATGAGCACGCGCAGGCCCACGCTGCTGATGTACTCCACGCCGGCCAGGTCGAGGACGACGCGATCGCGTCCCGCCGCGCACGCGGCCAGGTGGGGCTGGAGCGCGGCCTTGAACCCCTCCGCGGTGGCGTGGTCGATGCGCCCCGCGGGGAAGAGCGCCACCGTGTCGGCGAAGCGCTTCGCGGCCAGCTCCATGTCCACTCCCCAGGCGTCGAATCGGTCGGAATCGGGGGCCGATTCTACCACCGAGGGGCGCTTGGGGCACAGTGGGACCTCGGCGATTCCGCCCGTCGGTTGACTCCCCGCTCCGCCCGGGCTAGCCTCAGGCCGTCACGCCAGCCCGCACCCCGGAGGCCCCGTGCACGATCTCGTCATCGACAACGCCCGTCTCATCGATGGTCTCGGCACTCGCGCGCGCGACGGCAGCCTCGCGGTCACGGACGGGCGCATCGCGGCCGTCAGCGACGACCGCGGCGGCGCCGATCTTGGCTCCGCCCGCGCGCGCGTCGACGCGCAGGGTCTGGTCCTGGCCCCCGGCATCGTGGACCTGCACACCCACTACGACGCGCAGCTCACCTGGGATCCGTACGCCACGCCCTCGACCGCCCTCGGCGTGACCACCGTGGTGATCGGCAACTGCGGCTTCACGATCGCGCCCTGCCATCCCGCGCATCGCGACCTCATCGTCAGGAACCTGACCCACGTGGAGGGCATGTCGCTCGAGGCGATGCGGGCGGGCATCCAGTGGGACTTCGAGGCTACCCGGAGTACCTGGGCTCGCTCGAGCGCCGCGGGCTCGTGCCCAACGTGGCCTCGTTCGTGGGCCACTCGTCGGTGCGCACCTACGTGCTCGGCGAGGAGGCCAGCCAGCGGAAAGCCACCGACGCCGAGATCGCGGAGATGCGGCGCATCGTGCTGGAGGCGCTGCGGGCGGGCGCCGTCGGCTTCGCCACCTCGACCCTCGAGCAGCACAACGGCGAGAACGGCATCCCGATGCCCTCGCGCCTGGCCGACGAGCGCGAGATGGCCGCGCTGACCGGCGCCCTGGGCGAGGCGGGCCGCGGCATCTTCATGCTCACCAAGGGCATGACCTCCACGGTACCGTGGCTCGAGGGAATCGCGGCGGCGAACCGCCGCCCCGTGATGATCGCGGCGATGTTCGTGGACCCGGGCGATCCGACTCGCGTGTTCCGCGAGCCCGCCGAGATCGAGGCCGCGCGCGCCCGCGGGCGCGAGCTCTGGGCGCAGGTCGGCTGCTTCCCGCTCGGCATGGAGTTCACGCTGCGCCACCCCTACCCGCTCGAGGCGTTTCTCTCCTGGCGCCCCGCGATCGTGGCCCAGAGCGAGGCGGCCTACCGCGCCGCGCTCGCCGATCCCTCCTTCCGCGCCGCGCTCAAGAAGGAGATCATCCAGCCCGGCGTGCCGAACCGCTTCAGCGACAAGAACTGGGAGCACCTGACCATCGCGGAGGTGACGCGGCCCGAGCACCGGGATCTCGAGGGCAAGACCATCGGGGCGCTGGCGCGCGAGCGCGGCCAGCATCCCTGGGATACGGGATGCGGACCGTGGGCGAGCGGGGAGTGGTGAAGGACTGCGGCCGGCCCGGCCGCCTGCTCCGCGACTTCGCGCCCTGACGCCTCCCGGGCGCCCCGGCCGGCCCGCTTCAAATTATGGTTGACATCCCTCCGTAGTTAGGGTTACCTAATGCCGCCCTGCTAGCCAGCTCCCGGCGCAGCGACCTACGCGAGCCAGCCCGGCCAACTCATCTCTCGGGAGGCATGCATGGGTCGCCGTCGGTCATTCATCAGACACATCGCGCGCGCCAGGCGCCGCGGTCTCGCTCTCAACCGTGTGGTCGGTTCCACCGTCGGGATGAGCCTCGCGCTCGCCGCCTCGAGCGCGTGGGCGCAGACCCCGGCTCCCGCCGAGCCGAAGGGCTCCAAGGACGACGTGGCCCTGCCGGGCGTTGACGTCCGGGGCCAGCGCAACCAGTACAAGATCGAGGAGCCGGGGCTCTTCAAGCTGCCGGACCCGATCAAGGACACCCCGCAGTCCATCACGGTCATCCCCGAGCAGGTGCTCGACGAGCGCGCGCTCTTCACCCTGCGCGACGCGCTGCGCACCGTGCCCGGCATCAGCCTGGCCGCGGGCGAGGGGGGCGGGCGCCAGGGCGACAACCTCACCCTGCGCGGCTTCCCGGCCGGCAACGACATCTACATCGACGGGGTGCGCGACCTGGGGCAGTACTCCCGCGACACCTTCAACCTCGAGTCGGTCGAGGTCCTCAAGGGGCCCTCCTCGGTCCTGTTTGGCCGCGGCTCGACGGGCGGCATCATCAACCAGGTCAGCAAGTCGCCGAAGCTCGCTCCGTTTTACGAGGTCAGCGGCACCGTCGGCAGCGGGCCGCAGGGGCGCGCCACGCTCGACTTCAACCAGCCCTTCGGCGGCTCGGCCGCGCTGCGGCTGAACCTGATGGGCTTCAAGGGCGACACCCCGGGGCGCGACCTGGTCACGAGCGAGCGCTGGGGCGTGGCCCCGGCGTTCGGCATCGGGCTCAACGGCCCGACCCGCCTGATCGTGAGCTACTTCTACCAGGGGGACGACAACCTGCGGGACTACGGCCTGCCGTATCTCCGCGGCGGCCCGGCCAAGGTCGACACCGAGAACTTCTACGGGCTGCCCCAGCGGGACTACGAGCACGACGACGTCCACATCGGCACGATCCGTCTCGAGCACGACTTCAACGAGAACATCCGCTTCCGTAGCACCCTGCGCTTCGCCCTGATCGACCGCGGCTCGCTCGTCTCCATCCCGGCCATCGTGGGGACGCCCGGACCGGCCGTGCCCCTCGGCGCCATCCAGGTCTCGCGCACCGGCACCCAGCGGTCCCAGGTGGACACGAGCGTCCTCAACACCACCGAGGTGGTCGCGAAGTTCGACACGTGGCGGTTCAAGCACACGCTGGTCGCCGGGTTCGATGCGTCCCGCGAGAACTCGGACGTGAGGCGCTACACGTTCACCGGCGTGCCCAACACCGAGCTGGTCAACCCGAACCCGGACCCGAATCTCTCCGCGATGGGCCGGGTGAAGAACTTCGACGGCACCTCGGGCGCCACCTCGGTCGGCGTCTACGCGGTGGACGAGATGGCCATCACCGAGCAGTGGAAGATCATGGGCGGGCTCCGCTACGACCTCTTCGACGCGGATTTCCGCAACATGTTCCTGGGGCAGAAGCTCTCGCGCACCGACGAGGCCCTGAGCCCGCGCGCCGCCCTCGTATTCCTGCCCACCAAGATCCAGACCTATTACTTCTCCTACGGCACCTCGTTCAACCCCTCCGCCGAGGCGCTCGTGCTCGCGCTCAACAACGCGGGCACCGAGCCCGAGAAGAACGAGACCTTCGAGCTGGGCGCCAAGTGGGACCTGCTCGGCGGGGCCCTCGGCATCCGCACCGCCTTCTTCCGGACCTACAAGAACAACGCGCGCACCACCGATCCGGTACTGGGCATCCAGGTGACCGACGGCAAGCAGCGCGTGCAGGGCGCCGAGCTCGAGGTGGTGGGGCGGGTCCTGCCCGGCTGGAACGTCTGGCTGAGCTACGCCTACCTCGACTCCCGGGTCCTCGAGTCCATGGACATCCAGAACGGGGTCCCGGTCCAGGGCAAGCGCCTCGCCAACGTACCGGAGCACTCGGCGAGCCTGTGGACCACCTACGACTTCAACCCCCAGTGGCAGGTGGGCGGCGGCGCGGTGTTCGTGGACAAGCGCTACGCCAACACCGACAACCTGAACGTGGTGCCATCGTACGTGCGGGGCGACATGACGGTGGCCTACCGGCCGATCAAGCCGCTCGAGCTGCGCTTCAACGTCATCAACATCTCCGACGAGCGGTACTTCGACGCCATCCACCCGAGCCACGTCATCCCGGGGAACGCGCGCACCTTCCTGCTCACCGGAACCTGGAGGTTCTAGGCCGCGCGATGCTCCTGCACATCCCCAGGGTCCTGACCGAGTCGCAGGTGGCGCGCGGCCGCGCGCTCCTGGAGGACGCCAAGTGGGTGGACGGACGGACCACCGCCGGCCACCTCTCGGCTCGGGCCAAGCACAACCTGCAGGTGGCGGAGGGCACGCCGGAGGCGCGCGAGATGGGCGAGGTCATCGTGACCGCGCTCGAGCGCACGCCGCTGTTCATGTCCGCCGCGCTGCCCCTGCGGGTCTTCCCGCCCCTCTTCAACCGCTACGAGGCCGGCATGGCCTTCGGGGCGCACGTGGACAACGCCATCCGGCAGGTGGCGGGCGGCCCGCTCCGCGTGCGCACCGACCTGTCGGCGACGCTCTTCCTGAGCCGCCCCGAGGAGTACGACGGCGGCGAGCTGGTGGTCGACGACACCTACGGCGCCCACTCGGTCAAGCTGCCGGCCGGCGACATGATCCTCTACCCGGCCACGAGCCTGCACCGGGTGCAGCCGGTGACCCGCGGCGCCCGGCTCGCGTCCATCTTCTGGGTGCAGAGCATGGTGCGCGACGATGGGAAGCGCTCGCTGCTCTTCGATCTGGACATGGCCATCAGCCAGGTGACCGAGACCCAGCCCGACAATCCGGGCGCGGTCGCGCTCACCGGCTGCTACCACAACCTCCTGCGCCGCTGGGCGGACGCCTGAGGAGACGCGCGATGACCGACGGGCGACTCACGGGCTGGCCGATCTGGATCTCCCTCGGCGCGCACGTGGTGGGCCTCGCCACCGCGTCCTCGGTGGTGGCGCTCGCGCCCCACGAGACGGAGCGCGTGCTCGTGCCCGTCGAGATAGTCCGGGTGGAGCCGCCGGCGCCGCCCGAGAAGCCGAAGCTGTCGCGTCTCATCTCGCGGCTGAGCCGCGCCGTTCGCCCCGCCCCGACGACGCAGACGCTGCTGCAGGATCCGACCCCGCGGCCCGAGCCCGCGCCCGAGCCGGAGACCGCCTCGCCCGAGCGCCGCTACATGGCCTCGGCCGAGGTGCCCGGCCCCGCGCTGCCCATCCCGGGCCCGGCCGGAGCGGGCGGCCTGTTGCTCCCCTCGCCCGAGATCCCCGGCGCGCCGAGTGGCAGTGGGCGCGTCGGCACCGGGGTGGCCCGTAGCGGCGGCGAGGGCGTCACGTCGTTCGCCCGCCCGCTGGGCGGCTATCAAACCACCCCTCACTACCCGGAGGCCGCGCGACGCGAAGGCGTCGAGGGCACGGTCACCCTTCGGTTCGAAGTGCTCACGAGCGGAAAGGTCGGCGCCGTGCAGGTGCAGCGCTCCGCGGGGCGCGCCGACATGGACCGCGCCGCCGTCGAAGCGATCCGGACCTGGCTCTTCGAGCCCGCCCGCCGTGGAAAGGAGGCAGTCGCCCTATGGGTCACCTTACCGGTACGCTTCGAGCTGAACGCCCGCTGAGCCGGACGCGCTCGCCGCGAATCCCCCGCGGCCATCGCTGGACCGCGGTGGGCCTCGCGTTCTGCGCCATCGCCACCACCGGAACCGCCGGCGCCCAGGGCATCTGGGACGATCCCGCTTTCTCCCTCTACCGCCAGGCCGTCGAGGCCATGGACAAGAAGGACTACGCTCGGGCCAGCGAGCTGAGTGGGCAGGCCATCGCCCAGCAGCCGACTCACGTGCTCGCCTACTACCTGCGCGGCCAGGCCGCCATGTTCCAGTCGCGCTGGGACGACGCGGCCACCGCGTTCGGCAAGGTGGTGGAGCTCTACCCCACCTCGTTCGCGGGGCACCGCGATCTGGGCGGCGCCTACGAGCAGCTCACCCGGGTGGACGACGCCGCGCGCGAATACGAGGCGGCCATCGCGCTCCGCGACCAGGACGACCTGCGCGTGCGCCTCGCCTTCATGCTGCTCAAGGCCAACCAGCAACCGCGCGCCCTGACCCACCTGCAGGCCCTGGCCGACCGCGGCTCGAAGGCCCCCGAGGTGTGGAGCGCCCTCGCCCGCGTGGCCTACGAGAAGAGCGACCTGCCCGCCGCCGAGAAGAACTTCACCCGCGCGACCGCCCTGCGCGACGACGGGCGCACGTGGTTCAACCTGGGCGTGGTCCGCACGCGTCTCAACGACCTGCCCGGCGCGCTCCAGGCCTTCGAGAAGGCGGCCCAGCACAGCGAGACGCGGGAGCCCGCGCAGAAGGAAGTGGCCAAGGTCCGCGAGGCGATGAAGCAGCCGACCACCGGGGCCGCTCCCGACCGCGTGATGCCGGGCAGCGCGCCGGGGCAGCCGGTACCGAGCCGCCGCTACTAGGCGCGGCCGTGTCGCTCCGCACGCTCGTCTTCTGGCTGCACCTGCTGGTGGGCGTGACCGCCGGCGCGGTGATCCTGTTCATGTCGGTGACGGGCGTGCTGCTCGCCTTCGAGCCGCAGATCACCGAGTGGCTGGAGCGCGACCGGCGGGTGGTCACGCCTCCGCCGGACGCCCAGCGGCTCACCGTGGTGGTCCTGCTCGCGAGGGCGCGGGAGGCGCGCCCCGACGTGCGGCCCACCATCGTGACCCTGCGCTCCGACCCGACCGCCTCCGCGGTGGTGAGCTTCGGCCGTGACGGCGGCGCGCTCTTCGTGGATCCCTATCGCGGCACGGTGCTGGGCGGCCTCTCGCCCGGGCACGACTTCCTCCACGAGGTGGTGGAGTGGCACCGATGGCTCGGCTCGCGCGAGATCGGTCAGCCGATCACCGGCGCCGCCAACCTTGGGTTTCTCGGCCTGGTCGTCTTCGGCGTCTTCCTCTGGTGGCCGCGCCGATGGACGCGCGAGGCCCTCCGTCAGGTCACGCGGTTCAACCCGCGGCTCAGCGGGCGCGCGCGCGACTTCAACTGGCACAACGTGATCGGCATCTGGTGCGCGCCCGTGCTCCTGATCCTGACGCTCACCGGGCTCGTCATGTCCTACCCGTGGGCGAACAATCTCCTCTACACGCTGACCGGCAACGAGCCGCCCCCGCCGCAGGCGGGCCCCGCCGAGCGCCCGGCCCAGGGGGCGGCGCGCGAGAGCCAGCGCCCGGGCGAGCGGCGCCCGCGCCCGCCTTCCGAGACGGGCCGCGCGTCGGTGAGCCTCGACGTGTTGTGGGCGCGGGCGGAGCGGCAGGTGTCGGGCTGGGTGCTGATCAGCCTCCGCATGCCCCCGCGGCCCGACGGACCGGTCACCTTCATCATCCAGGAGCCGGTGTCCTGGCATCCCGCGCCACGCTCGCAGCTCACGCTCGATCCGTCCACCGGCGCGATCGTCAAGTGGGAGCCCTTCGCCGGTCAGAATCTCGGGCGCCGGCTTCGCAGCTGGGTGCGCCCGCTCCACACGGGCGAGGCCGGCGGGGTCCCCGGCCAGGCCATTGCCCTGGTGGCCTCTGCTGGCGGCACCGTGCTCGTGTGGACCGGGATCGCGCTGGCGTGGCGGCGATTCGGCGGCTGGCGTCGGCGGACGGTCCCGGCGGAGCCGGCGCTGGCCGGCCACCCGGAGCAAGAAGTGTCAGCTGACTGACACACCCAGCCACGCGCGGCGCCAATAGCGTCGCGTCTCTTCAATCTTTCCAGCCTGTTAGTCCTCAATATCGATGGCAATCCGTTTGCACACTCCCCGGCTGGTCCGGGCACCGCCCGACCAATCGAGAGGAGGCTCCGCATGGGTGTCACCGTCGCCAGCAGGCTCGAGCGGCTGGTCCGCTTCGTTCCCGGAGTGGCCGGCTACCAGGACCGGGAGAACGCCCGCGCCACCGACAAGCAGGTCCGCATGCGGCTCGTCGAGGAGATGCGGCGCCTCATGCTCGCCCTCGAGGAGGACAAGCAGCGGCTCGCCGAGTCCGGTGATCTCTCCTCGCCGCCACGTCTCGATCGCCTGTCGGGACGGCTCGAGCGTCTGAGCCGCAGCGTCGAATTCGCGGGGCGGGGTTACGCCGGCCTCTTCGATCTCCCCAAGGTGGACGGGGACACGCTCGATCAGCTCTACGCGTTCGACCTCGGCCTCTTCGAGGCGCTGAGCACGGTGCGGGCCCGGGCGGAGGCGGTGCGCGCCGCGCTCGCCGACGCGGCCGGGCTCGCGAGCGCGGCCCTGCACATGACCGAGGCGCTCGACGACTTCGGACAGCTCTTCGACAAGCGCCGGCTCATCGTCGACGCGGACTGAGGACGGCACGCCATGTCACCGATCATGATGGAAGTCATCGAGTGGTTCGACCAGACCGGCACCGGCATCGTCCATCGCTATCCCGAGCAGGGCTCGGGAGACATCAAGATGGGCGCGCAGCTCGTCGTGCGCGAGAACCAGGCCGCGGTCTTCTTCCGCGACGGGCAGGGGCTCGACGTGCTCGGACCCGGACGCCACACGCTCTCGACCCAGAACCTGCCGGTCCTGACGCGCCTGCTCTCGCTGCCGTGGGGCTTCACGAGCCCGTTCCGCGCCGAGGTCTACTTCGTCAACCTGAAAGTCTTCACCAATATGCGCTGGGGCACGCGCGATCCGGTGGCCTTCAAGGACAGCCAGCTCGGCCTCATCCGGCTGCGCGCCTTCGGCAGCTTCACGATGCGGGTCAGCCAGCCGCTCCTGTTCGTCAACAGCCTGGTGGGCACGCAGGGCTCCTACACCACCGACCAGATCGAAGACTACCTGCGCGAGGTCATCGTCGCGCGGCTCAACGACTTCCTGGGCGAGACGGTGCAGAGCCTCCTCGACCTGCCGAAGCAGTACGACGAGATGGCGGTGGCGATCAAGACCCGCCTGGCCGAGGAGTTCCGGAAGTACGGCACCGAGATGGTGGACTTCTACATCAACCGCATCACTCCGCCCGAGGAAGTCGAGCGGATGATCGACGAGCGCTCCGGCATGGGCGCGGTCGGCGACCTCGACCGCTTCCTCAAGTTCAAGGCCGCGAAGGCCATGGGCGACGCCGCCCAGGGCAACGGCGGCGGGGTGGGCGGCGGGGCGGCCGCCGGCGTGGGCGTGGGAGTGGGCGCGGGCCTCGGCATGATGATGCCGGGCATGCTCGCCAAGAGTCTCGGCACGGAGCCCGCCGCTTCCCCGGCAACCGCGATCGTCACGTGCCCCGGCTGTCAGGCGGCGGTCCCCGCGGACAGCCGGTTCTGCGCCCGTTGCGGCCGGCAGCTCGCCGCGACCGCGCGGTGCGCGCGCTGCCAGGCCGAGCTGCCCGGCGGCGCCCGCTTCTGCGCCACGTGCGGCCAGGCGGTGGCCGGCAGCTGACGCCGGCCCGCCCGCCCGCGCGGCGTCCCGAGGGCACCTCCATGAGCCAGGTCGTCGTCTCGACCGAGTGCCCCACCTGCAGCGGCCCCCTCGACTTCTCGGAAGGGGCCAACGCCATCCGCTGCCCGAGCTGCGGCTCCACGCTGCTCGTCACCGGCCGCAAGCAGGTGCTGAGCTACTGGGTCGCGCCCAAGGTCAAGGCCGACGTGGCGGGCGCCGCCGCGCGCACCGGCCGGCTCGAGGCGCAGGTGGCGCGCGCGCAGCTCTTCTTCGTCCCCTTCTACCGGCTCACCGGTCACGATTTCCAGTGGCAGGACGTCCCGCCCAAGCCGGCGCCTGAGAGTCCGGCGCTCCCGTCGATGATGGTCGGGGGAACCGACCGGGCCGCCGACCGCCCCGAGATCGAGATTCCCCTCGGCGCGGTGCTGGGCTGGGGCGCCGACCTCGTGCTGGGGAAGCGGGCCGGCGACGTGGTGCGCGACCTCCTGCGAGCTGCCCCGAAGCCGGAGCGCTCGCTCGAGGCGGCGGTGCTGACCGCCCCGCGGCCGCTCGCCGCGCCCGGCGCCGACGCGCCCGTGCAGTTCCTCGATCGCTACGTGGAGAAGACCTTCCCGGCCGCGGATCTCCCGGGGCTCGGCGTCTACTCGCTCGGGGTGCGCGCCCAGGCGCTCCGGGTCTCGCTCTTCCGGCGCGAGGCGCTGGCCGCGCTCGGCACGATCGTCCCGGTGCAGCTCGCCGAGGCCGCGGCCATGGCGCAGGGCCTGGCCTCCCCCGGCTTCGACCACGTCGTGTACCGCCAGGTCCTCGGTCGCATCCTCTCGGTGATCTTCTTCCCGTTCTGGGTGGTCGAGCTGGCTCAGGGCGACCAGAAGTGGCTCACCGTCGTGGACGGTGTGGCCGAGAGCGTGGTCCAGCCTCGCGTGCCGGTCGCGCTGTACGATGCGCTCACGCGCGGGGCGGCGGCGGAGCAGCGGACGGTGGGGCTCCGGCCCCTCGTGTGCCCGAACTGCGGATGGACCCTGCCGCTCGAGCCCGACGACGTGATCTTCCTCTGCGCGTCCTGCAACCGGGCCTGGCAGGTCCACGGCGCCGAGCTGACCGAGACGCCGCACGAGATCGCCGAGATCGCCGCGCCCGGCGCGCCCGACGTCGCCCACGCGAGCGACCCGGCGAGCGCCGTCTACCTGCCGTTCTGGCAGCTCGAGCTCGCGACCGCGGGGCCGGAGGGCCGCGCGTGGGCCCCCGCGTTCCGCTATCGCCGGCTCAAGGCCCTCCACGATCTCACGACGCGGCTGTCCGCGAAGCCGCCGGCGTATCGCCCGTGGACGGGCGAGCGCCCGGTGGCCCAGGGCTGCTTCTACGACGCCGAGGACGCCGTGCTGCTGGCGCGCTTCGCGGCGGCGGGCCGGCGACGGACCCCGGATGCGGTGAAGGCGGCCGCCGGCTCGGAGCCGGACTTCCAGGCCGCGCGGCTCACCTGGATTCCCTTCAAGCGTGAGAGCCAGTCCCTGCTCGATCCCTCCACGGGGCTGGCGCTCCAGGAGGCGCTGCTTGGTTAAGAAGCGAGTGCAGTCTCGCCGATTCTCGATCCCCCGCGCCATCGTGCGCGGCGTACTGCTGCTCCTCTTCGCCGCCGTGCTCGGGGTGGCCGGCTTCCAGGCGGTACGGTTTGCTCGCTCCTGCTGGACGATCGACGGCGCGCGCGAGGCCATCGAGGCTCATCTCAAGGGCAAGCAGGTGCGGCGGATGGCGCGGATCCTGAAGGCCGCCGATCGCGAGGTGCTGGCCGCGCGGACGGCGGTGCGGGTGACCGCGCTGACCTGCGGGCCGAGCCTGCTGGGCGGCATGACGTGCCGCGCGCGCTACGTGGTGAACGGGCAGAGCGTGGGGATGGACGCGGCCGACCACTACTTCCGGATGCGCTATTCCGTGCTGACGGGCTGGCAGGCCGCCAGCGTGACCGAGACGTCGGGGCTACGCTACTCGCTCACGCCCTGCCGGTGCTCGTGGGGCGGCGACGGGCGATAGCCCTGGGGATCACCCGCCGGCCGCGGCCGGCGGTGGCCGCGGCCCTCGCTGCGCCCGGGCACCCGCGCCTCCGGCCTCCGCGCCCAGTCGCCGTTCCCGCTTCGTGATCCCCCGGTTCTAGATCCGAAAATCGGGAAGATCTCCCGGACAAGCCCCTCGTACTCCTCCACCGTCCGCGGATAGATGTCGAGGTCCGGCACCAGGTGGAGATCCCGCGTGACGGGCGACTTGCGCGGGGGCTGGGCCGAGACGTGGACCGCCTGGAAGCACGAGCGGCCGGCGTCGGGTCGGTCGGTCACGATGATCTCGTAGAGCTCCGGCCCCTGCTGGCTCACCTCGGGTGCGCGGGAGGGCGAGTCGCGACGGAGGTACTCCTCGAGGTCGGCGCGGTACTTCACCTCGATGGCGAGCAGCCGGTACGAGTGCCGATCCGGGCCCGGCCCGCCCAGCGCTCTCCACACCACGAAATCGGGGGTGAACTCGGCCCGCCCGGTGCGCATGAGCGCCGGCACCTGCGTCTCCCGCCCCACGCGCGCCACCGTGTACTGGGCGCGCTTGAAGATACCCTCGACCAGCGCCTCCGCCATCCGGCCCTTCAGGAGATTGATCTGGTCCATGGACTTGGAGCCGGGGGCCTTGGAGCCGGGAGCCTTGGAGCCGGGGCTCAGCGCTGGGCGTCGGAGATCTTGGAGGACAGCTCCCGCAACCGCTGGAGCGTCTCCGGGCGTAGCATCGCGGCGAAGCCGGCGGGATCGGACTTGGCGCGCTCGAGGGCCTCGTTCATGCGCTGCGGGTCTCCGCCCGAGTTCCGGGCGAGATCGGCGAACACCTCGGCCGCGATCCCGTAGACCTCCTGCGCGAGGGCCGACGAGCCGGCCATGCCCTGCACCTGCTTGTCGATCGCCGCCGCGGCGGGGTCGGCGGCGAGAACATCGCCCCGGGCGGCGGGATCGGCGAGCATGCGGAGCGTCGTCGCCAGGGCCTCCGCGGACGCCGCATCGAGCACCTGGGCCGGGAGCGGGGTCGCGATGAGGATGAGCAGGACAAGAGCCGTCGCGAGTCGTTTGATCATGGCGTTCGGAATCAGCAAGAGTCGGACCAGGCGCGGAGCCCCGGAACCCGCCGGGAACATTCCGACCGGGCGGACGGCCGCGGCGCTCGGCTGACAGCCGGTGTCACGTCGCGCACAACGGGTGGCCGCGGCTTGACCGCCCGGGCGCCCCCGGAGAATAATCGCCGGGCGACGCCACCCCGCTGGAAGAGGAGATCACCATGGCGACATCCGCTCACCGGGAAGAGATCTGGGTGCCGGGCATGCCCCAACCCATCAGCCACTTCGTCCACGTGGTCCGCGCGGGCCGGCTCGTCTTCGTCTCCGGCTGCGTGGCCAGTGACGACCACGGACGCACGGTGGGCGGCAGCGACATCGTCGCCCAGACCCGCCAGGTCCACGAGAACATCAAGCGGTGCCTCGCCGCGGCCGGCGCCACCTTCGCCGACGTCTGCAAGGTGACGGTGTACCTCAAGAACGTGGCGGACCGCGAGGCGGTCAACACGGTGCGGAAGGAGTATTTCGGGGCAAGCCGGCCCGCGAGCACCCTCATCGAGATCTCCCAGTTCGTCCGCCCGGACCTGCTCATCGAGATCGAGGCGGTGGCGGTGGTGCCCGAACGGAGCCGCCAGAAGGCGCGCGGCAAGGTGCGCGCGGGGCGCGCCGCCTCGCGGAAGTCGCGCCGCCGCTGAGCCGGCCGCGGCCTCAGCCCTTGACCGCACCCGCCGACAGCCCCTGGATCAGGTGGCGCTGGAGGTAGGTGAAGAGGATCGCCACCGGGATCGTGCTGATGATGACGCCGGCCGAGAGCTGCCCCCACTGGATCTCGTATTGGCCCACCATGAAGAGCAGCCCGGCCGAGAGCGTGCGCATCTCGGTCTGCGACGTGAACGTGATCGCGAAGAGCAGCTCGCTCCACGAGGCCACGAAGGCGAAGATCGCGGTGGCGGCCACCCCGGGCGCGGCGAGCGGCAGGACGATGCGACAGAGCGCGCCGAAGTTCGTGCAGCCGTCGAGCATCGCGCTCTCCTCCAGCTCGCGCGGGATCGACTCGAAGTAGCCCACCAGCATCCACACCGTGAACGGCACCGTGAAGGAGAAGTTGGAGTAGATCAGGGCCTGGTAGGTGTCGATGAGCCCGAGCGCGTACCACTGCGACAGCAGCGGCGCGATGAGCAGCACCGCCGGGAACATCTGGGTGGCGAGGAACACGAGCAGGAACGTCTGGCGGCCCGCGAAGCGAAAGCGGGCCAGCGCGTAGCCGGCCAGGATCGAGACCACCGTGGTGGCCACCATGGTCACCGACGACACCCACAGGCTGTTGGCGAAGAAGCGGCTGAATGGCGTGAGGCGCGACGTCCAGGCTTCCACGTAGTTGGCCAGGCTCAGGGAAGCGGGCAGGTACACGATGGGCGTGGCGTAGAGCTCCGCCCGCGTCTTGAACGAGGCGAGGAGCACCCAGACGAAGGGCGCCACCGCGAAGAGCGTGAGGGCGGCGAGGCCCATCCAGAGCACGGGGCCGCCGAGCACGCGCTCGGCCCAATCGAGGCCGGGCGCGCGCCTCACGCCACGCTCTCGAGGCCGCGGGTGAGCCGCAGGTAGACCACGGTGAACGCGAGCATGATCAGGAGCAGGGCCACCGACAGGGTCGCCGCGTAGCCGAAGTCGAGGTTCGAGTAGGCCTGGAGCAGGGTGTAGGTGGAGGTGATCTGGGTGGCGTTGGCGGGCCCGCCGCTCGTCATGACGAAGATGAGGTCCGCGTAGTTGAAGGTCCACACGATGCGGGTGGCGGTGGCCACCACGATGATGGGCTTGAGCATCGGCAGCGTGATGAACCGGAAGCGCTGGAAGACGGAGGCGCCGTCCACCCGCCCCGCCTCGTAGAGCTCGCCCGGGATGGCCTGCAGCCCCGCCAGCAGCATGATCGCGAAGAAGGGCACCCCGCGCCAGACATTGGTGAGGATCACCGCGGGCATGGCCAGGGCCGGGTTCGCCAGCCACGCCACCCGCTCGGTCATCACGCCGGCGCGGCTCAGGATGTCGTTGAGCAGGCCGTAGTTGGGCTGATAGATGAACTCCCAGATCAGGGCCACCACCACCCCCGGGATGATCCAGGGCAGCAGGGTGATCGTGCGGACGAGGGCCCGACCGCGGAACGACTGATGCAGCAAGAGCGCCGCCGCGAAGCCACCCAGGAATTGGAACAGCACCGAGCCGAACACCCACTGGAACGAGTTCCACAGGCTCAGCCAGAAGGTCTCGTCGTGGAGCAGGCGCGCGTAGTTGGCGAGCCCCACGTAGCCGTACTCCTGGGGCCTGATGAGCACGTGGTTGTAGAGGCTCATCTGCATCGCCTTGAGGATCGGGAACAGCACCGTGCCCCCCAGGGCGAGGATGACCGGGATCAGGTAGCAGTAGCCGGTCAGGAGCTCCCGGGCGCGCCGCGAGAGGAGCGGGCGCGCCACGGGAGCGGTGAGGGTCGCTCCGCGGGCCATGGGCCGGCGGCTACGCCATGTTCTTGGTGAGCACCTCGGCGAACTTGTCGAGGAACTCCTTGGACGACAGCTTGCCCACCAGGGCCTGCTGGAAGAGGGGCACGCCTTCCGAGTCGATCTTGCCGCCCCAGCCCGCGTAGGCCAGATACGGGCTCACGATCGAGAACGGGAAGGACTTGATGAAGCCCTGGTAGGCCGGGTCGTGCATGAACTCCGGCCGCTCGAACAAGGTCTTCCGGGACGGCAGGAGCCCGAGCCCCTTCGTGTACATGAGGTTCGGCTCGTCTTCCATGAGCCAGCTCATGAAGCGCCAGGCGCCCTCGCGGCTCTTCCCCTTGTTGAACGCGGTCAGCGTCTCCGAGAAGTAGAACGAGTTGCGCTTCTTGGCGGGGCCGAGCGGCAGCGGCACCGTCGAGAAGTTCTTCTCGCCCACGAACCCCTTCTGCTCCTCGGCGGAGCCGGAGTTGTGGATGTAGGTATTGGTGATCCCGCGGCCGAAGCCCTCCACGATGCCGCGCCAGCCGTCGGTGGGCACCGAGGGCGGGCAGACCTTGTGCTTGCGGAAGAGGTCCAGGTACCAGTCGAGCGCCTCCGCCGCCTCCCTGGAGTTGATGACAACCTTGCCGTCCTTCAGCACCTGGGCGCCGTTGGCGTACATGAACTCGGTGGCGTAGAGCACCGCCCACGTCCCCTGCCCGCGCATGCCGAATCCGTACTGGTTCTTGTCGGTCCTGGTGAACGCCTTCGTGAAGGCGAGGAAGTCGTCGAAGCCCCAGTCGTCCTTGGGCGCCGAGAGCCCGTACTCTTTCATGCGATCGGTGCGGTAGTAGAGCGCGTCGTTGGTGACCACCCAGGGCAACGAGGCGATCTTGTTCTTCACCGTCACCGTCTGCCACGCCAGCGGCAGCACGTCCTTATAGTGCTTCCAGTCCTTGACCTTGGGCGTGAGGTCCTCGAGCGCGCCCATCCCCTCGAACTCGCCCACCCAGTTGTCCCAGACCTGGCAGCAGTCCGGCGGGCTGCCCGCGGCCACCGAGGTGATCAGCTTCTGGCGCGCCTGGGCCTGGGGGACGAACTCGACCTTCACCTCGAAGTCCTTCTGGGCCTGGTTGAAGCGCTGGACCAGCGACTCCACGAGGGCGTTGCGCTTGGGCTCGGGCACGCTGAACTGGAAGCGGACCGGCGCGGCGCCCCAGGCCCGCCGGGGGCGGAGCAGCGGCTCCTCCCACCACTTGAGATCGGCGGCGGTGAGGGTGCCCGCGGCGGCCATGGTCTTGAGCAGCGCCCGGCGGGACAGGATTCGACGTTCGTTCATCGGGAGCCTCCGTGCACTCGTCAGTGAGAGTTGGTGATAGACCGTAGCGCTTCTACCGGGCCGGAGACAAGCCTCCCCGGACCCGGCCCGAAGCGGATACTACACCAACCGCGCGTTGACACCCCGGCACCCGCCCGGTAGCATCCTGCCCGACGATGAGGCGCCGGGGCGGCGAGCAGCAGATCAACGGCCTCTTCCTCCAGGACGTCTACACGCCCGTCTCCATGCTCGAGCTGGTGGGCGGCATCCGCGCCGACTACTGGCGCGCCTACGACGGCTTCCGGCGCGACACGCCGCCGCCCGCCGGCAACACGTTACCGTTGGGCATCAGTGAGGGCGTCGTCTCCATCGGCGCGCCCTTCCTGGTCCACGGCGGGGTGCGGCTGCAGTGCTGACCCTGATCCGCATCCGCCTCGCGTCGCTTCACTTCACCGCGCGGTGGGAGGAGACCGCCGCGCCGCGCACCTGCGCCGCCTTCCGCCGGCTCCTCCCGTACCGGCAGCGGATCATCCAGGCCCGCTGGAGCGGCGAGGCGGGCTGGATCCCGCTCGGCGATCTCGATCTGGGGGTCGGGCCCGAGAACCCCACGAGCGAGCCCCCGCCGGGCGCGCTGCTCTTCTATCCCGCCGGCATCAGCGAGACCGAGATCCTCTTCCCGTACGGGGAGACGCGCTTCGCGAGCAAGCTCGGTCCGCTGGCGGGCAATCACTTCCTCACGATCGAGGAGGGTCGCGGGCAGCTTCCGGAGGTGGGACGGCTCCTGGGCTGGGCGGGCGCCCAGGACATCACCTTCGAGGCGTAGCCGTCGCCGCGCCGGCCGTCTCGGGCTTCGGGCGCCAGCTCTTCACCAGCTGCTCGCCGCGGGCGGTCTGCTCCGGCGTGAGCGTGGCCTTGATCGAGTCGCGCGCCTGACGCGCGGTATCCGCCTCCTTGCCGAGCAGGCTCAGCGCGGCGAGGCTGAACCACTGGTAGGCGAGCACCGGATCGCGCTCGACGCTCTGCCCGTTGGCATAGCGCACCCCCAGGTTGAACTGCGCGAAGGCGACTCCCTGCTCGGCGGCCCGTCGATACCACTTCACGGCCTCGGGGTAGTCCTTCGCGACCCCGTCGCCATTGGCGTAGCGGAGGCCGATCTGATACTGCGCCGCCGCGAGCCCCTGCTCGGCGGCTTGCCGGTACCAGCGCGCGGCCTCCGCCGAGTCCTGGGGCACGCCCTCGCCGCTGGCGTACCGGAGCGCGAGCTGATACTGGGCGGCGGCGCCGCCCCGATCGGCCGCGCTGCGGAGCAGGAGCGCTTCGCGCGAGCCGTTGGGCCCGGCCAGGCGTCCCTCGTCGCGGAGCTGCTCGAGCGCCGCCTGCGCCGCGCGATTGCCCTGCGCCGCCGCGCGCCCGTACCAGTCGGCGGCCTCCCCATCGTCACGCTCCACGCCCCGGCCGAACGCGTAGAGAAAGCCCAGACGGAACTGGGCGTGGACGTCACCCAGCAGGGCGGCGCGACGGTACCACGCGATGGCTTCGACCGGGTCGGCCGGCCGGCCCTGCCCGCGCTCGTACATGAAGCCCACCAGGAACTGCGCGGCCGCCTCCCCGCGCTCGGCGAGGGGCCGCCACTCGCGGTAGGCGGCGGCATAGTCGGCCTGGTCGTAGGCGCGCCGGCCGTCCTCGAAGCTGGCCCAGGCGGGCCCGGCGGCCGGCAGGAATGCGAGCGCGGCGAGCGAGACGACGGAGAAGAGATCGCGCATCCCGGTCATTCTACGCGGCCGGGATGCGCGGCCGATCAGTCGTGGAGGCGACCCCGGCTCACCGCCAGCGGATCTGCACCTTGATCTTCGGGTACTCCGGCTCGCGGCCTTCCACGTCCACGATGCGCAGCATCCCGTCACTGCTCTCGAGCAGGAGGTTGTTGTTGGAGAATCCCACCAGCTTCCCCCACGCCCGCGGGACGCCGGTCTCGTACTTGGCCGGGGTCTCGGCTCCCGCGGTGGAGGGACGGAGCTCCGAGTGCCACAGGTTGGCCGCGATGGCCACGAGGGCCAGGGCGATCACGGTGAGCACACCCTTGACGTAGCGATCCGCGAGCATGTATTCCTCCTGGCGCGAGGGCTCGGGTTAGAGCAGGCCGGGCACGAAGGCGTCACGCCCCCGCACGTAGGTGGCCTGGCGCTGGGCCGCGTTGCGATTCACCAGCGGGCGCATGTACATGGGGTGGGTCGCGCACCGAACCTCGTGCTCGAGCTCGGACAGCTGCTTGCCGCTGTCCGGGTCCACGATCACCTGGAACCGGTACTGGTAGGGATTGCTCTCCTCGGTGACGAGGCCACGCTCCACGAGCCACGCGTGCGGGCCCGAGAAGTCGGCGATGTAGATCGCGACGTGGTGGCCATCGTAGGACGCGATCGGGGCGTCCGTCTCCCGGAACACCAGCTCCTGCCGGTAGCCCACGCTCACGTGGGCGGCGGCGCCCCGGTCGTCCTGGCTCACGGTGGCGGTGGCGGCCAGCGCTCGCTCGTAGAAGCGCGCGATGCCCGCGGCCGCGCCGCGCCCCACCGGCACTTCCACGCGGCCGATACCGAGCGTGACGTCGCCCCACTCGGGCCCGGGGCCCACGCAGCGGAACTGGTTGCCCCACGGGCACGTCACCGCCACGTGCTTGTCGCGCACTTCGTACGCGAACGCGGTGCCCGCGAGCGGCTCGCGCACCGCGGCCAGCCGGCGCGTCAGCGCGTCGAGATCCGGCACCACGAGCTCCACGTGCCCCTGCACCACCTGGGGCTTGGCGGTGGGCAGGTGGAACTGGGTCTGCCCCGCGTTCGCCCACATGTTCTCCACGCTCACCATCAGGTAGGGATCGCGCGTCAGCCCGAGCCCGGCGATGTAGAAGAGCGTGGCCGCCTGCTGATCCGGAACGCGCACGTTGACGTGCTCCAGCAGCAGGACGTTACCGAGGTCTTGTTCCCGCCGATCGTAGGTCATCGCCGCCATGGCCCGGGCCCTCCTCAGCCCCGCGGCCAAGCATACTACCTCATCGGCTCACCCGCACTCCTGCATTCTGGCCGACCTGGGCGTCGCCCTGGGCCAGCCACTGCCCGAGACGGATGAGGCCGGCCCCGAGGCGCGCACCCATTCCGCGACGGCGCGGCCTCGCCGCCGCGAGCGCCGCCACCCGCGCGGACTCGGCCCTCAGCTCGGCCAGCCGCACCGCGACCAGCTTCTCCGTGACGTACACGCCCAGGTCCATGTCCGGCCTCCTGTTCTCTAGGCCGCCCGGCTGAGCCGACCGGCCGCCCGCGGGGATCCCGTGGCCATCCGCCGGAGCCCCGGCCGCACTGCCTGGGGCACCAGCACCAGCCGGAGCCGCGGTGGGTCCTGCCGGTCCAGCCGGCGGAAGAGATCGTGCGTGATCCGGGTGATGGCGCCCACGGTGGTCTCGCGCTCGAGGGGCAGCCGCATCGAGACGATCCACTCGCGCGACCAGCTCCGCCGCACCACCGGCGCCGCCGCGGCGCCCAGCTCGCGGTGAATGGCGTCGGTCAACGCGATCTGCCGGGCGATGCGCTCCTCCCGGTAGTCGGCGATCCGCTGGGTCAGCGCGAGCAAGCCCCAAACCGCCAAGAATGGAATCAGCACGATCATGATCGTCGTCTCTATCGCTCCGCTCATCGTGTCGTCCTCCTGTCGTTGTCCCGTGTGCTTCACCGGTTGAGACACCGGTGATCACGCGGCGTGAAACGACGGGGACGGGCGCGGGCGGGTGGCTACGCGGACAGCGGATGCAGGTCGGGCCGGCAGGTGGTGCAGGGGGCGAACCCGGCGGCCTCCGCGCGCTCGCGCGCGCCGAACAGCGTGAGCGTGGACAGGGGCTGGGACATCAGCGACCCGCAGGTCGGCAGGCAGTATTCGCGCTCGCCGTTCATGAGCGTGTACATCGCCTCGCGGCGCACCTTGAAGTCGTGGTGCGAGGCGACGGTCCTCACACCCTCCACCGCGAGCAGCCGCTGCTTGAGATCGACGTGCTTGCCCGCGTAGCCGGTGAGCGCGCCGGTGCTGCCGATCACCCGGTGGCAGGGAATGACGATGGGCAGCGGATTCCAGCGCAGGGCCTGCGCCACCGGCCGCACCGCGGACGGCGCGCCGATGCGGGCGGCGATGCCCGCGTACGACGTGACCGCACCGTACGGCAGCGCCGCGGTGGCCTCGAGCACGCGCCGCTGGAACTCGCTCCGCACCCGGCGCAGGTCGAGCGCCCAGTCGAGCCGCGCGCGCCGCCCCTCGAGATACTCCATCAGGTCCGCGCGCAGGCCTTCGGTGGCGGCGCGGTCCTCCACCGCGTCCTCGCCGAGCAGGCGGCGGACGTGGGCGGGCAGAGATCTCATGGCGGGGAGGTACTGCACGAGCGCCACGCCCTGCTCGGAGCGGCCGATGAGCACCGGGCCGAGCGGCGAGGGAAAGATCCCGAAGCCCACCATGCGCGAGCGCACGTCGGCCAGGCGCGCCGCGAGCTGGGCCCGTGCCAGCGTCGCGTCGTCGCCGGGGAGCGGCGCGCGCCGCAGCGTGTGCACCATGCCGTCGACCGCTCGATAGTGCCCGAGCTCCTCCCGGCAGGGGCGGCACCCGGCCACGTGCCCCTCGACGCGCTCCACGGCGGCCGGGCCGGCCTCCCCGATGGCCACGGCCAGGAGATGCGGCTCGATCGCTCGGCAGCTAGGAGGCGGCTTGCTCATGACTGGGAGTCCGTTCCCGCGGGGAGATGACCGTCGAGGCCTCGCCGGATCTTCCGGAGCGCCTGGAAGACGTGCGCGCGGGCGCTCTCCTCCGAGCAGCGGAGGCTCGTCCCGATCTCGGGGTAGTCCAGCTCGTGCAGCTTTCGCATGATGAAGGCCAGTCTCTGCTTCTCGGGCAATCCGTTGACCACCTGTTCGATCCGCGCCCGCGCTTCCTCCGCGATCACCCGCCCGTCGGCCCGCTCCGGCGCACCCATCGGCATCTCCATCGCCACCGCGGCGTAGGCCCGTCGCCGGCGCGACTGGCCTCGGAAGTGATTGCGGCCCAGGTTCGTGGCGATCGTGAACAACCACGCCCGGACATTGGCGCCCGCCGGCAGCGCGCGGTACGCCCTGAACGCGCGGAGGAAGGTCTCCTGCGAGAGATCGTCGGCATCGCTCGCGCGAGCCGTGATCCGCAGCAGGTAGCGCCGGATCTCCGCGTGATGGGCCCCCACCACCGCCTCGAAGGCATCCTCTGCCATCACCCTGCCCATTGAGACCCCGGACCCCGGCGGCTGTGAAAGGAGCTCGGCCATTCCGCTAACCGCGTGCCGGCTCGCGCTTCTTCGGGGCCGAGGCGGCCTGCTGCTCGCGCACGAAGCGGACCGCCACCACCGTGCTCACGGCCAGGCTCATGGCCAGCGAGACGAGGAGGGTCGCCCCCAGGGTCAGGAGCACCGCGCGCTGGGCCTCGAGGATCTGGCGCACCGAGCCCGCGTACACGAGATTGACCCGCACGGTCGGCATGACCGCCTGGGTCACGAGCCATTCGTCCTCGTCGATGGTGACGAGGCCGTCGGCGTCCCGGAGGGCCAGCTCCTCGACGACCGGATGGCGTTTCCAGTCCTGCTGGGTGAGCTGGCGGGTCCGGCGGTCGAGGAAGATGGCCTGCTTGTCGCCGTCGATCATCACCAGCCACCCGCCGGGGCCGGCCGCGGCCTGCTCGATGGCCTCGACGGAGGCCTGCAGCCGGATGCTCCCGAGCAGGTACGCGACGATCTCCTGCTCCATCCGGATCGGCACCGCCGCCCCGACGATGAAATCGCGAGTGGCCCGGCCGAAGACGACGCCGGAGACGGCGGGGCGCTGGGTGCGGATCACCTCCTGCAGGAGCGGCCGGTCCGCATAGCGCAGGTCGAGGTTGGAGCTGCCATCGGGCGCGGTGAGCGGGCTGAAGGCGAGCGGCCGGCCGTCGGGCGCCACCACGAACAGCGTGGGCATCTGCAGCATCGCCCGCATCGTATCGATCTCGCGCTGGAGCGCGCGCGGCTCGTGGGAGGCCCAGCTCTGAGCCAGGTGGGCCGCCACCGGCACGAGCGCGTCGAGCCGGTCGCGCACCTGGGAGTCGGCGAGGTGCGCGAGCACGCGCACGATCTCCTGCCGCTGGGCGCGCGCGTCCGCGAGGGCCTGGGGCTTGAGCCGCATCGTCCACGCCAGCCCCACCACCATGAGGGCCAGGAACGACACCACCGCCCAGGTCGAGAGGAGGAAGAACAGGTGCGACCAGCGCAGCCCCACCCCCGGCAATCCCATAGGCGCCCGATGATACCTCGCTTGACAGGGCCACCGCCCCGCCGCATCATCGGGCGCGCAGCGTCCCGTCCCACCTGGAGGAAGCATGGCCGACGGCGTCAAGATCGACACGGTGCGGTCCGGCTCGAGCGGCGTGCTCGGCCGCTCGCTCAACGGCGCGCGCCATCAGCACTTCGTGCTCGATTCGCCCTCCGGGCCCAACGAGGCGATCACCAACGGCGAGGCGTTCCTGGCCGGCATCTCGTCCTGCGGCGTCACCCTGATCGAGAAGCACGCCCACGACACCGGCGTGCCCCTCGCGAGCATGGAGGTGGTGATCGAGGGCGTCCGCAGCGACGCGGCGCCCAATCGCTTCCAGGCCATCAACGTGAAGTTCGCGCTGCGCGGCGTGGACCAGGCCCGCGCCGAGGCCCTGGTCGAGACGTGGCGGGAGCGCTGACCCCTCTACCGCACGGTCGCGGTGGCGACCGACGTGAAAGTGGAAGTCACCGCCGTTCCCTAGCCCACACCACCCCTTACCCTGCCCTCTCCCCTGAGGGGAGCGGGATAGCAAGGAGATCGCCGTGAAAGCCGCCGTCCTCTACAAGGCCAATACCCCGCTCGAAGTCGTCGATCTCGTCCAGGAAGGCCCGCGCGGAGGCGAAGCCCGCGTCAAGGTCAAGGCGGCCGGCATCTGCCACAGCGACTGGCACATCATGAACGGGGACTGGACGCCGCCGCTTCCGATGGTGCTCGGGCACGAGGCGGCCGGCCTGGTCGAGGAGGTGGGCCCGGGCGTCACCAACGTCAAGCCCGGCGACCACATCATCTTCTCCTTCCGGCCCCACTGCGGCCGCTGCCTCTACTGCTCGATGGGCCGCTCCATCCTGTGCGACGGCCACGCCTCGCCGCGCTGGGGCATGCTCGACGGCACCTTCCGGCTCAAGCGGAACGGGCAGGACATCTTCCAGATGGCGCGCATCGGGACCTTCTCCGAGCAGGTCGTATGCCCGGCCGAGATGCTGGTGCCCATCCGCAACGAGATGCCGTGGCCGCAGGCGGCCCTGATGGGCTGCTGCGTGCCCACCGGGGTCGGCGCGGTCACCCGCTGCGCTCAGGTGGAGGCGGGCGCCTCGGTGCTCGTCATCGGTTGCGGCGGCGTGGGGCTCAACGTGGTGCAGGGCGCGAAGCTGGCCGGGGCCGGCATCATCGCGGCCGCCGATCTGCTCGACAATAAGCTCGCCTACGCCAAGGACTTCGGCGCGACCCACACCATCAACGCCAAATCAGAGAACGTGGTGGACCGCGTGCGCGCGCTGACGCAAGGCCGCGGGGTGGACTACGCCTTCGACGCCATCGGCGGCGAGGCCACCACGCTCCAGATCGTGGACGCCATCCGGCCCGGCGGCACCGCGGTGATCGTGGGCATGGCCGCGCTCAACGTGCGCGCGCCGATCACCCCCTACAACATGGCGCTCCAGGAGAAGGTCATCAAGGGCACGATGTACGGCTCGGTGCGCCCGAACATCGACTTCCCGAAGCTGGTGGATCTCTACCTCGAAGGCCGGCTCAAGATCGACGAGCTGGTGAGCCGCACCTACAAGCTCGACCAGATCAACGAGGGCTTCACCGCGCTGCGCACCGGCCAGGTCGCCCGCGGCGTGGTCGTCTTCAACTGAGAACGGTCGCCCACGCGGCGGCCCGACTGCTGCTGCGGTCGCTGGGGCGGTGGCTCAACCGCCGCCCCGGCGGCCCCATCGCCCCGCCCGCGCCGCTCGAGGCGGTGCTGGTGGGCGACGACGCGCCCGCGGCCCTCGCCCGTCTGCTCTGCGGCCGCGACAACGCGGCGCGGGAAGCCGCTCTCCCCCGCTATCTCCAGTACCGCGGCATCGCCTTCTCGCGCCATCGCTTCACGCGCCCCGAGGGCCGCGGCGACACCTTCGCGGTCGAGCTGGGCGAAGGCCCGCGCGTCCTCGTGCTGTGCGCCCACCACGACGCGGTTCCCGGCAGCCCCGGCGCCAACGACAACGCGGCCGCCGTCGGCATCCTGCTGCACCTGATCCCGCGCCTGCCGCCCCGGATCCCGCGCGGCTGGCGCGTGCGGCTGCTCTTCACGGCGGCGGAGGAGCTCGACTACCTGGGGGCGCGCGCCTACGTGGAGGACGTGCCGCTCGACGGCGTCGCGGGCGTCCTGAGCCTCGAGCTGTGCGGCATCGGCGACACGGTGGCCCTCTGGGACGCGGAGGAGCCTACACCGTTTCTCGATAGCTTGACGGGGGCGCTGGAATCAGCCGGGATAGCCCGCTCCGCGGGCTACGTTGTGGTGGGACGCATCCCGGTGTTCGGCGGCGATCACCGCGCCTTCGCCGCCGCGGGCCTGCCCGCCTATGGCTTCACCATGGTGCCGGCGGCCCACGCGGACTCGCTGCGCCGCTTCGTGCTGGGCCCCGTGCGCAGCTCGCTCCGGAGCCTGCTCCGGCGCCCGCCGCCCTTTCACACCTACCACACGAGCGGCGACGCGCTCGAGACGCTCGAGCCGGCCGCCCTCCATCGCGCGGCCGCCGCGCTCACCGCGGTGGTGGCGGGCCTCCGCGACTAGCTGAGGACGGCCAGCTTCTTCCGCTCGATCAGGGCGAAGTCGATCTGGGCCCCGAGGCCCGGCGCGGTGGGCGCGCGCACCATGCCGTGCGAGTCCACCTCGATGTCGGCCACGAGGCCGTACTTCTGCGCCTCCGCGGGCAGCAGCACCTCGAAGAACTCACAGTTCTTGATCGCCATCGCCACGTGGAGGTTCGCCACGTTGTTGAGCGAGTTGCCCCCGTGGTGGATCTCGAAGTTCATGTGGAAGCCCTCGGCGAGATGGGCCGCCTTGACGAGCGCCGAGATGCCACCCTTGACCGCCACGTCTCCTCGCAGGTAATCGGTCGCGCGGGCGACGAGCCAGGGCGCGTAGGCGGTGAAGCCGCCCGGCGCGTATTCGGTGGCGAGGATCGGGATCGAGAGCTGCTGTTTGAGCTTGACGTAGTTGTAGAGATCGTCGTCGGCCAGCGGATCCTCGTACCAGTAGTAGCCGAGCCGCTCGATGGCGCGCCCGACGCGGATCGCGGCCGGGTAGTCGTAGGCCCAGGTGGAGTCGAGCATGAGGGTGAAGGCGTCGCCTACCATGCCGCGCACCGCCTCGCAGATCTCGATGTCCACCCGCGGATCGGTGGGCGGGTGGATCTTGTACGCCGTCCACCCGGAGGCCTTGAAGCGCGCCGCCTCCTCCGCGTAGGCCTGCTTCGACTGGAGCACCGCGGAGCTCGCGTAGGCGGGCACCCGCTCCCGGTAGGAGCCGAGCAGCCGGTGGATCGGCAGCCCGGCCAGCTTGCCGGCCAGATCCCAGAGCGCCACGTCTACCGCGCCGATGGCGCGCCAGGTGGTGTGCCGGTTCCGCGACAGCAGCGCCTGATAGAGCCGCTCGCGCTCCAGGGGGTCCTGGTCCATCACGAGCGGCTTCAGCGCGCTCATCAGCGACTCGGCGTCGAACTGCGCGCCGCGGCTCGCCGAGCCCAGGAAGGCGTGGCCTTCCGCGCCCTCATCGGTGCGCAGGGTGAGCAGGCCGAGCTGGCTCTGGCCGCCGAACCGGCCGGTGTGCCGGCCGTACGTGGTGGCGGGGATGTTCTCCCAGGCGAACAGCGTGAGCGTGACGTCCGTGATCTTCACGAGGCTCCTCCCCGGCCCTGAGCGTACACCGATTCCGCGGCGCCGCTTCTGCTAGATTACCGCCGTGCCCCAGAACGCTCCGCGCGACGGCGTCGTCCGGATCTTTCGCGATCGCGGCGGCCGCAACGGCAAGACCGTCACCGTGATCCACGGCTTGCCCGAGCGAGGCCCGACGCTCGACGCGCGCCTCTCCGAGATGAAGCGGCTCTGCGGCGCCGGCGGCACCCCTCAAGGACGGCGTGGTCGAGATCCAGGGCGACCATCGCGAGCGGCTGGCCGAGCGGCTGCGCGCCCTGGGCTACACCGTCAAGCTCGCGGGAGGCTGAGCCGCTACTCGACTTCGCGGAGGCGCAAGACCTCGGGGCGCCCGTCCATGAATTCGCCCATCTTCCGCCCGAGCGCCTTGAAATAGTCGGTGCCGCGGTGGGCCTCCACCGCCGCCTGGTCCGTGTAGCGCTCCATGAACACGTAGGTCAGGGGCGCCTCGGCACGGTGCAGCGTGTAGAGCCGACAGCCCGGCTCATTGGCGTTGACCTTGGCCACCAGTTCCTTGGCCACGGCCTCGAACTGCGACTCCATCCCCGGCTTCACCTTGAGCGTCGCGACGATGCCCAGCATCGAGAGCCTCCGGACGTGGTGCCCAGCGTCGGCACCACTGTTCTAGGGATGACAACCTCCGGCTACGGGGGGCCAAATTTTGTAGCCCAATGGGCCTCAAATGCCTATCTTGGCTACACATAACTCACAATTAATCAATAGTTTATAGCCAGTGTCAACTGTGGAACGCGTCTTGCTCTTAGGCCCGGGCATGAGAAATCAAGACCGCGTACACGGACCCCGGGAAGCCGCAGCGAGGCAGCACGTCAACGAGCCGCATCCGCCCGAGATCCGTCGGCGTCGGGGTCGGCCGAAGGGTAGCACCGGCATCAGCCGGCGCCATCCGGATTCGCTCCTGGCCGCGGAGATCGCCAAGTCGCCGCTCGCGACCGTCTACGCGAGCCCGGACGGCGAGCTCTACCACGCGGTGTGCAAGCAGCCGCTCGAGTTCCAGGGTCGGCGCGCCCAGCTCGAGTTCGACTTCTACTGCCTGCGCTGCATGGAGCACGTCGCGCTGCCCCAGTTCGCGCTGAGCCGCGTGCGCTTCGACCTGCCGCGTCCGACCGACGTCACGCTGCCGGAGTGGGCCGTCAGCATCGTCGCCTACCAGTAAGACCGACTCCCCTCCGCGCGTCCGTCGGCGCGCGCCCGCTCTGCCTCCCGCCGGGCCCCGTCCAGGCCCTCGCCCTTCCCGTCCCTTGCCCGCCGTGTGATCATAGCCGCCACGGAGGCGGCATTGAAGGTCGAGACCATCGAGGATCCCGAGGATCCGCGCATCACGGAGTATCGTGAGGCGCGCGACGGCAATCTGCGGCGGCGCGAGGGGTTGTTCCTGGCCGAGGGCCGTCTCGTCGTCCGCCGCCTGCTCGAGACCTCCCGCTTCCAGACGCATTCGGTCCTGCTGACGCGGCCGGCCCTCGACGATTTGGGTGACCTGCTGGCCCGAGATGGCGCGCCGAACGTCTACGTGGCGTCGGCCGAGACGATCCGCGCCATCGTCGGATTCAAGTTCCACCGAGGCTGTCTCGCCCTTGGCGTTCGCGGCGAGCCTCTTTGTACCGAGACGCTCATCGATCCGCCAGGCCCCCGCACGCTGCTGGCGCTCGAGGGACTGGCCGACCCCGACAATGTCGGCGCGGTCTTCCGGAACGCGGCCGCCTTCGGCGCCGCCGGCGTGCTCCTCTCGGACGATTGCGTCGATCCCCTCTATCGCAAGGCGGTCCGCGTCTCGATGGGCGCTACCCTCTCCACCCCGTTCGCCTGGGTATCGGACTGGTCCGGGGCGCTCACCGCATTGCGGCGCGCCGAATACCTACTCGTGGCCCTCTGCCCGCGGCCGGAGGCGATAGACATCGCCGAGGTCGCCGCGAAGTCACCGCGCCACGCCCGGCTCGCCGTGCTGCTCGGAACCGAGAGCGCCGGCCTCAGCCAAGCAACCCGGGCCGCCGCCGACGTCGAGGTGCGCATTCCCATGGCGCCCGGTGTCGACTCGCTCAACGTGGCGGCGGCCTGCGGGATCGCGCTCTACCGCCTGGCATGATCCGCATCGGCACGTCCGGCTACAACTACCCTGAGTGGCGCGGGACCTTCTACCCGGAGAAGTTCCCCACCGGCAAGATGCTCCCCTACTACGCCGAGCGGTTCTCCACGGTGGAGATCAACTACACCTTCTATCGCATGCCCAACGCCAAGACCATCGCGGGCTGGAGCGCGGAGACGCCCGCGGGCTTCTCCTTCACGCTCAAGGCGCCGCAGCGCATCACCCACTTCGCGCGGCTGCGGGAGATCGACGACCCGCTACGCTACTTCCTGGACACCGCGGCCGGGCTCGGGCCGAAGCTCGGGCCGGTGCTCTTCCAGCTCCCACCCAACTTCAAGAAGGACCTGGGCCGCCTGGGCGGGCTGCTCGACCTGCTGCCCGCGGGCCTCCGCTGCGCCTTCGAGTTCCGCCACGAGAGCTGGTTCGCCGACGACGTGTACACGCGGCTCCGGGCCGCCAACGCCGCGCTCTGCGTGGCCGACACGGAGGACGCGACCACGCCGCTCGAGGTCACCGCCGACTGGGGCTACCTGCGGCTGCGCGATCAGGGCTACACTGCGACGGACCTCGAGGAGTGGAGGCGGACCATCGAGCGGCTCAGCGCCGGGTGGCGCGATGCCTTCGTCTACTTCAAGCACGAGGAGGCCGGGACCGGGCCCGCCTTCGCCCGCCAGCTCCAGGCCCTCGTGAATCCGTAGCCCCACCCCTCACCCTGCCCTCCCTCCTGGGGGGAGAGGGGGACGCGAGGCGCGCCTCGACCCGCTCGAGCGCGGCGGCGATGTCGATGCCCCCGCCGAGCACCGGCGTCAGCGGATCGGCCATCTTCTCGAAGCGCGCCGCGATGGTTTGCAGGTTGAAGCGCGAGGGGTCGAGGCGCGGCGTCACCTCGCGCCACTCGAGCGGGCAGGAGGCGGGCGCGCCGGGCAGGGGCCGCAGGGAGAACGGCGCCACGATGGTCTGCCCGTGCCCGTTCTGGCCGAAGTCGATGTACACCTTGCCGCCGCGCGCGCGGAGCGGGCGCGCCACCGTCGAGATGGATGGCTCGGCCTCGACCCCGAGGGCCGCCAGGAGGCGCGCGAAGTTCCGCGTCTGCTCGTAGGTGTAGCGCGCGCCGAGCGGCAGCAGGACGTGGAGCCCGGTCGCGCCCGAGGTCTTCACGTAGCTCGGCAGCGCGAGGTCGTCGAGGATGCCGCGCAGGGCGAGGGCCACCCGGACCACGTCGGTGAACGGCGCGCCCTTGGGGTCGAGGTCCAGCACCAGCCAGTCGGGGCGCTCGAGCGACGGGACGCGCGAGGCCCACACGTGCACCGGGATGGCGGCGCTGTTCGCCACGTAGCGGAGCATCTCCACGTCGTCGACCACCAGATACGCGATGTCGCGCTCGGTGTCCTTCGAATAGATGCGCTCGGTCCGGACCCAGGCGGGGGCGAACTCGGGCGCGTCCTTCTGATAGAAGGACTTCCCGCTGATCCCGTCGGGAAAGCGCGTCAGCACCAGCGGCCGGTCCCGCAGATACGGCAGCATCAGGGGGGCGACGCGCTCGTAGTACGCGATCAGATCACCCTTCGTGTAGCCCTCGGCCGGCCAGAAGACTTTCTTGACGTTGGTGGGCTGAAGCCGCGGTTGCGGTGGCGCTACCGGAGCTTCTTGTTCTGATTGGGGGGGAGCGAGGGCCGCTCCTCCCCCAAGCCCCCCCACCCCTTCCCGGTCAGCCCGCTCCGGTAACGCCACCGCCTCCGGTTGCCACGACATCTCTCTCCGGCACGCGTCCGGCTTCTTGTCGTCGCGCAGCCCGATAAAAGTGGGGTGGCGCAGGCCGCCCTCCTCGGTCCAGTCGGTGAAGCGTACCTCGGCGACCAGGCGGGGCTCCACCCAGTGGTGGCCCCGGCCGCTCGGGACCGCGCCGGCGTCGAACGGGGGCGTCGCGCGCGCCAGCGGCTGCAGCCGCTCGCGGATCGACTTGAGCGAGGCCTCGTCGAAGCCGGTGCCCACCTTCGACACGTAGACGAGCCGCGGCGCGGACGCGGGACCATCGTAGAGCCCCAGGTGCAGCGCGCCGAAGTGGCTGCGCGAGCCCTGCGGATCGGAGTAGCCGCCGATCACGAACTCCTGCCGCCGCTGACACTTGATCTTGATCCAGTCGCGCGTCCGCCCGCCGGTGTAGAGGCTCCGAGCCTTCTTGGCCACGATACCCTCGAGCCGCTGCTCCGAGGCCGCGTCGAAGAACGCCTCCCCCTCCGCCGCGACGTGATCGCCGTAGCGGGCGGGCCCGAGCGGCGGCACCAGGAGACGCAGGCACTCCTTGCGATCCACCAGCGGCAGGCGCCGCAGGTCGCGGTCGTCCAGCATGAGGCAGTCGAAGAACACGCCCACCGCGGGCCGCTGCGCGGCCGCCATCTCGATCTCGCGGCGATCGGTGAGCGCCATGCGCGGCTGCAGCCGCTGAAAGCTCGGCTTTCCCGCGTCGTCGAGAACCACGATCTCGCCATCGATCACGAAGCGATCGATCGCGAGCGCGCGGAGCGCGTGCGCCACCTCCGGATAGCGGGAGGTCGTGTCCTGGCCACTCCGGCCGTAGAGGGTCACGCGCTCCCCCTCGCGGGAGGCGAGCACGCGCACGCCGTCGTACTTGATCTCGTAGAGCCAGGCCGGATCCGAGAAGGGGCGCTCGGCGAGCGTGGCCAGCGCGAACGCTTGCGCGCGCGCGTTCACCTCGCCCCGCGGCGCCCCGAGCGCGTCCAGGCGCGCGCGGATCGCGGTGAGCCGGCCCGAGACGTCCGCCATCTCCTCCACCGTGAGGCCCGAGATCACCGATTGCGGATAGCGCTCGGTCAGCTCGGCCGCGGGGGGGAGGGCCGCGCCGTCGGCCTTCTTCAGCAGCAGCCACTCGCGGTCCTTGCCCGACATGCGCGCGAGTGTCCAGCGCCCGCGCATCTTATAGCCGAATATCTCCACCTCGACCTTGCCGCGGGCGAGCTGCTCGAGCGGATCCTGCGGCTTGGTGGAGCGGTACCACCCGCGGTCCCACACGATGACGGAGCCGGCCCCGTAGTTGCCGGACGGGATCACGCCCTCGAAGTCGCCGTACTCGATCGGGTGGTCCTCGACGTGCACGGCCAGCCGCTTCTCCTCCGGGTGCACGGAGGGTCCCTTGGGCACGGCCCAGCTCTTCAGCACGCCGTCCATCTCGAGGCGCAGGTCGTAGTGCAGCCGGCGCGCCGCGTGCTTCTGCACCACGAAGAGCCGCCCGCCCGCGGGCGGCCGTCCGCCGAACGGCTCGGGCGTGCGGTCCGGATCGCGCTTCTTGCGGTACGCGTCGAGCGGCGGCGGCCGCTCGCCCCCGAGCGAGTCCGGCACAATCCGTCGCCCCTTCGCGGCGGGCTGACCCCTATCCGGTGCGGTGGCCATCGGAGACTTGGAGCATAGCCGCGTGCGTGGTAGTCTGCAAAGCCTCATAGCCATGGCGCCTCATTCCATCGGCTCGGGTACCATCTCCTTCGGGCTGGTCTCCATTCCGGTCAAGCTCTACACCGCGGCCTCCGGAGGCGGCGTGAGCTTCAACCTGCTCCACGCCAAGTGCGGTAACCGCATCCGCCAGCAGACGTTCTGCCCGGTGTGCAACGAGGTGGTGGAGCGCGGCGGCCTCGTGAAGGGTTACGAGTTCCAGAAGGAGCAGTACGTGCGCTTCAGCGACGAGGAGCTGAAGTCGCTGGAGGGCGAGGCGTCGAAGGTGATCGACATCGCCGAGTTCGTGCCGCTGCCCTCGGTGGACCCGATCTACTTCGAGAAGACCTACTACCTCGGCCCCGACAAGGGCGGCGAGAAGCCCTACCGGCTCCTCGCCGACGCCATGGCCAAGACCGATCGGGTCGCCCTCGCCACCTTCGTCATGCGCGGCAAGGAGAGCCTGGTGCTCGTCCGGCCCGCCCAGGACGGGCTGATGCTGCACACGATGTACTTCGCCGACGAGGTGCGCGACTTCGGCGAGATCGAGAAGGGGAAGTCGGTCAAGCTCCGCGACGGGGAGCTCCAGCTCGCGGAGCGGCTGATCGACGAGCTGTCGCGCGACGAGTTCAAGCCCGAGCAGTACCAGGACGACTACCGGAATCGCGTGCTCGAGGTGGTGAACTCGAAGGTGGAAGGCAAGGAGATCACCTCGGCCGCGCCCGAGGCGCAGCGCGCCCAGGTCATCGATCTCATGGACGCGCTCAAGCAGAGCCTCGCCCGGCGGGCGGGCGGCGGCGGCGAGAAGCCGGCCGCGAAGGACGCGGCCGCCCTCGCCAAGAAGCCCCCCGTCAAGGCGCCGAAGCGCGCCGCCGAGCCCGACAAGGACAGGAAAGCGCAAGCCGGACGGAAATGACGTCCTTCTCCACCCCCGAGGTGGCGAAGATCCTTGGCCTGCCGGACTCGAAGATTCGCGCCTGCGCGCGCGCCGCCCTGCTCGCCCCCACCCGCGGCCCCGGCGGACGGCTCCGGTGGTCGTTCCAGGACCTGCTGCTCCTCAAGACGACCCGGGGCCTGCTCCACGCCCGCGTGCCGGCGCGCCGCATCCGGCGCATACTCGCGTCGCTGCGTCGCCAGCTCCCCGGCGACCAGGCGCTGTCGAGCGTCACGATCTACGCCGACGGCCGGCGCGTCGTCGCCTGGGACGGCGCCGCGCGCTGGCAGCCCGACTCCGGCCAGTTCCTCTTCAACTTCGAGGCGCCGGCGGTGGCCGAGCACGCGCCCCCCGCTCCCGCGCGGCCGGCTCCGGCGGCGGCCGCCGAGCCGGCCGCGCGGACGGCCGAGGAATGGTTCGACCTCGGCTGCGAGCTGGAGGCGGCGTCCCCCGACGAGGCGCGACACGCCTATCAGCAGGCGCTCGCGCTCGATCCCGCGCTCACCGACGCGCACGTCAACCTGGGCCGCCTCTGCCATCAGGCCGGAGAGGGGGCGCGCGCCGAGTCGCACTACCGCGCCGCCATCCGTCACGCCCCGCGCGATCCCGTCGCGCACTTCAACCTTGCCGGGCTGCTCGAGGAGACGCAGCGCGCGGTCGAAGCCGTCGAGTCGTATCGGCAGGCGCTCGTCGCCGATCCCGAGTTCGCGGACGCGCACTACAATCTCGGGCGGCTCCTCGATTCCCTCGGCCGGCGCGCCGCCGCCATGACCCATCTGCGCGCCGCCCGCCGCCTCTACGGCCGCCGCTCCGCCTAGCCCGGCCGCGTGCCGGAATTTCGCCGCGGGGTGACGGGAGGCGTCAGGCCTGCGCTGCCTCGATCGCGTTCTTTCCCCGCTATTTCAATAAGTTGTGGCCCTGGCAACCCCATTGCAGCGGCACCCTCGTGGTCCGAACTCATCCCCCCATCGATTAGAAGAGGAGCAGACCATGAGGACACTGATCGGCTGGACCGTGGGCGCCGCGTGCGCGACCGTGATCGTGACCGGCCTCTCCGCCCTTCCCGCGCAAGCCCAGGACGTGAAGGGAGATCGCCAGGACCTGCGCCAGGATCGCACGGACGTACGCCAGGACACGCGCGACATCCGCCAGGATCGGCGGGACGTGCGCCAGGACACGCGCGACGTCCGCGGCGACCGCCAGGACATCCGGCAGGACACACGCGAGATCCGCGGCGACCGGCAAGAGATCTCCAAGGACACGCAGGAGATCCGACAGGACCGCAAGGATCTCCAGGGCTCACGCCAGCAGCTCCGCGACGCCTACAAGTCCGGCGACCCCGCGGCCATCAAGGCGGCGCGGGAGAACTTTCAGAAGAGCCGCGGCGAGCTGCGGGGCGATCTGAAGGATCGCCGCCAGGACGTCCACGAGCTCAACCGGGACCGGCAGGACCGTCGCGCCGATGTCCGTGACCTGAACAAGGACAAGCGGGAGCGGCGCGGCGACGTCCGCGAGCTCAAGGACGACAAGCAGGACCGGCGGGAAGACCTCCGCGACGTCCGGCAGGACCGCCGCGAGCCGAACCAGGACGTGAGCGCCCGCCGGGCGAAGTAGCCTTCACCGACCGAGCTGGCCACGCGGGGGGAGCGGCCGATCAGGCCCTCCCCCCTTGGTGTGTCCAGGGCTACGCCTTGGGGGGATGGCGCTGGTGCCAGTCGGTCGCCGACTGATAGGCGCGGGCGGCGGCCAGGATGGTGTTCTCCTCCCACGCCCGCCCCATGAACTGGAGGCTCGTGGGCAGCCCGCGCGCGCCGAACCCATTGGGTACCGCCACCGCGGGCAGCCCGGCGCCGTTGCCGACCGCGCCCATCACGTCGCGCGCGGTGCCGCGGATCGCGCTGCGCACCTCGCCCCCCAGCATCGCCGCCACCATCGACCGACCCGGCGCGACCAGGGCGTCGAGCCGCGCCAGCACGCGGTCGGCCTCGCGCGCCATCACCCCGCGCAGCCGCAGCGCCTTGAGATAATCCTTGGCCAGGATGGCGTCGCGCGCGTAGGCGGTGTAGTGATCCTCGGGCGCGGTCAGCTCCGCGATGCCGCCGCTCTCGATCAGATCCTCGAAGGCACTGGCCGCCTCCGCGAAGAGAATGGTGCGCGTGATGTCGTCGTAGGGCAGATCCGGGAGCGCGACCTCCTCGACGGTGCCCACGCCCTTCAGCACCTCGAGCGAGCGCTCGAAGTTCTCGCGCACCGCGTCCTCGCAGCCGTCGGTGACGTCACGCAGCACGCCGAACCGGAAGCGTCGCCCCGGCGGCGCGGCGCTCTCGTAGCGGAACGCCCGGTCCACCGTCGTCGGGTCCGCGGGATCGGGCCCGGCGATGGCGTCCAGCACGAGGCCGCAGTCATCCGCGGTGAGGGCGAGCGGGCCGAGCTTGTCGAGCGTCCAGCAGAGCGCCATCGCGCCGTGGCGGCTCACGCGGCCGTAGGTCGGGCGCAGGCCCGCGATGCCGCAATTGCCCGCGGGCGAGAGGATGGACCCCCACGTCTCGGAGCCGATCGCGAAGGGCACGAGCCCGGCGCAGACGGCGGAGCCCGAGCCGCTCGACGACCCCCCGCTCCACGCCTCCAGATTCCATGGATTGACGCCGGGCCCGGTGAAGGCCGCATTGGGCTGGCGATAGCCCATGCCGCCCGCCAGCTCCACCATCGCCAGCTTGGCGCAGAGCACCGCGCCCGCGTCCTCCAGCTTCCGGATCGCGGTGGCGTCGAAGTCGAACACGCGGTCCTTGAACGGCGCCGCGCCCCACGTGGTCGGAATGCCCCCCGACGTGGCGAGGAGATCCTTGGCGCCATACGGAATGCCGTGGAGCGGCCCGCGGTAGCGCCCGGCCGCGATCTCGGCCTCGGCGCGGCGCGCCTGCTCCAGCGCCCGGGCGCGGGTGATGGTGACCACCGCGTTGTAGCGGGGGCCCAGGCGCTCGAGCCGGTCGAGGAAGGTCTCGGCCAGCGCCACCGGCGAGATGCGGCGGGCGCGCACACCCTCCGCCAGCCGGCGCACCGGGGTGAAGACGACGTCGGCGGCCGTCACGAATCCGCGCGATAAGCCGCGAAGGGTTGCCCGGGCTCGTCGGCATTGGTGAGGCGGACGGCGCGGAGGGCCCGCGCGGCCTGGACGATACCCACGATGCCCTCGCGCACCGCCTCCAGCTCGTCGGCATTCAGGCGACTGCCGTAGCGCTCGCGCACCAGCGCGAACAGCGTGTCCACCTCGGCGCGGAGGGCCTCGGGCTCGCTCATGCCGCCCGCATTCTAGCGGAGGCGTGGATCGAGCGCATCGCGCAACCCGTCGCCCAGCAGGTTGAAACCGAGCACCGCCAGGAAGATAGCCAGCCCGGGCAGGGCCGCCACGTGCGGCGCCACGTTCATGTACTGGCGGCTGCTGGAGAGCATGCTGCCCCAGTCCGAGGTGGGCGGCTGGACGCCGAGCCCCAGGAACGACAGGCCCGCGAGCGCCGTGATCATGCCGCCCACGTTGAGCGTGACC
>JBGOVO010000281.1:0-5447 GCA_041478145.1 Methylomirabilia bacterium
AGGTGTAGAACTGCCCCTTGAAGTTGAGCTTGGTGCCGTTTTGCCAGCAGTCCCAGATGGTGCGGATGGCGCGGATGGCCTCCGCCATCTTGGGGCCCGGCGACTCGAACTTCACGGAGAAGCGCCGCTCGTTATGTGCCTTCACCTGGGTGCCGAGGCCCAGCGTGAAGCGCCCCGCCGAGGCCTTCTGCAGATCCCAGGCGATATGCGCGGTGATCATCGGGCTGCGCGAAAACACCGTCGCGATATTGGTGCCGAGCTTGATGCGCGAGGTGGACGTGGCCGCCACGGCCAGGGGCAGGTAGGGATCGTGCTGCGTCTCGGACGACCAGAGGCAGTCATAGCCCATGGCCTCGACCTTCCGGGCGAAGTCGGGAATGGTCTTGAGATCATGGGTCAGCATGGACACGTCGAGTTTCACCGTGGTTCTCCTTTGATCTGGGGTCCGGCTCAGAAGCATACCTCACCCTCTCCCCTCAGGGGAGAGGGCAGGGTGAGGGGCCGCAGTTTGACCCGTTTCCACCGACCGTCCTGGCCCTCGCGGTGATGGCCGCCTGGCCGTCGCCCGCCGTCTTCGTGGCCGCGGGCCTCGTCTCGGGTCTCGGCGTCGGCAACCTGATCACGCTGCCGCCGCTCCTGGCCCGTGAGGAGTTCGGCCAGCGGTCCTTCGGCACGGTGTTCGGCCTGGTCGGTGCCGCGACGCAAGCCGGAGTTGCCGCCGGCCCGGCCTCATGGGATTGTTGCGGGACGCGCTGGCGAGCTACCAGCCTGCACTCTGGTGCCCCGTCGCGCTAGAGTGCATTGCGGTCGCCTCCGTCTGGTGGGGGCGGGGTCGGCGGGACACGCCCGGGCGGCAGCCCGGCTAACCATGCTTCACGAGGGAGAGCGCGATGGCCAAGAAGGGTACCGGGCTCCTGGTGGTCTGGGCCGACGTTCCGGCGAACAAGGAAGACGACTTCAACCGCTGGTACAACGAGGAGCATCTGCCGGAGCGGATGGCCATCCCCGGGTTTCTCAGCGGCGCCCGGTACGAGGCCGTGAAGGGCGGCCCGAAGCATCTCGCGTACTATGAATTGGAGAGCGCGGCAGTCTTGGAGAGCCCGGCCTACAAGAAGGTCCAGGCCAACCCGACCGAGTGGACGAAGCGCTCCGGACCCGGGACCATCGCGACCACGTTCATCCGGAACGTGTACACCATGATCCATCCCAGGGCCCTGACGCCGGCCGCGGCGGGCGCCGGCATGGCGCCGGTGCTGCAGATCGGGCGCATGGACGTGCCGCCGGAGGTCGACGCGGAGTTCAACGACTGGTACAACACCATCTACGTGCCCAACTACGAGACGGTGCCCGGCGTGATTCGCGGCCGGCGTTATCGCGCCGTGACCGGCACGCCCACGTATCTCACGCTCTACGAGTTCGAGCACCCGAAGGTCTCGGAGAGCGCCGCGTGGATGGCCCAGCGGGATGCCTCGCCGGTGACGCTCAAGATCCGGCCGCACATGAAGCACGCGCCGGGCTCGCCGGGGATCTACGTCAAGACCGTCGAGCTGGCCTGATCAGGCCTGGGTGGTCCCCCGGATCCCCTGGAGCTTGGGATCGAGCAGATCCCGCAGGCCGTCGCCGAAGAGATTCAGGCCGAGGATGCACGCCATGATGGCGGCGCCGGGGAAGAGGGTCAGCCAGGGCGCCTGCTGCAGGTAGAGGCGCCCTTCCGCCAGCACGTTGCCCCAGGACGGGATCTGGGGCGGCACGCCGACCCCCAGGAACGAGAGCGCGGCCTCGCCGAGCACGGCCGCCGCGAAGATGAACGTGCCCTGCACGATGACCGGCGAGAGGCAGTTGGGGAGGACGTGACGCCCCAGCACGATCAGATCGGGGACGCCGAGGGCGAGCGCGGCCTCGACGTAGGGCGTCTCGCGAATCACGAGCACGGAGCCGCGGACGATGCGCGCGACCCGCGGCACGTACACGACGCCGAGCGCCACGATGACGTTGACCACGCTCGGCCCCAGTGAGGCCATGAGGGCGATGGCCAGGATGATGCCGGGGAACGCCATGAAGCCGTCCATGATCCGCATGAGCACGTTGTCGAGCCGGCGGTAGTACCCGCCGAGCAGCCCGAAGACGATGCCGCCCACGAAGGACAGGGCGACGACGGCGCCGCCCACCACCATCGAGAGCCGGGTGCCGTAGATCACGCGGCTCCAGACGTCACGCCCCACGTCGTCGGTGCCCATCCAGTGGGTCGCGGTCGGCGGGGACAGGCGGGCCTTGACGTCGAGCCGCTGGGGCTCCCAGCGGCCGATCGCGGGGGCGAAGAGGGCGATCAGCACGTTGATCACCACGAGGACGGCGCCGAGGAGGGCGATCCTCCGCCGCAGGAGCTGCCGGAGCCACCGCCATCGCGGGGCGGACGCGGTCACTGATACCGGATCCGCGGATCGAGGGTCAGGTAGACGAGATCGACCATCAGGTTGATCAGCGTGTAGGTGACCGCGATCAGCAGCACGACGCCCTGGATGACCGGATAGTCGCGGCGGAGCACGGCCGAGATGATGAGACGGCCCAGCCCGGGGATGTTGAACACGGTCTCGATCACCACCGCCCCCCCGACGAGGATCGCGAACGTGATGCCGATCACGGTCAGCGTCGGGATGATGGCGTTCTTGAGCGCGTGCTTGTAGACGACGACCCGCTCGCTGAGGCCCTTGGCGCGGCTGGCCAGGATGTACTGCTCGCGGAGCACGTCGAGCATGCTCGACCGGGTGATGCGGGCGATGAGGGCGGACTGGACGAGCCCGAGCGAGACGCTCGGCATGAGGAGCGAGCGCGCGTTGGGCCAGAGGCCCATGTCCAGCGGCACGTAGCCGGCCACGGGCAGCCAGCGCAGCCAGACGCCGAAGACCAGGATCATCAGGAGGCCGAGCAGGAAGTTGGGGACGGAGAGGCCGAGCAGGGCCAGCCCCATGAAGGACTGGTCGATCGCGGTGTTGTGATAGCGCGCGGAGATGATCCCGGCCGGCACGCCGAGAAGCACCGCGATGAGCGTCGCCCACGTCGTGAGGAGCAGGGTGGGCTCCAGGCGCTCCTGGACGGCTTCGAGGACCGGGCGTCGGAGAAAGATGGAGTCGCCGAGGTCGCCCCGGAGGAGCCGCCCGTACCACCGGAGGAGCTGGGCCGGCAGCGGCTCGTCGAGGCCCAGATTGTGGCGCAGCCGGGCGACGTCGCCGGGGGCCGCGTCCGGACCGGCGATGATGCTGGCGGGGTCGCCGGGGGCGAGGTGGATGAGCAGGAACGTCACGGTGGCCACCACGAGCATGACCGGGATGACCGCGAGCACGCGGCGCAGCAGGTAGATCTTCACGGGGCGACGATCGGGGCCTGGCCGGGTCTCTCCTCAGCGGGCCAGCCAGCTATTCCAGAAGTAGAGGCGGGGCGCGGTGCGGAAGTCGCCCCGCAGCTCCCGGCGCGCCGCGTCCAGGGTGAAGTAGTCGCCCAGCTTGACGCTGCCCACGTCCTCGTAGAACACGGTCTGGATCCGCTCGATGATGGCCTTCCGCTTCTTGACGTCGTTCTCGCCCTGGAGCTCGGCGAGCAGCCGCTCCTTCTCCTCGTTGCACCACCAGCCCTGGAACGTGCAGCGGAGCGCGACGTGGTTGGCCGGGTCGGCGGAGAAGACGAAGCCGGTGGAGAACACCTCCCAGAGCTCCGGCTTCTCGGTGCGATTGTTGAGGGTCGCCCAGTCCACCACCTGGAGATCCACCGTGAAGCCGACCTCCTCGAGCTGCTGCTTGGCCACGAGCGAGTTCTTGTACATGAACTCGTACTCGCGGGTGGTCACCCAGCGGAGCGGCTGGGCGGCGTAGCCCGCCTCCTTCAGGAGCCGGCGCGCCTTGTCCTTGTCGTGCTGGTTGTAGAGCTTGGCGCTGGCCGTCGAGTGCCACGGCTGCTCGGGGAAGAAGAGGCTCGGGTCGAGCCGGTAGAACTCGCGCGCGCCGAAGCCCGCCACCATGATCGGCTCCATGTCGAGCGCGGCCTGGAAGGCCTGGCGGATCTTCTTCTGCCCCATCACGGGCGACTTGTGGTTCAGCACCGCCACCGCCCAGCCGCGCGGCTTGACGATCCTGGATTCCAGCGCGGGCAGGCTCTTGATGCGCTCGTAGGAGTCCTGCTTGATGAACATCGCGTGGTGGTACTCGCCGGTCTCGACCCCGGCCAGGCGCACCGCGGTCTCGGGCACCGTGAGGAAGAGGATCTCGTCGAAATACGCGGTGCGCTTGCCCCCGAAGCCGTTGGCCGGCTCGGCACGGGCGCTGTAGTCCTTGAAGCGGGCGAGCTTGATGTGGCGGTCGGGTCGGTGCTCCACGAACCGGTAGGGCCCGGTGCCGATGAACTCCTTGAGCTGGCCGTCCCCGGCGGCCTCGATGGACTCCTTTGGGTAGACGGCGGCGTGCGCCTCGGAGAGCCCGTAGATGAGCGAGGTCGAGGGCTGCTTCATGCTGATCACGACCGTATAGGGATCCTTGGCGTCGACACTCTCCACGTACTTCCAGAGCACGCGCCCGACCGAGGCCACCCGTCCCCAGCGCTTGAGCGAGGGCACCACGTCGGCCGAGGACATCTCCTTGCCGTTGTGGAACTTCACGGCTCTTCGAAGGTTGATCGTGTACTTGAGGCCTTTGTCGGTGACGGTGTAGGACTCGGCGAGCAGCGGGACCGGGTTGAAACCCTTGTCGTAGGTGAAGAGCGACTCGTTGACGTGCCACATGATCTCGTAGACGAGCGTGGCCGTGCTCATCGGGATGTCGAGCGTGGGCGGCTCGCCGATGGAGGCGACCTTCAGCACCCCGCCCATCCGCGGCGTCTCCTGCGCGGAGGCTGGCGACGCGAGGGCGAAGAGGACGAGGGCGACCATGCCAAGGCGGTACGAGAACGGGATCCGGTTCATCAGGGTCTCCTTTTGGTCTGGGGCTCCCCGAGTAGCATCCCGCCGCGGTTGCTGTCAAGGGACCGCCGGACGACCCGGTCAACCCACGACGAGGTTCACGATCTCGCCCGGGCGGTAGACGAGCTTCATCACGGTCCGGCCCGCCACGTGAGCCGCGATCCCGGTGGCGGCGAGCGCCGCCGCCCTCGCCTCCTCCGCGGAAGCGGTGCGCGGCAGCACCGCGTGCCCGCGCACCCGGCCGTTGACCTGGACGGCGATCTCGACGGTGTCCTCCTCGCAGAGCGTCTCGTCCCAGGTGGGCCAGGCCTCGTGGGCGAGCGTGCCCGAGCCCGCCCGGTCGTGCCCACCCTTCTGCCACAGCTCCTCGGCGACGTGGGGGGCGAACGGCGAGACGAGCAGAACCAGGGTTCTCACCGCCTCACGCGGGAGCGGGTCGGGCCGCTCACCCAGGCGATTCAGAAGCTCCATCATGGCGCTGATGGCGGTGTTGAAGCGTAGC
>JBGOVO010000293.1:0-5196 GCA_041478145.1 Methylomirabilia bacterium
CGCTGGCCTCGGGCCGCGTGGCCCACGCCTACCTCTTCACGGGCCCGCGCGGCGTCGGCAAGACCACCACCGCGCGGCTCCTCGCCAAGGCGCTGGCGTGCACCGCGCGCACCGCCCCCGAGGCGTGCGGCGCCTGTCCCTCCTGCCAGGACTTCACCTCGGGCGCGCCCGTCGACGTGATGGAGATCGACGCGGCCTCCAACACGAGCGTCGACGATATCCGCACGCTACGCGAGAACGTGAAGTACGCCCCCGCGCGCGGGCGCTTCAAGGTCTACATCGTGGACGAGGTCCACATGCTCTCGGGTGCCGCCTTCAACGCCTTCCTGAAGACGCTGGAGGAGCCGCCCGCGCACGTGGTGTTCATCCTCGCCACCACCGACCCGAAGAAGATCCCGGCCACCGTGCTCTCGCGCTGCCAGCGCTTCGACTTCCGCCCGATCCCGCCCGAGCTGCTGGCCGCGAGCCTGACCCGGATCCTCGAGCAGGAGGGCGTGCCCTTCGAGCCGGGCGCCCTGCCGGTGCTGATCCGCGCCGCCGAGGGGAGCCTGCGCGACGCCCTGTCGCTGCTCGACACCGCGATCGCGTACGGCGAGGGCCGGCTCGACGAGGCGAGCGTGACGCGGCTGCTGGGCGCGTCCTCCCCGGTGCACGTGCGCGGCTTCGTGAGCGCGCTCCTCGCCCACGACGGCGCCGCCGCGCTCGAGGCGGTGGACCGCGCTGCGGGCGCGGGCGAGGAGCTGGGCACGCTCTGCCGCGAGGCGATCGAGATGACCCGGCGCCTCCTCCTGCTGAAGGTGGCGCCCGGCGCGCCCTTCGCCGATCTCACCCCGGCCGAGGCGGGGGAGCTGAAGGCGGTGGCGGAGCCGGTGACCGCCGATGAGCTGGTCTACGTGCTCCGGGCCTTCCTCGACGCCGACGCCGAGATGCGCCGCTCCCCGCACCCGCGCGTGGAGCTGGAGATCGCGGCGGTGCGCGCGACACGGCGGCCCCAGCCACAGGCGATCGAGACGCTCATCACCAAGCTTGAAGAGGCCGAGACGCGGCTGCGGCAGATGCCGCCCGCCGCGGGCAGCGGCCCCCCCCCGCGCCCGGTGATCGTGCAGGAGACGCTGCTCGACGCGCGCCCGGCGCCCGCGCCGCCGCCGCGCGTGCCGGCGCCGACCGTGTCGGGCGGCAGCGCCCGGGGCGTCGAGGCGCCGCCCCTCATGGAGGCCGCCGCGGCCGATATGGTGGCCACCGAGCCCGCGCTGCCGCCCGCCGCGGGGCTCGAGCTGGCGTGGGAGCGCGTGGTCGGCGACGTCATGAAGCGCAAGGCGCTCCTGGGCTCGGTGCTCCAGCACGCCGTGCCCCTTCGCGTCGAGGAGGGCGTGCTCATCCTCGCGCTCCAGGCCAGCGGCTTCCACCACGAGATGCTGAACGATCGCGGCAACAAGGAGCTGATCAACGAGGCCGTGCAGCGCCACGTGGCGGCGGCGCGGCGCTTCGAGCTGGACGCCAACGGCGGCGCGGCGGGCGCCGGCGGGGCCCGGAGCCATCCGGCCGTGCAGGCTGCGCTGAGCGCATTTCAGGGCGAGGTGGTCGCGGTGCGGCCGCGGAGCCCGGAGGAAGGAGAATCGCGGTGAAAGGCTTCGGCAACATCATGAAGGAAGCGCAGAAGCTCCAGGCCCAGATGGAGCAGCTTCAGGCGGAGGCGGCCAAGAAGATGGTGGAGGCCACCGCGGGCGGGGGCATGGTCACGGTGGTGGCCAACGGCAAGCAGGAGATCGTGTCGATCAAGATCGACCGCGAGGTGATCAACCCCGAGGATGCGCAGATGCTCGAGGACCTGGTGCTGGCCGCCTCCAACGAGGCCCTCCGCAAGTCCAAGGAGATGGTGCAGGGGGAGATGAGCAAGATCACGGCCGGGCTCAAGATCCCCGGCCTCGGGATGTAATGGCCTACTACCCGGAGCCGGTGGCCCGGCTCATCGACGCGCTCCAGCGCCTGCCCGGCATCGGGCCCAAGACGGCCCAGCGGCTGACCTTCTTCCTCCTCAAGCGCCCGGCGCCCGAGGTGGCCGCGCTGGGGGAGGCCCTGACCCAGTTGAAGCAGCGCATCGTCCACTGCTCGGTCTGCTTCAACGTGACCGAGCAGGACCCCTGCCGCATCTGTACCGATCCCCGGCGCGATCAGCGCGCGCTCTGCGTCGTGGAGGAGCCCAACGATCTGCTCGCGCTGGAGCGCACCGGCGAGTTCCGCGGCCGCTACCACGTGCTGCTGGGGGCGCTCTCGCCGCTCGACGGCATCGGGCCCGAGGACCTGCGGGTGCGGGAGCTGCTGACGCGGCTCGAGAGCGACCGGGTCGAGGAAGTGATCCTGGCCACCAACCCGAGCGTGGAGGGCGAGGCCACCGCCATCTACCTCGCCAAGCTGCTCAAGCCGTTCGGCATGCGGATCACCCGCATCGCCCGCGGGCTGCCGGTGGGCGGTGACCTCGAGTACGCCGACGAGGTGACGCTGGCCAAGGCCATGGAAGGCCGCCGCGAGATGGGGTAGCGATGCTTGGCGCGGGTCCCGGGCGTGTGATAGAACAGGACCCGGACGGTTCCCCTCCTGGATTCCCCGATAGCTCAATGGTAGAGCATCCGGCTGTTAACCGGAGGGTTGCAGGTTCGAGTCCTGCTCGGGGAGCCAACCCTCGTGATCCTCGCGGCGAGCCGAGAGGAGGCCCCGGATGCTGTTGAGACGTCTCGCCTGGGTGTACGCGGCCGGCGTGCACCTGCTCTCCGGGGTGGCCGGCGCCCTCGTGGCCTGGCGCGCGCCGCACGTCATCATCGCGGGCATCGCGCTGATCGTCGGCTTCCGCGGCGCCGCCGTCCCGCAGCACGCCTGAGGCGGCCGGGCGCGTGCGCCGCGGGCGCGTCCTCCGGCGGGCGGCCACGGCGGCCGGGCTGCTCGCGCTCGTGGTGGTGCTCGCGACGCTGCTCTTCATCGGCACCCAGTGCGTGGGCACGGGCAGCCCGGCCCGCGTCCAGGAGATTCCCGCCGCGGCCGCGGGCGTGCCCGGCTATCTCCGTCCCGGCGCCTCCACGTACCTCACGCTGCCCGAGTGGTACATCGTGTACGCCACCGAGGAGTACGCGGCCTACATCGACGGCCGCGCGCCCAGCCGCTTCCCCTACTTCCGCGCCATCGGACAGTTCTGGCGCTACTACCGCAGCGTGTGCGCGGTCACGCGGCGCGAGTATCCGTTCGACGCGGGCGTGCACCTCATGCTGGGGGTGATCGGGGTGAGCTTCTCGGCGGAGAACGCCGCGAAGGGCGCCTACGAGACCACCATCGGCCGCGTCAGCGAGTGGATCGCCGGCCACGACACCGCGGAGGACGCCTTCGCGGCCCGCACCGCGCGGGAGTACGGGCGGTTCATGCACACCGTGCCGTGGTACGAGTTCCCGTTCGCGGCGCGGCTCGAGGCGCTCTGGAAGGAGACCCCGCTGTGGGGGCCGCGCGTGATCCGGAAATGGGAGCGACGGCTCGCCCTCAGCGCCGAGTACGGCGTGAAGGCGGTCTGCGGCGGCCTGATCCGCAAGGCCACCCGGGGCGTCTACGGGGCGGAGGATCTCGAGATCAATCTGTGGGCCGAGAACGTGCCCGCCCGCGTCTTCGCCGACGGCCGGATCAAGAACATCCGCGAGGCCGCTCCCGGCTCCTACATCCTCCGGATCCCGCGCTACGAGGCCTTCAGCGAGATCGTCCCGGCGCTGGCGCGGCAGGGCGCGCGCTTCCGCGAGATCGCGGGCAACGACGAGATCTTCCTCACCGCGCGCACCCGCCGCGACTTCCGCTACGACCTCGAGGCGGGCCGGGTCGTGCTCACCGAGCCGATCCTCAGCGAGCCGGACCTCCAGCGGATCGGGGTGGCGGCGCCGGTGCTCGCGCTGCACATGGTCCTGGCCGGGCTCACGCAGCGGGGCGTGGCGCTCGAGCATCTCTACGACTACTGACATGAGCCGCGGGCGCCGCGCGCTCGGCCGCTGGGCCGCGATCGTCCTGGTGCTCGCGCTCCCACCCTCGCGCCGCCCGTCCCGCCGGTCCCGTGGGCGGGGGGGCCCGGCACCGTCAACGACGCGAGCTGCCTGAACCGCACCCCGGTCTACGGCGTGGTGGCGGTGCGCGAGGTGGAGGACGTCCGCAACGCCCTGCGCTACGCGCGGGAGCACGGCCGCTTCTTCCTCCCGTACCAGCTCCACTACTCGGCCGAGCAGCTCCGCCGCGCCTACCCCGAGGTCGACGAGTTCTTCGCGGCCAAGCTCGCGTACGACCCGGAGCGCGTGTTCTCGAATCTACGAGAGGTACGCGCCCGCCCGCTGAGCCGACCGGGGGGCGCCCCGATGCTATAATCGGCGCCGTGACCCCGCTGACCCCGGCCCGGAAGGCGTCCCTCCGCCGCGAGATGGAAGCCGTGCTCGGACCGGGCGGCGTGCTCTCCGACCCCGAAGAGCTGCTGGTCTACGAGTCCGACGGCCTCACCCTCTTCCGCGCCCTCGCCGACTTCGTGGTGTTCCCGCGCACGGCGGAGCACGTCGCCGCCCTCGTCAAGCTCGCCAATCGCGAAGGCATCCCGTTCGTGGCCCGCGGCGCCGGCACCGGGCTCTCCGGCGGCTGCCTGCCGTCGGAAGGCGGGCTGGTCATCTCCCTGATGCGGATGAACCGGGTGCTCGAGGTGGACTACGAGAACCAGATGGCGGTGGTGGAGCCGGGGGTCGTGAATCTCCACCTCTCGTGGGCGGTGGGCCCGCAGGGCTTCTACTACGCGCCCGATCCCTCGAGCCAGCAGGCCTGCACGATCGGCGGCAATATCGCCAACAACTCGGGGGGCCCGCACACGCTCAAGTACGGGGTGACGACCAACCACGTGCTCGGTCTCGAGGTCGTGCTACCCGACGGCGAGCTGCTGTGGCTCGGCGGCAAGACCCGCGATGCCCAGGGCTACGATCTGCTCGGGCTGTTCGTCGGCTCGGAAGGCACCTTCGGCATCGCGACCAAGATCGTCGTCCGCATCCTGAAGAAGCCTCAGGCGGTCAAAACCGTGTTGGCAGTGTTCGATCAGGTGGACCAGGCCTCCGAGGCGGTGTCCGCCATCATCGCCCGCGGGCTCGTGCCCGCCGCGATGGAGATGATCGACCAGCTCACGATCGAGGCGGTGGAGGACGC
>JBGOVO010000253.1:0-5892 GCA_041478145.1 Methylomirabilia bacterium
ACTGCGGCCCACGGCAGCACCGTGGTGGACATGCACGGCAAGGAGTACCTGGACTTCCAGTCGGGTCAGATGGGAGCGGCACTCGGCCATCGGCATCCCCGCGTCATGGCCGCCGTTCGCAAGGCCACCGAGACGTTCGTCCACGCCTCGAATATCATGCTCAATGTCCCGCGCCTCGAGCTCCACGAGCGTCTGGGGAAACTGCTGGTCCCGCCGCTGCAGAAGTCGCTGTTCCTCGTGACGGGGAGCGACACGATCGAGGCATCGGTCGATCTCGCCCGCAAGGCGACCGGCGGTCTGGATATTCTTGGCCTCCACGATGGCCTGCACGGCTCGACATCGTATATCTCGCGGTCACTCAGCTTTGCGTGGAAACGACAGCAGCACGCGTCGATCGCGCCAGGGACCTCGGCCATGTTCACCCCGCACTGCTATCAGTGCCCGGTGGCCTCGACCTTTCCGAAATGCGAGTTCCTCTGTCTGAAGGCGAGCATGGAGCTCGCCGACGCGAACTTCACCAGCCGACCGGCGGCCGTTATCGCGGAGCCGATCCTGAGCGCGGGAGGGGTCATCGTGCCTCCGCCCGGGTACTTCCAGGCCGTGCGACAGGCGTGTGAAGACCGCGGGATGCTGCTGATCTTCGATGAGGCACAGACGGGGCTCGGGAAGACGGGCAAGATGTTCGGCTTTCAGCACGAGGGCGTCGTCCCCGACATCATGGCGCTGTCGAAGCACTTCGGCGGCGGCGTCCCGGTGAGTGCCGTGTGCACGACCGCGGAGATTGCGCAGCGCGCGGTGGCGAGCGGCTTTTTCGCCACGCGGTCGCACGCGACTGACCCCATGCTCTGCGCCGCCGGCGTCGCCAGCCTCGACGCGATCGTGGAGGAAGACTTGCCTGGCCGCGCCGCCCGAATCGAGCAGCGGATGAAGGCCGCCTTCGCGGAGATGGCTACGCGCTACGAGTTGATCGGCGACATTCGGGGCCGGGGAGTCCTGCTAGGCCTTGAGCTGGTGGCGGATCGGGAGCGCAAGAACCCGGCGAACAAGGCGGCGGCGGTGGTCGAGAGCCGGTGCCTCGAGGCGGGCCTCATCCTGCAGCTACGTGGCACGGGACCGGGGCGGAAGAATGTGCTACGGATCGTGCCGCCGATGACGACGACGGATGCCGAGATCGACCGGGCCCTGTCGATCCTCGACGATGCGTTGGCGGTGGCGGGGGGCCATCCAGCCGGAGTCGGCATGAAGGGTGCCATACCGACTCCTGCTCGCTGTCGACACACCGCGTCTAGCGAAGAGCGGCCGCTGGAGCTAGGATGACCCCGGAGGTATCGGCGATGAAAAAGCTGGCCGTTACAATCCTGGCCGTCATGATGGTGCTCTCGATCACGGTCGTGCCGAGCGAGGCCTGGGGCCGCGGTGGCGGTCATTTCCATGGTGGCTGGGGCGGCTGGTGGCTGCCCGGCGCGCTTTTCGGCGGGCTAGCGCTCGGCGCCGCCGTGGCCGCCACGTATCCGCCGTATTACGCCTACGCGGCCCCGCCGTACTACGGCTACGCGGCCCCGCCGCCCGTCGTCTACGAGTCGGCGCCCGCCTACACGCCACCTCCACCGCCCGCGGTCCAGCGTGAGGTCGTCTACCCCAACGGCCGATACGTTCTCTACGGCGATGGTGTCCGCCAGCCGTGGCAATGGGTCTGGGTCCCGGCTGCGCCGGCCCCGCCCCCGCCGCCGCCGCAGCGATAGCTCCCCTCACCCTGCCCTCTCTCCGGCGGGGAGAGGGTTACTCGGAGGCGACCCGCTTCGCTCCGCGCGCGACGTAGCCGCGCTTGCCGAGGCAGTCGCCGAAGAGGCGGGCGAGCGTCCCGTCCTGCACGCGCTCGCCCCGGCGGAGCACCTTGGCGTTGACCCAGTCGACCGCCTCGGCCATCTCCAGCGGGCGGGCTCCGGCGACGGCGCCGGCGTCGGTGGCGCACCCCTGCAGGTCGCTCAGCACCTGGCTCTGCGCCGGCCGGCCCTTCGCCGCCACCGTCAGCTCGGCCATGTTCCAGTATGTCGCGATCGAGACGTAGGTCCGGTAGCCGCGGGCGATCATGCAGGCCATGTAGTCCGTCCGACGCTCGAACTCGGCGCGACCCGTCGCGGCCTGCTCGCACGCCTGCACGTCTGTCTCGAGCTGCCCCGCGCTGGGATAGGCGGGGATCGCGCCGGACAGGTTGGACGCGCACCCGGCCACGAGACTCAGCGCGAAGGCGATCGCGGCCAGGTCGAGCCGGCCGGACAGCCCACGGGTGCGTGTCAGCAACGACTGCGTGAGGTTGAACACCATGGGGACACCTCCTAGAGGAGCCGCCGGATTGCTCGACGCAGGGCCGCGACCTTGAACGGCTTGGCCAGCACCCGTGCCCGGATCACCTTCAGGAACCCGTCGTACTCCGAGGCGTTGCCGAACCCGGACACGAACAGCATGTGCGGAGGATTGCTCGGCCACCGGTGCGCGACTTGAGAGTAGAGGCTCGGGCCATCGAGCTCGGGCATCCGCAGGTCGGACACGATCACGTCGTACCACTGCCGCGCCAGCAGCCGCAGGGCCTCGAGCCCGTTGCTGCTCGAGTCCACGTCGTGGCCGTCGGCGCGCAGGCTCGAGACGATGAGGTCGCGCGCGCCCTGGTCGTCGTCCACGACGAGGATGCGCCCGGTGGCCATGCTCACGTTCGACAGGAGACCCATTTCCCCTCGCGCCGGGTCCGACTGGGAGGCATCGCCCGGTCCGCGGAAGTGGGGCTGCATTGGAGGTGCCAGGCTTCCAGGCCTTCAACGAAGAACACTTAGGCTCTTCGTCTGGACCGGGTGTCCTCCGCCTGACGCGGCGACCGGTAGGAATTACACGAGTGTCAGCGGAGGACTCGAAGCGCGGGAAACCTGACGACTTCCGGGACGTGGAGCCGGACGGCGCCGAGGCCCGTGCGCGCCGCCAGCGCGCGCACCAGCTCCGGCACGTCGCCGCGCGCGCCCGGATCGTGCAGGCGCAGGGAGAGCAGGGCCGAGGCCAGCCGGCCGACCGCGGAGATGAGGAAGAGGAGGTGCAGGTTCGTCCACGCTTCCCCGGCCAGCACGAAGTGGACGGGCAAGAGCGCCGCGAGCTGGCCGGCCAGGATCGAGGCCACGCCGAACCCCAGGCCGCCCGCGGTGGCGAAGGTGGCCAGGTAGAAGGGGCGCGAAGCGCGGGGGGCGAGGCCGATGGTCAGGTCGAAGGCGGCGATGCCGTGGCCGGCCCACAGGAAGCCGGCGAACACCGCGTCGAAGGCGATCGGCCACAGACGCTCCGGCGTGATGAAGAGCCAGGTCGCCGGCACCGCCGCGATGCCGAACGAGCAGAAGATCATGACGGGTCCCGCGCCGATCCGGTCCACCGTGCGGCCCCAGAACCGCGCCGAGACGATGCGCACCGCGGCCACGCCGACGCCGTGGGTGGCCACGATCAAGAAGCCGGTGTGGAGATTGATCAGCATGTGGTACGCGAAGAAGCTGGCCGAGACGCCCACCGCCGCGTTCCAGGCGAGCAGGTAGGTGAGGAACGGCCGAGCGCGCCGGTCACGGAGCGCGAGGTGCAGCGCCCGCCGGCCGACCACACGAGGCTCGGCGGCAACCAGTGGCTCGTGCTGGCGGCGCAGCAGCACCACGCTGGCCACTCCGGCCAGGCACGCGGCGGCGGTCAGCGCGGAGAGAGCGGCGCCGGTCCAGCCGAGCGGCGCGACCCGGTCGAGCAGGACCGCGGCCCCGAGCGAGGTCAGCGTGCCCGCCACGCTGAGGAAGACGGTCCGGCGTCCGAAGAATCGCCCGCGCAGCCGGTCCGGCACGAGGTCGCCCATCCAGGCCACCCACGCGCTGTTGCCGATCACGCTGAAGACCGTGCTGACCGCGACGATGCCGAGGAAGAGGTGCAGCTTCGTCGCCGGCGCCACGTCGAGGCCCGGCAGCGCGAGCAGGGGCAGGAAGGTGAGCCGCGAGATCCCGACGGCCCAGAGGGTGACGGCCTTGCGGCTGCGCGCGCTGGTGAACCAGGCGGCGGGCAGGTTCGCGACCTGGGCGCCGAGCGGCAGCGCGCCGAGGAGGCCGATGATCGCGGCGCTCGCCCCGAGGTAGAGCGCCCAGCCGGTGATGACGGCCCCGGTGGCGCAGGCGGCGAAGATCTCGGCGAAGGCGCCCTCGGCGACGGCGGCATTGAGCGAGCGGCGCAGCGGGCGGCCCGGCGTCGGCGGCTGGCTCCCGGCGGGCTCCGATCGCGGCGCGCCCGCCAGGGCGGGGCTGGAGGCGGGGAGGGACTCGCCGGGCTGGGGGATGGAGAACGCCGAGGCGATCCGGGCGAGTGATTCGAGCACGACAGCCTTCTCCTTCAAGATGTCTTCACCTCGTCATCGGCTTGCACGTCCGAGGCCATGAATCCACCGCTCGATTCGCTCGCAAGTTGTCGACCGGGCGTGACTCGGCGAGGCCTTCCGTGACGACGATCGACGTCAACGCGCTGACACGGATCGGCGCCCCCTGGTTTCGGGTAGACTGCGCTCACATCGATGGGACGCCTCGCCGCCACCCTTACCCGCCAGGAGCGGGCCCGCCGCGCGGTCGATCTCGCCCAGTCACTCCTCCGCGAGGCCCGGGCCGGGCAGACCCCGGAGGAGCTGGGGCGAGCCGAGCGCCTCGCCCGGCTGATGGAGGACCCCCGCGGCAAGGAGCTCACGATCGCGCTCACCGATCAGGCCTTCCGCAGCCGCCGCCCGGTGCGCATCGCCGATCAGCTCCACCACCTGCTCGAGCGCTACGGGGCGCCGCGGTTCATGGAGTGGTGGGAGCGCATCGGCCTCACCCTCGGCGCGCTGATGGGCCAGTACCTTCCGAGCCTCGTCGTGCCGCCGATCGTGGCCCGCCTGCGCCACGAGACCGAGGCGCTGATCCTGCCGGCCGAGGCCGAGGACCTGCGCCGCTATCTCGCGGAGCGCCGCGCCGACGGGATCCGCCTGAACCTGAACCAGCTCGGGGAGGCGATCCTGGGCGAGGCGGAGGCGGCCCGCCGGCTCGAGGCCTATCTCGCGCTCCTGGCCCGTGACGACGTCGAGTACATCTCGGTGAAGGTCTCCTCCGTCTCGAGCCAGATCGAGCTCACCGCGTTCCGGCAGTCCGTCGAGCTGCAGAAGGACCGGCTCCGGACGCTCTACCGCCAGGCCCTGCGGCATCGCTACCGTCATGCGGACGGGCGGGTCACGCCCAAGTTCGTCAACCTGGACATGGAGGAGTACCGGGACCTCGACCTCACCGTCACCGCCTTCCGCGAGGTGCTGGACGAGGACGAGTTCCTGGTGCTCCCCGCCGGCATCGTGCTCCAGGCCTACCTGCCGGAATCCCACCGGGTCCAGCGGGCGCTCGTGGCCTGGGCCGCCGGGCGGTGCGGGCGCGGCGGCGCGCCGATCAAGCTGCGCGTCGTCAAGGGCGCCAACCTCGCGATGGAGCGGATCGAGGCGGACCTGCACGGCTGGCCGCAGGCGCCGTACGCCACGAAGCGGGAAGTGGACGCGAACTTCAAGCGGATGGTCGAGTACGGCTGTCGTCGCGAGCACGCCGCCGCCGTCCACCTCGGCATCGCCAGCCACAACCTCTTCGACGTGGCCTACGGGCTCGTGCTCCGCGAGGAGCACGGGGTCGAGCCCTGGGTGGAGTTCGAGATGCTCGAGGGCATGGCCAATCACCAGGCGCGCGCGGTGCGGGCCCGCGCGGGCGGGCTGCTCCTCTACGCGCCGGTGGTCCGGGCCGAGGACTTCCACAGCGCGATCGCCTACCTCGTCCGCCGGCTCGACGAGAACACGGCCCCGGACAACTTCCTTCGCCACGTGTTCGGCCT
>JBGOVO010000388.1:0-3669 GCA_041478145.1 Methylomirabilia bacterium
AGCCCACCAGCACGAGCGCCACCGTGACCACCACCAGGATGAGGCCCATCGAGGCGAGCACCTCGAAGTTGCCCTCGTCGCTCTTGTCGAAGAGCAGGACCGAGAGCACCTGGGTGCCGGTGGTGTAGAGGAAGATCGCGGACGACAGCTCGCGAGTGGCCGGGATGAAGACCAGGATGAACGCGCCCGCGAGCCCGCGGCTCAGCAGCGGGGCCACCACCCGGCGCAGGGTCAGGAGCCGGCCGCCGCCCAGGATGCGCGCGGCGTCCTCCAGCTCCGGGTTGATGCTGCGCAGCGCCGCGTCGCTGTTCGTGTAGGCGATGGGCAGGAAGCGCGTCGCGAACGCGAGGATCAGGATCCACGCGGTGCCGTAGAGCACGAGCGGCTTCGTGGTGTAGGCGGCGTAGAAGCCGATCGCGAGCACGATGCCCGGGATCACGAAGGGCGCCATCGCCACGTAGGTGAGGACGCGGCCGAACGGCACCAGGCGCCGGGCCACGATGTAGGCGATGGCGAGGGCCAAGCCGAGCGCGATGATCGAGGCCGCGGCCGCGTACACGAAGGTGTTCAGCGTCGCGGCCCGGGTGGCCGGCTGGTCGAAGAGCACGAAGCGCACGTTCCGCAGGGTGAGGTTGTCCCAGGAGAAGCCCCGGCCCCAGGCCCGCGCGAAGGCGGCCTGCAGGACGACCAGCATCGGCATGAAGAACGAGAGCGACGTGACGAACAGGCAATAGCCGAGGAGGGCCCAGCGCCAGCGCCCGAGCCGCACCATCCGCCGCTCGCCCCCCTTGCCGGTGAGGGCCACGTAGCCCTTGCGGGCGATGACCCGGTACTGCAGCCAGAACAGGAACACGGTGATGAGCAGGAGCGGCATCGCGTAGGCGGCCGCCACCTGCACCCGCGGCGGGAACTCGAACATCTGCCAGAGCATGGTGGTCATGACCTGGAAGCGCGCGGGCAAGGCGATGAGCGCGGGGGCGCCGAAGAGCGCGATGGCCTCCAGGAACGCCACGATGAAGGCGCCCATCATGGCGGGCAGCGCGATCAGGTCGAGCGCGGAGCGTGTGAAGACGAACATGTACGGGAAGGAGTAGCAGGCGATGACCAGGACGAGCCCGGCCATCGAGTAGACGTTGAAGGGGCCGGCGTCCGCCCCGGTGAGCGCGGTGTAGACGCGGTTGAGCCAGCCCGCGTTGGGGCCGGCCATGAGGATCCAGGCCACCGCGCCCAGGTAGTTCGGCATGATGAAGGTACCGAGCACGGCCGCCCAGACCAGGCCCTTGCCGGGCATGTCCGTGCGCGACACCGCCCAGGCCATCGGCACGCCGAACACGGTACAGAGCGCGGCCACCGCGAGGCCGATCACGAGGGAGTTGATCAGCGCTTCGATGTGGCGCCACCGCCCGTAGGCCGCCACGTAGTTCTCGAGCGTGAAGGCGCCCGTCTCCGGATGCTGGAAGCTCGCCCACAGGAGGCGGGCGAGCGGGTTGATCACCAGCAGCAGGAGGAGCGCGATCAGCAGCAGCCAGACGACGCGGGACTTGTCAAATGCCAAAGGTCTCGCGGAACAGCTCCTTGACCTCGGGGATGCCCTTCTCGATCTCGGCCGGGGTCGGCCGGATCGTCTTCACGTCCGCGATGGACTTGCCGCCCGCCATCGGCCTGACGTGCTTGTTCACCGGATCCTGGTACTGCTGGACCATCACCTCGTTGCCCTCGCGGCTCAGCAGGTACTCCATGAAGAGCCGGGCCGCGTTGGGGGCGGGGGCGTTCTTGAGGATGCCGCTGGCCGAGACCATCAGGAGCGCGCCGTCCTCCGGATAGACCACCGCGAGGGGATTGCCCTTGGCGCGGCTCTCCAGCGTGGTGGCGGACGGCCCCGCGGCCACGATCGACTCCTTGGCGTTGAGCATGGTCACGGTGTCGTTGATGGAGCGGCCGATGCGCGGCTTGTTCAGCTCGAGCTTCTTGAAGTAGTCCCAGCCGTAGAGCTTCCTCATCAGGACGACCCAGGTCCCCACGTATCCGCTGAAGCCCGGGTGGCCGATGGAGACCTTGTTCTTCCACTTGGGGTCGGTGAGGTCGGTCCACTTCTTCGGGGCTTCCGACGCGGAGACGACGCTCGTGTTGTAGGTGATCAGCACGAGGCCGGCCGCGGTGGCGGTGAAGAGGTCGTCCGGATCGTTGAACGCGCGGAAGGCGTCCACCAGCTCGGGCAGGTTCTTGGGCCGGTAGGGCTGGAGCCATCCGTCCTGCTTCATCTTGGTGTAGTGGCTCTGGTCGGTGGAGCTGATCACGGAGGCCTGGGCGATGCCCGCCTTCTGATCCTGCGCGAGCCGCTGGTAGGCCACCTGGGCGGTGGTGCGGACGTAGTTGCACTTCACGCCGGGATACTTCTTCTCGAAGCCCTGGCAGACCGCGGCCGCGGTCTCCGAGTTGTAGTGCGCGGTGTACCAGGTGAACTCCTTCTCCTTCTTGGACGCCTCGTAGAGCGGCTTCTCGCCGTCGAAGGCCGCCACCGGCACGCCTGCGCCGAGGCCGACGATGGACACGATCGTGACCACCGCGAGACGGAACCTCCGGATGGACGTCATGAGCCGGCCTCCCTCATCGCCCGGTGAAGCGGGGCGCGCGCTTCTCGACGAAGTGGGCCACGCCTTCCCGGAAGTCCTCGGTGGCGAAGCTCCGCCGCATCTCCTCGTCGGCGACGGCGGTCGCCTCCGCGAGAGTCTGGAACTGCGCGTCCCAGAGCTGGCGCTTCATGACTTGGAGCGAGCGCGGTGAGACCAGATCCGCCAGCTCGCGCGCGTAGGCGCGCACGCCCTCCTGGAGCGCCGCCGCCGGCTGCACCTGCGCCACCAGCCCCATGGCGAGCGCCTCCTGGGCGGTGATCTTGCGCGCGGAGAGGAGCAGATCGAGCGCGCGCGGCAGGCCCACCAGCCGCGGCAGCATCCAGCTCACGCCGTGCTCGGCGATGAGCCCGCGCCGCGAGAAGGCGGTGGTGAAGACGGCGGTGTCGGCGGCGATGCGGAGATCGCAGTACAGGGAGACCACCAGGCCCAGGCCGGCGGTGGCGCCGTTCAGCGCCGCGATGATCGGCTTGGCGATGGTCGGGAAGTAGGCGTAGGGGCCGCGGAAGTCGGGCCGCGTCTCGCTCGGCTCGGGTCGGGCCGGGCGCTCGTCCTCGACGCGGATGGCGCCCGCGTCCACGATGCCCGAGAGCATCTGCATGTCGGCCCCCGCGCAGAATCCACGCCCGGCGCCGGTCAGCACGATCACGCGCACCGCCTCGTCACGCGCGGCCTCCTCCATCGCCTGGCGCACCTCGCGTCCCATCACCGCCGTCCACGCGTTGAGCTTCTCTGGGCGGTTCAGGGTGACGGTGGCGATGCGGTCCTTCACCTCGTAGAGGATCTGCTCGTATCCCATGTCGGGCGCTCCCTTGCGTGTCGTATCCGTCGCCCTTCGCGGCGCCGGGGCCGCATCATATCGCGGTCCGCGGCGCGCGCGCCATCCCGCGACGCCTTCCAGCCGCGGGGGCGGGGTGGGGGGGGGGGGGGCGGGGGGGCGGGGGCGGGGGGGCCCCGGGAGCACGCAAAGCGGGGCCCCCGAGGGGGGGGGGGGGGGGGGGTTAGGGCCGGGGCGGAGCGGCGCGGGGGCGGGCCCGCG
>JBGOVO010000225.1:0-6468 GCA_041478145.1 Methylomirabilia bacterium
ATCACCGACGCGCTGGGCAAGGGTGACAAGGTCGAGCTGCGCGGCTTCGGCAGCTTCCGCATCCGCCATCGCAACTCCCGCAAGGGACGCAACCCCAAGACCGGCGACAGCGTGAGCGTGCCCGAGAAGCGGGTTCCCTTCTTCAAGGTCGGCAAGCGCCTCCGCGAGCTCGTCAACACCTAAGCCGAGTGGAGCGGCTCTGGGCGCCCTGGCGGATGTCTTATGTGTCGACCGCGGGGGGGCCCGAGGCCGCGTGCGTGTTCTGCTCGGCCCTGGCATCCGGTGACGACCGCCGGGCTCTGATCCTCCACCGCGGCCGCCACGCCTTCCTGATCCTGAACGCGTTCCCGTACGCCTCCGGCCATCTCATGGCGGTCATCACCCGCCACGTCGGCACGCTCGAGACCGCGACCGCCGACGAGCTGGCCGAAGCCATGACGCTCGTCCAGACGGGCACGCGCGCGCTGCAGGCGGCCTATCAGCCCGACGGCTTCAACGTGGGTCTGAACCAGGGGCGCGTGGCCGGCGCGGGCGTGCTCGGCCATCTGCACCTTCACCTCGTGCCGCGCTGGAACGGCGACACCAACTTCATGCCCGTCATCGGGGACACGCGGGTGCTGCCCGAATCCCTCGAGGCGACCTACGACCGGCTGGCCGCCGCGCTCTCCACGTGAGGGACACCCCCGCCGAGCTGACCCCGATGATGCGGCAGTACGGGGAGCTGAAGCGCCGCTTCCCGGACTACCTGCTGCTGTTCCGCCTGGGTGACTTCTACGAGCTGTTCTTCGATGACGCGCACACCGCCTCGCGCCTCCTGCAGCTCACGTTGACGTCCCGGCAGAAGGGCGAGGGCGCGATCCCGATGGCGGGCATCCCGCATCACGCGGCCGACGGCTACATCGCGCGTCTCATCCGCGCGGGCCAGAAGGTGGCGGTGTCCGAGCAGCTCGAGGAGCCCGCCAAGGGGCGCAAGATCGTCCGCCGCGACGTCGTGCGGGTCATCACGCCGGGCACCATCACCGACACCCAGTTCCTCGACGGCGCCCGCAACAACTTCCTCCTGGCCGCTCACGCGACCGCCTCCGCGGTCGGGGTGGCGCTCGTGGACGTCTCCACCGGCGACTTCTGGGTGGGCGAGGAGCCGGGGGCGGGGGAGGCGCTGCTGGAGGTCGCCCTGCTGCGGCGGCCCGCCGAGCTCCTGCTCGCCCAGAACGCGGACGCGGCCTGGGTGGCCCGCTGGGCACCGGCCGGCATCCCGGTCACGCGGGTGGACGGCGGCGCCTTCGGCGCGCGCACGGCGCGCGAGGTGATCGAGAGCCACTTCCGCGGCGCGAGCCTGGACGGCCTCGGGGTGGGCGCCCTCACCGCGGGGCTGCAAGCCGCGGGCGCCGCGCTCGCCTACCTGCGCGAGACCCAGGGCGAGTCGCTGGCCCATCTCACCCGCATCCAGCGCCTGGTCACCGGCGAGGCGATGCTGCTCGATCCGACCGCGGTGGCGACCCTCGAGCTGTTCGAGACGGCGCAGGAGCGGACCGGGAAGGGCTCGCTCTTCGCGACGCTGGACGCCACCGTCACGCCCATGGGCGCGCGCCTGCTCCGCCAGTGGATGCTCCGCCCGCTCCTCGACCGGGAGGCGATCGCGCGCCGGCAGGAGGCCGTCGCAGCCCTGGTGGACGCGCCCGCCGCCCGGGTGGCGCTGCGGGGGCGGCTGGAGGGGGTGGGGGACCTGGAGCGCCTGACCAGCCGCGCGGCGCTCGGGGTGGCCCACGCCCGCGACCTCATCGCGCTGCGCTCCTTCCTGACTCGCCTGCCGGGCCTGGCCGAGGCGCTGGGCGGCCTCGACGCCCCCCTGCTGGCGACCCTCGCCGAGGAGATCACCCCGCTCCCCGACCTTCAGAAGTTACTTGAAGAGGCGCTGGAGGACGAGCCGCCGCTCGCCCTGCGCGAGGGCGGGCTCATCCGGGAGGGGTGGAACGCCGAGCTGCGCGAGCTCCAGCAGGCGGCCCGCCAGGGCAAGCAGTGGATCGCCTCGCTCGAGCAGCGCGAGCGGGAGCGCACCGGCATCCCCTCGCTCAAGGTCCGCTTCAACCGCGTCTTCGGCTACGCCATCGAGGTGAGCAATGCCCACGGCGCCAAGGTGCCGGGCGACTATCTGCGCCGGCAGACCCTGGTGGGAGCCGAGCGCTACGTGACGACCGAGCTGAAGGAGTACGAGAGCCGGGTGCTGGGGGCCGAGGAGCGGATCGGGCGCCTCGAGTTCGAGCTGTTCGGCCAGGTCCGCGCCGAGGTGGCCGCGAAGGCGGCCCCGCTGCTCCGCACCGCCCGCGCGGTCGGGACGATCGACGCGCTCGCGTCGCTCGCGGCGGTGGGCCACGAGCGGGGCTACGTGCGGCCGGTCGTGGACGACGGCTTCGCGCTCGAGATCGTGGACGGCCGCCACCCGGTGCTCGAGGCGGGCGGCGCGCCGTTCACCCCGAACGACGTGAGCCTGGATCCCGGCGCGGCCCAGATCATGATCCTCACCGGCCCCAACATGAGCGGCAAGAGCGTCTTCATGCGCCAGGTGGCGCTGCTCACGCTGATGGCCCAGATGGGCGGCTTCGTGCCGGCCCGCTCTGCCCGCATCGGCCTGGTGGACCGCATCCTGACGCGCGTGGGCGCCCAGGACAACCTAGCGCGCGGCCAGAGCACGTTCCTCGTGGAGATGGTCGAGACGGCCAGCATCCTCCACCACGCCACCGAGCGCAGTCTCATCCTCCTGGACGAAGTCGGGCGCGGCACCTCCACCTTCGACGGCCTCGCCATCGCGTGGGCGGTCACGGAGGAGCTGCACGAGCGCGGCCGCGGGGCCAAGGTCCTGTTCGCCACCCACTACCACGAGCTGACCGCGCTGGCCGAGCGGCTGCCACGGGTGCACAATTTCCACGTGGCGGTCCGGGAGTGGAACGACGAGATCATCTTCCTGCACAAGGTGCGGCCGGGCGGCACCGATCGCTCCTACGGCATCCAGGTCGCGCGGCTGGCCGGCCTGCCCCCCGCGGTGATCGCGCGCGCCAAGGCCATCCTGGGTGAGCTGGAGCTGGAGCGCAGCGGGCCGCCCGCGTCGATGGCCCCCGCGCCGGGCGCGGGCGGGCCCGCGCAGCTCGGGCTCTTCCCGCCCGTCCACGACCCGCTGCTCCGCGAGCTGGCCGCGCTCGATACCGGCGCCATGACCCCGCTGCAGGCCCTCAACCTGCTCGCGGAGTGGCAGCAGCGGCTCAAGGCGCGCCCGTGACCGCCTCGCGCATCCGCCGGCTCCCCGACCATCTCGTCAACAAGATCGCGGCCGGCGAGGTGGTGGAGCGGCCGGCCTCGGTGGTGAAGGAGCTGGTCGAGAACTCGCTCGACGCCCTCAGCACCGCGGTGACGGTGGACCTGCGCGACGCCGGCCGCGCCCTGATCCGCGTCACCGACGACGGCGTGGGCATGTCGAGCGACGAGGTGGACCTGGCGCTGCTGCGGCACGCGACATCCAAGCTCGCCACCGACGCCGACCTGGACGCCATCGTGACCCTGGGCTTCCGCGGCGAGGCCCTGCCCGCCATCTGCGCGGTCACCCGCTTCTCGGTGCTCTCGTGCCCGCGCGGCTCGGACACCGGCACGCTCGTGCGCGGAGAGGGCGGCGCGGTCGCCGAGAAGCTGCTGGTCGCGGCGCCCATGGGCACCACCGTGGAGGCGCAGGACCTCTTCTTCAACACCCCGGCCCGCCTCAAGTTCATGAAGAGCGCGCCGAGCGAGGTGGCGGCGGCGCTGCGCCTGCTCGAGGCCACCGCGCTGGCACACCTGGAAGTGCACTTCCGCGTCTCGCACAACGGCCGCCCCGCGCTCGGGGCCCCGCGCGCCCGCACCCTCCGCGATCGCGTCGGCGCGCTCTGGGGCTTCGAGCGCGCGGGCCGCCTGCTCGACGTGGAGCGCAAGGACGGGCCGCTCGCCGTCTCGGGCCTGGTCGCGCCGCCCCAGCTCGCGCGCGGCAGCCGCGACGAGATCGTCCTCATCGTCAACGGCCGGCCGGTGCGGGACACCCAGCTCACCCAGACCCTGATCGAGGCCTACCGGCCGCTGCTCGCGCGCGACCAGTTCCCGGTCGCGGTCCTCCACCTCGAGCTGCCGCCGCAGGAAGTCGACGTCAACGTGCACCCGACCAAGGCCTGGGTCCGCTTCCGCTCCCCCCGCCAGATCCAGGAGATCCTCTACCGCGCGGTCCACGACGCCCTCCGCCAGAGCCACGTGGTCCAGACCCAGCGCGGCCTGACCACCGAAGGCGTGAGCGCAGACGCGACTTCTGCGCCAGGCGATGCCACCGGAAGCATCTCTATTGAAAGCGGGGGCCCAGAAATGGCCCCCGCACTCCCCCAGTCGGCGGACATCTCTTCTCTTGGCGGCCAAGCTTTGCTCTTCCACGAAGCACCCGCGCCATTCTCGACCGCCAGCTTCGGCGCGGTGATCGGCCAGCTCCAGGACACCTTCATCGTCTCCGCGAGTGACGACGAGGTGTTCTTCATCGACCAGCACGTGGCCCACGAGCGCGTCCTGTTCGAGCGGCTGCTGCATGAGCTGGACGCGGGCCCGCTGCCCTCGCAGGAGCTGCTCTTCGCGCAGCCGGTGGAGCTGGGCGCGGGCCGGGCCGGGCTGGTGCAGGAGTGGGCGCCCACGCTCGAGGGGCTGGGCTTCCGCCTCGAGGGCTGGAGCGGCGCCACCGTCGTGCTGCGCGCGGTGCCGGCCCTGCTCAAGGGGCAGGAGCCGCAGCGCCTGATCGAGTCGCTGGTGGAGGACGTCAACCGCCCGCGCAAGGGCGAGCCGGTGCCGCTCCTGCACCGCGCTCTCTCCTTCGTGGCGTGTCACGCCGCCATCAAGGCCCACGCCCCGCTGCAGCGCGAGGAGATGACCCGGCTCCTCGGCGATCTGTCCGCGACGGCGACCCCGTACTTCTGCCCTCACGGCCGGTCCATCGTGAGCCGGCTGTCTTTACGCGACATCAAACGGGAGCTCGGGCGCACGTGGTGAACCGAGGCGCTGCGAGCCGGCCGCCGCTGCTCGTGCTGGTAGGGCCGACCGGGGTCGGCAAGACGGCGGTGGCCGCGCGGCTCGCCGGGCACGTCGCGATGGAGGTGGTGAGCGCGGACTCCCGCCAGGTCTACCGCGGCATGGACATCGGCACCGGCAAGCCGACCGAGGCGGAGCGCGCCGCGGTCCCGCATCACCTCCTGGACGTCGTGGCGCCGGACCAGCGGTACCACGCGGCGCGCTTCCGCGCCGACGCGCTCGCCGCCATCGCGTCCATCCACGCCCGCGGGCGCCTGCCCGTGGTGGTGGGCGGCACCGGACTCTATGTCCGCGCGCTGCTCAAGGGCCTCACGCCGGCGCCGCCCGCCGACCCCGCGCTGCGGGACGAGCTGGAGGGCTTCGCGGCCGCCCACGGCGCCCCCGCGCTCCACGCGCGGCTGGCCGCGGTCGCCCCCGAGACCGCGCGGCGGCTGCATCCGAACGACCGCGTCCGCATCGTCCGCGCCCTCGAGATCCACGCCCGGCCCGGGGGCCCCGCACCGGAAGGCGGGGCCGGCGACTGGGCGGCCCTGCCCGGCGCGTGGCGCCTCCTGATGATCGGGCTCGGTCGGAACCGGGCCGCCCTGAACGCGGCCATTGCCGAGCGGGCGCGCGCGATGGTGGCCCGTGGCATGATGGATGAGGTCCGGCGGCTGCGGGAGGCGGGGTACGAGCCGTCGCGGCCGCCCATGGACGGGATCGGCTACCGGCAGCTCGCCCTGGCGATGCAGGGGCGCATGACGGTAGAGGAGGCGGTGCGGCTCATGATCCGCGACACCACCCGCTACGCCAAGCGGCAGATGACGTGGTTCGCCCGCGATCCCGAGGTCCGGTGGCTCGACGTGGATGCGGCGGGCGGGATCGAGGGCGCGGCGGAGTCGGTGCAGAAGCACCTCACGCAGGAGGGGCTGATCGAGTGAAGTCACGCGAGAAAGCGGTGCTGGCGGCCCTGCGGCTGCCGAGCCAGCCACGGGTGGTCGTGGAGGAGAGTCTCGACGAGCTGGGCCGCCTGGCCGAGTCGGCCGGGGCGCTCGTGGTGGGGCGGGCCACCCAGGACCGTCGCGCGCCCACCCCGGGCCTCTACTTCGGCAAGGGCAAGGTGGAGGAGATCAAGACGCTCTCGAAGCGGCAGGGCGCCGACCTGATGATCTCCGACGATTCGCTGTCGCCGATCCAGGAGCGCAACCTCGGCGGCTCGCTCGGCGTGCGCGTCATCGACCGCACCGCGCTCATCCTCGACATCTTCGCCCAGCGCGCCCGCACCATGGAGGGCAAGCTGCAGGTCGAGCTGGCGCAGCTCTCGTACCTGCTGCCCCGCCTGGTCGGGCAGTGGAAGCACCTCGAGCGCACGGGCGGCGGCATCGGCACGCGGGGACCGGGCGAGAT
>JBGOVO010000415.1:0-3289 GCA_041478145.1 Methylomirabilia bacterium
ACGAACGAGACGACGAGGGCCTCGGCGCCCTCCCGCTCGACGAGCCGCGTCGCCTCGCGGAGGAGCTCCCCGCGATCGAGCGTGGTATCGACGGTGCCGTCGGCCAGGATGCGCTCGGTGACCTCGCCAACCCGGTAGCGCGGGATGAGAGGGAGCGGCCGCGTGGCGGTGAAGTTCACCGGACTGGCGAGCCGAAGCCGCTGGATCTCGAGCAGGTCGCCGAAGCCCGCGGTGACCAGGAGCCCCAGCGAGGCCCCGTTGCGCTGGATGACGGTGTTGATGGCGATCGTCGTGCCGTGGACCAGGTAATCGATCGCCCCCGGGTCGAAAGCCCGCTCGGCCACGAGGGTACGAAGGCCGTCGAGGACACCGCGGCCGGGATCGCCCGGCACGGTCGGCGACTTGAAGCTGGAGAGCTCGCCGGTTCTCTCGTCGAGGAGGCTGAAGTCGGTGAACGTACCGCCGATGTCGATGCCGAGCCGGTAGCGTCCCATTTCGTTACCTATCGCTCGCGACACCGCGCACATTCACTCTCCCCCGCGCCACCCACGGTCCGATTGCCACGCGCCATGCTAGCCAGGGGGAACGGTACCGTCAAGGGGCAGCCAGCACACGTCACCCGAACCCTCGCAACCGGCAACGAGCAGGCCGCTAAGGGCGCAACTTTAAACGCGCGGAGAACTTCTGATAGAATGACCCCGGCGCGAGCAGGCGAATCCCGCCAATCGAGGAATGCCATGACCACCGACGCCTCTCCGATCACGCTGCGCGGCTGGGCCCTCATCCTGGGCGCGTCCTCCGGCTTCGGCGCCGCCACGAGCCTGGCCTTCGCGCGCGCGGGGCTCGACATCTTCGGCGTGCACCTCGACCGGAAGGCCACCCTGCCCAACGTGGAGCGGCTCGCGGGCGAGATCGGCGCGCTCGGGCGGCAGGCGCGCTTCTTCAACGTCAACGCGGCCGACGAGGAGAAGCGCGCCGAGGTGGCCGCCGAGATGGAGCGGGTGCTGCGCGCGCGGGACCAGATGGGCCAGGTGCGCGTGATGCTCCACTCGCTCGCGTTCGGCACGCTCAAGCTCTTCGTGACCGATCCCATCAAGGAAGCGGTCACGAAGGCGCAGATGGACATGACCCTCGACGTGATGGCCCACAGCCTCGTCTACTGGACGCAGGAGCTGGTGGGGCGTGGCCTGATGGGGCGCGGCGGCCGCATCTACGCCATGACCTCGGCGGGCGGCGCGCGCGTGCTCCCCTTCTACGGCCCGGTGTCCGCGGCCAAGGCCGCGCTCGAGGCCAACATCCGCCAGCTCGCCGCCGAGCTGGCCCCCCACGGCATCACCGCCAACTCCATCCGGGCCGGGGTCACCGCGACGCCCGCCGCGCAGAAGATCCCCAACTACGAGGAATTCTCCCAGCAGGCGGCCCGGCGGAACCCGCATCGTCGGCTGACCACCACCGACGACGTGGCCCGCGCCATCGTCGTCCTGAGCCATCCCGACACGCACTGGATCACGGGCAATGTGATCGGCGTCGACGGCGGCGAAGAGATCGTGGGCTGACCCTCCCGTGCCTGAGTGGCTGGCCGTCGTCATCCTGGGCGTGATCGAGGGCGTCACCGAGTTCCTCCCCATCTCTTCCACCGGTCACCTGCTCCTGGTGGAGAACTCGCGCCTGCTGACGCACCAGTCGGATCTGTTCAACATCACCATTCAGTCGGGGGCCGCCCTGGCGGTGCTCGCCGTCTTCGGGGGGCGGCTGCGCGACCTGCTCTCGCGCATATTGGAGCCCGAGGCGGGCGGCTACCTGCTCAAGCTGCTGCTGGCCTTCGTCATCACGGGGGCGGGCGGCCTCGCGCTCAAGCGCGGGGGCTTCTCGCTCCCGAAGGAGATCGCGCCGATCGCGTGGGCCACGCTGGTGGGCGGGGTCGTGATCCTGCTCGTCGAGTGGTCGCTGCGGCGTCGGCCCGGCCGCGGGGACGTCACGTGGGTGATGGCGATCGCGGTGGGACTGGCGCAGCTCCTCGCCGCGGTCTTTCCCGGCACCTCGCGCGCCGCCGCCACCATCATGATCGCCATGCTGCTCGGCCTGGCCCGGCCCGCCGCCACCGAGTTCTCCTTCCTGGTCGGCGTGCCGACCCTGCTCGCGGCCGGGGCGCTCGAGACGTATCAGGCCCTGCGTCATCCGACGGGCCCGCCCGCCGACTGGGGCTTGCTGGCGCTGGGCACGGTGGTCTCCGCGGTGACCGCCTTCGTGGTCGTGCGGTGGCTCTTGCGCTGGGTCCAGACGCACAGCTTCGCGCCGTTCGGGTGGTACCGCATCGTTCTCGGTCTCGTGATGCTGGCCGGGCTCGTCTGAGCCGGCCCCCCTGGAGGCACTCGATCCATGGCGCATGACGTGGTGGTGATAGGCGGCGGCAACGCCGCCCTGTGCGCGGCCCTCGCGGCCCGCGCGGGCGGGGCCTCGGTGCTGGTGCTCGAGAAGGCGCCGGAGGCGGAGCGGGGCGGCAACTCCTTCTTCACGGCGGGCGGCTTCCGCTTCGCGCATCAGGGCCTGGACGACCTGAGACGCGACGTGATCCCGGACCTGAGCGACGAGGAAGCCCGGACCATCACCATCCCCCCGTACACCGAGGATCAGTACTACGACGACATCATGCGGGTCACCGAGGGCCGCTCCGACCTGGACCTGGCCCAGCACCTCGTCCAGCGCTCGAAGCCGACCGTGATGTGGATGCGCACCCAGGGTATCCGCTGGATCCTCATGTTCAGCCGCCAGTCCTACAAGGTCGGGGATCGCCATCATTTCTGGGGTGGGCTCAACCTGGAAGCGGTCGGGGGCGGCCCCGGACTGGTGGAGGCGCTCTTCGAGCGCGCGGCCAAGGTGGGCATCGAGGTGCGCTACGGTACCGCGGGCCACAAGCTGATCCAGGACGGCTCGGGGCGCGTGACCGGTGTGATCACCCGCGGCGCGACCGGGGCGAGCGAGATTCCCTGCCGCGCGGTGGTGATCGCCTCGGGCGGGTTCGAGGCCAATCCCGAGTGGCGCACGCGCTACCTCGGCCCCAACTGGGACCTGGCGCGCGTACGCGGCACCCGCCACAACGTGGGCGAGGGCATCGCGATGGCGCTCGAGATCGGGGCACAGGCCTACGGCCACTGGTCCTCCTGCCATGCGGTGGCGTGGGACCTCAACGCGCCCATGTTCGGAGACCGGCGCGTGGGCGACATGTTCCAGAAGCACTCGTATCCCCTCGGCTTGATCGTCAACGTGCGGGGCGACCGGTTCGTGGACG
>JBGOVO010000122.1:0-9822 GCA_041478145.1 Methylomirabilia bacterium
ACGAGCACGCGGTGTTCACCCGCGGGAGGCGCGAGCGGAGCTCCTCGTAGGTCGAGAACTCGTAAAGCAGGCAGCACTTGAGCCGCCCGCAGTTGCCGAGGAGCCGGCTGTCGGTGAGCGGCATGTCCTGCGCCTTCGCCATCTTCACCGAGATGGGCTCGAACTTGCGCAGGTGCGAGGAGCAGCAGAGCTGCCGGCCGCAGGGCCCGATGCCGTCGAGGAGCTTGGTGGTATCGCGGGCCCCGATCTGGCGCATCTCGATCCGGGCGTGGAACTCGCGGGCCAGGTCGCGCACCAGATCGCGGAAGTCCACCCGCTCCTCGGAGTTGAAGAACACGGTGACGCGGCGGCGCGAGGGCTCGATCTCCACGTCCACGATCTTCATGGCGAGGGAGCGCCCGCGCGCCAGCCGCTGGCAGGTCTCCACCCCCTTGACCTCCCGGGCCCGCCGCTCGCGCCACTCCGCCACCTCGCCCGAGGTGGCCCGGCGGATTACCCGGCGATAGGCCCGGTCGCGCTTGAACGACGGCACCGGCCGCTTGGGCCGCCGCACCTCCCCCACCGTGCTGCCGCCGCCCGTCTCCACCACCACGAAGTCGCCGACCTGCAGCGCGACGTCGGTGGTCAGGTGATCCTCGGCGGCGAGCGGCTCGCGCAGCCGCACGCCGATCAGGTACCCGGGCGCCCCGTCGGCTGATGGGGGGGCCGGCGCGAGGGAATCGAAGGGCTCGATGGGTAGGCTCATGGCGCTCAGGCGGCCTGTCCCGTGAGGCGCCCGAGCAGCACCTCCACGCTGAGCCGAGGGGAGACATTGCCCTGGATGGCGTACCAGGCCTCGCGACAATCGCGCAGCGCGCTCATCACCTGGTCGAGCGACCGCTCGCGCGCCGCCGCGAGCGCCGCCTCCCCGAAGAGCATCACGCCGGCGCGGGCCCCCGCCTGCCCGCACAGCAGATCGCGGTGCCAGAACCAGCACGCCTCGACGAAGGTCTCCGCGGCCTGGCGATCCCGGCCCACCTGCTCGCCCAGCCTCAAGATGGCCTCGACGCCCTGCTCACGCGCCTCGGCGAGGAGCCGCAGGCTCCCGGCGTGGGCGTCGGTCCGGGCATCGGGGAGCAGGGCGGGCACGCCGTCGGTGGCCCGCGGGCGAAAGCGCACGACCTGGCAACGGGAGAGCACGGTGGCAGGCAGCGCGCGAAGCTGCGAGAGGATCAGGATGATGATCGTCCGCGCGGGCGGCTCTTCCAGCGTCTTGAGAAAGGCCTGGGGCGTGGCCGCGGTCATCTTCTCCGCCTCGTCCACCACGAACACCTTCCACGCCGCCTCCACGGGCTTGAGCGCCGCCAGCCGCCCCAGCTCCCGGACGGCCTCGATGCGCAGCGCCTGGGGGCCCTTGGGATTGCTCGCGGGCGGCGTCGGCCCCAGCACGTGCACGTCGGGATGGCGGCCCCGCTCCACCCGGGCCGCCGCGGGCCCGCCGTCGGGGTCCACCAGCGCCGCCGCGAACGCCAGCGCGGTGGCCTTGCGGCCGGAGGCCTCGGGGCCGACGAAGGCGTAGGCGTGCGCGACACGTCCGGTCGCGAGCGCGCGCCCCAGCAGCGTCACCGCCTCGGGCTGGTCACGGATCGCGTCAAGCGCCACCGCTACCTCCCCGTCGCGCCAGGCACTCGTCCACCGACCGGACGACGTCCCCGTGCAGCGCGTCCGGCTCGCGGCCGGCATCCAGGACCACTACGCGGTTCTTGTCGCTCCGGGCGATCTCCAGATATCCCTCGCGCACCCGCTGGTGGAAGGCCAGGTCCATCTTCTCGAAGGCGTCGAGCGCGCGGCCGCGGATGCGCCGCATGCCGACAGCCGGGTCCAGATCGAGCACCAGGGTGAGATCCGGCAGGACGCCGCCGGTCGCGAGCATGTTCAGCTCTTTGATCGTCTGAACGTCCACGCCCTGCCCGTACCCCTGGTAGGCCACCGTGGCATCCGCGTAGCGATCCGAGAGCACCACGGCGCCCCGCGCCAGCGCCGGCGCGATGACGCGCGTGACATGCTCCTGGCGGGCCGCCATGAAGAGGAAGGTCTGCGTGAGGGGTGTCGGTGTGGGGCCGTCACCTTCGAACAGGGCACGCACGCGCGCGCCGAGCGGGGTGCCGTCCGGCTCGCTCGTGCGCACCACCTCGATGCCCCGAGTGGTCAGGTGCTCGGCCAGCCGCGTGCACTGGGTGGATTTACCGGATCCCTCGACGCCCTCCACGGTCACGAGCGCGCCCCGCATGCGCGTACTCTAACACAGTGATTTGGCGAGGGCCTCGTCGCCACTCCGGGGGCCACCTCAGGGAAATTCCTTCCACAGTCCCGTCCAAGTCTTTCCTAACGCGGAGCATCGTAGCGCGGTGAGACACGCCATTTCCCTCGAATTCCACGTGGCGCGTCTCTTGCTACCTTCTGGAACGCCCGGAGCGGAGCGCGGGTTGAAGAAGTGCGGCTCCCTCGCCACACACCGGTTCTGCGCGAGGGGCGAGCCCGCCTCCGCTCTCGGGTCCAGCAATGGCTTGGCGAGCTGCAGCCGCAGGCGAGGCGAGCGGATACAAAGATGCCTTGGCGAGCTGCAGCCGCAGGCGAGGCGAGCGGATACAAAGATGCCTTGGCGAGCCGCAGCCGCAGGCGAGGCGAGCGGATACAAAGATGCCTTGGCGAGCCGCAGCCGCAGGCGAGGCGAGCGGATACAAAGATGCCTTGAGGAGCAGTGAAACGAAGCGCGACGTCGGCGCGTCACACGAGTATAGAAGGTGCTGGATTCCACGACCGGAGGCGAGTCATGGGCCTGGCGGGACTGATCAGGACGGCGGTGCTGGTGGGACTCGGTACCATATGGCTACTGGGCGCATGATGCTCCAGAGCGCCGGGATGCGGAGCCGCGGGCTCGGCTGGAAGGCCGAGCGCTGCACGGACCCGGAGAGCTGCGAGCTCCACCTCTGCGTCGCGGACGATCAGGGTGCCTTCTGGCACCCCGCGGATCCCATGGCCTTCGCCCAGTGGCGCGTCCGGGCCGACCTCGGCGCCATCCCGGCCCACGTGATGGTGAAGGCCAATCGCGGCTGGGAGGCGATTCGACGCGGCGCCGTGTGGGGGGCCGTCGGAGTCGGCGGCACCGCGGCGGTGCTCGGCATGTGGTGGGGCCGTCAGAGGCTCTTCTCCATGAAGACGCTGAGCGGATCCGGCGCGTACTCGCCGAAGGCCTCGCGCTCCGCGTAGCCCGACGACCGATACAGCGCGAGCGCCTCCGACTGGTGAATGCCGGTCTCGAGGCGCAGGCAGCCGAGCCCCTCCCGACGCGCCTCCGCCTCGATCCGGTCGAGAATGCGCCGGCCCGCCCGCAGCCCGCGCGCCTCCGGCACCACGAACATCCGCTTCAGCTCCCCGTAGCCGGCGTCGATGCGCAGCGCGCCACAGCCCACCGCCTCCGCTCCCCGACGCGCGACGATCAACCGGACGTTCGGCGCCGCCAGGGCCTCCACGTCGAGAAAGTGGTTGCTCTCCGGTGGGTAGAGTGCGCTCTGATAGGCGTCGAGGGCCTCGAGCAGCCGCGCCACGTCGGCCTGACGGGGCGACTCCATCGCCAGCCTGATCTCGCTCATCCGCGCCCCTCGCGCCGGACCGCGCGGCGCGCGGCCGGCCAGTAGCGCAGCGGCGGCGGCACGAGCGGCAGGATGCCCCGCGAGGCGGCGGCCATCACGCGCAGCGCGCGCTCGCGGCGCGCATCCCACGGAAAGCCATACGCGACCCGAATGGCCGGAGGCAAGAGCCCGACCGCCGGCAGCGCGGCCAGCCAGAGCAGCGGCTTCATGATGCGCGGGCCCGGCGGTGCCAGCACCTCGCGCGCCAGACCCCGGGCGGTGTCGGTGACCGCGATGTCGCCGGACGCCAGCATCTCGTCGAGATATTCGCGCAGCGCGGCGGCCGTTCGGGGGAGTCGACCGGCCGGGATCCCGAGCCGGCCCTCGATGCCGCTCGCTTCGGCGCAATAGGCATCGGCCGCGGATTCGTCGAGCGGCCCGACGAAGCGCCGGTAGCCGAGCAGGAACGAGTCCAGCAGCGTGGCGTGCACCCAGGTGAGCAGGGCCGGATCGTGGGCGCTGTACAAGGCGCCCGCCGGTGCGCCGCCCGCGGGCGCGTCGAGTCGGCCGTGAACCCGATCGTGGATCGCATTGATCCGGCGCGCGGCCGCGTCGGCCTCCTCGCCGGTGCCAAAGGTCAGCGCGAGCATCGCGCTCACGGTCCGGTGCAGCCGCCGCAGCCGCCCCCAGGGCTCGGTCGTGAATCCGCTGTGCTCCGCCACCCCGCGGGCCACCTGGGGGTGGGCGAGCTGCAGCAGGATGGCCCGTCCCCAGGCGGCGAGGAGCGCCCGCTCTCGATGTATCCTGCTCGTGACCTCGTGGCAGGCCGCGCCGTCGGCACCGAAGGGCTCGCCAGGGAGTAGCGGGCGCATGGGGACATTATGCGCGAGGCCCGGAAACTTCGGGAGGCCGCCGGGCGTTGTGTGGACGTCACCCCTCACCCTGAAAGGAGGATGCCATGCGTCGAGCCACCCCGTTGCTGGTCGCGGCCCTGCTGCTGACCGGCCTGGCCCTCGCCAGCCCGGTCGCCGCCCTCGAAGTCGGCCAGAAAGCGCCCGACTTCACCCTGGCGGCCCCCGGCGGCAAGCAGGTCAAGCTGTCCGACCTGACGGCCAAGGGCCCGGTCGTCATCTTCACCTTCATCCAGGCGTTCACCGGCACCTGAACCAAGGAACTGCTCGGCTTCGAGGGGGCCATGCCCCAGTTCGAGGCCGCGGGCGCCCAGGTCGTGGGCGTGAGTGCCGACCATGTCGCAACGCTGGAAGCCTGGGGCAAGCAGAACAAGATCACCTACCTCCTGCTCTCCGATTTCCGCCGCACGATGCTTCCGGCCTACGACGCGCTGGTCACCGACGACAAGAGCCCGATCTTCCGCTACGCCAAGCGCGCCTACTACGTGATCGACAAGAACGGGGTCGTCCGCTGGATCAAGGTCGAGGCCAACCCGCTGGACCTGCTGGATCCCGCGGAAGTGCTCAAGGCCCTCAAGGACGCGGGCGTCTGATGATCGCAAAGCTCGCCGCGGGAAGTCTGATCGCGGCGGCGCTCTGGGCCACGGTCGCGGCGGCGCAGCCCGCCGCCGCGCCGGCGGCCTGGGAGAAGATGGGCGTGCTGGCCTACGAGTCGCCCAAGCCCGCGCCCGCCTTCGCGCTGCCCGCGCTCGACGGCCGCACCGTGCGGATCGAGGACCAGAAGGGCAAGGCGCTCCTGCTCTTCTTCTGGGCCACCTGGTGACCGGACTGCCGGGAGGAGTTACCTTCCGTCAATCGGCTGTACCAGGAGTTCAAAGGACAGGGGCTCGAGGTGCTGCTCATCAGCTTCCGTGAGAGCGCGGAGCTGGTGAAGCGGGTCGTGGGCGAGCGTGGGTATGTGGCGCCCGTGCTCCTCGATACCACCGGCGACGTCACCGGCCGGCTCTACGGGGTCTGGGGCCCGCCGACCGCGTATCTGGTGGATCGCGAGGGCCGACTCGTCGGCCGCATGGTCGGCGCCAAGGACTGGAGCGGCGCCGCCGCGCGCGACCTGATCCGCTCCTTCGTCGCGCCGCCGACCCGCTGAGCCGGCCGCTCTATCCGTCGCCTCACGCCGCCGCGCGATCCCGCTCGCGACGCGCGACCTCGGCCCGCACGAGCGGGATCAGCTCCCGTCCGTAGTCGGCGGCGTCGTTGAGGGGATCGAAGCCCCGGATCAGGAGCGTGGTGACGCCCAACTCGTAGTAGTCGAGCAGCGACTCCGCCACCTGCTCGGGCGTGCCGACCAGCGCGGTGGTATTGCCCGCGCCCCCCACCGCGGCTGCGATGGGCGTCCAGAGGCGTTTGTCGTGAACCTCGGCCTGCTGGGCGAAGTCGACGAGCCGCTGGGCTCCCACCGCCTCGGGAAGCGGGAGCGTTCGATCGCCCTGCTTGGCCCGCACCCGCTCGAGGATGGACCGGGCCTTGGCCCAGGCTTGCGCCTCCGTCGGGGCGATGATCGGCCGCAGCGAGACGCTGACTCGGGGCTCTCGGCCGATGCGCGCGGCCACCGCGCGCAGGGTCGCGATGCGCTCGCGGATCGCGGCCAGCGGCTCGCCCCAGAGCATGTAGACGTTGCAGTGCTTGGCCCCGATCTGATGCGCCGCCTCGGAGGCGCCGCCGAAGTAGAGCGGGATGTGGGGCTTCTGCAGCGGCTTGACGTCCGAGTAGGCCGCCACCACCCGGTAGAACTCGCCGGCGTGGTCGAACGGCCGCTCCTCGGTCCACATCCGGCGCATCAGCCCGAGGTACTCGTCGGTGCGACGATAGCGCGTGTCGTGCCCGACGAAGTCGCCGTCGCGCGCCTGGTCGGCGTCGCTCCCGCCGGTGATGATGTGGAGCGCGATCCGCCCGCCCGAGAGCTGGTCGAGGGTGGCCGCCTTTCGCGCGGCCAGCGTGGGGGCCACGAAGCCGGGGCGATGGGCGATGAGATAGCCGAGCCGCTCGGTATGGGCCGCCGCATAGCCCGAGACGAGGAAGCCGTCCGCCGAGGTCGCGGTGTAGCCGACGAGGACCTTGTCGAAACCGGCCTGCTCGTGCGCGCGGGAGAAATCCCGGACCCACCCCATATCGATCTCACCGCCGATCACGTGCACCGCGGCGCCGTCGGCCCCTTCGGGCCTCACCCCGATCATGCCGATGAACTCGATGGCCATCAGCTCCTCCTCAGTGCGGGGACGCGGGTCCTCGCGGCGATGCACTCGGCCAGATGGGCGGCGTCGTCCCCGACGCCGCACAGCACCGACGACTTGAGCGTGTGGAGCCACGGCAGACCCAGGAAGTAGAGGCCCGCGCAGCCGGTGACGCCTCTCCGGTGGATGGGCTCGCCCTTGTCGTCGAAGACGGGCAGGTCGATCCACGCGAAGTCGCGCCGGAAGCCGGTGGCCCAGACCACCGCCGTGATGCGCGCCGCTTCGAGATCCAGCTCGCGAATCGGCGCCGCGCGCGCGGCCCGCGGCGGCGCGACATCGTAGGGCTCCGTTTCGTCGGGCGCAGCGAGACCCGACCTCGTGATGTAGGCATCGACCGATCGCTTGAACACCGCGATCCCTTCGTCGCCCCGGGCCAGCTGCTCCTCGAGGTCGTCGGCCAGGCGCAGGCGCGATCCGTCGACCGCCTGGAGATGGCCGAGCAGGGTGACGCCGTCAGCGGCGTAGCGTCGCACATCGATCTCGTGGCCGCCGCCGACGCCGGTGACGAGAGGGTTCGGCCGCTCTCGCGCCTCGGGGCGCTCCTCGAGCGTCTGATCAAGCGTGCCCATGCGGTCCATCCACCAGAACATGTCGCGGCCGCGGTAGCGGCGGGGAAACCGCCGGTGGCGTCCCACCGAGAGGTATACGACCCGGTCCGCGGCGAGCAGGTCCTCGACGATCTGGCAGCCCGAGGCGCCGGAGCCCACGACCAGGACCGCGCCGGGCGGAAGCTGGGCCGGATTGCGGTAGCCGCTCGAGTGAACCTGATACACGCCCACCGGCAGGTCGCGGCTCGCGGGAGGGAGACCGGGCTCCTGGTAGGGGCCGGTCGCCACCACGACGTTGCCGGCGGTCAGCCCGCCCTCGGTCGTCTCGAGCCGAAAGGCGCCGCCGCCCGCCGGGCCGACGCGGGTCACGCGCACGCCGGTCCGAACCGGCGCCCGGATGATCTCCCGATAGCGCTCGATGAACGCGACGACCTCGTCGCGCGACGCGAAGCCGTCCGGCTCGCTGCCGCGGTACTCGTGGCCGGGAAGCCGGAGACTCCAGCTCGGGAACTGGAACATCAGCGAATCCCAGCGCTCGCTCCGCCAGCGCTCGCCCACCCGCCCCCGCTCGAGGATGACGTGCTCGCGCCCGCGCCGGCTCAGATGGGCGCTGAGGGCGAGGCCGGCGTGCCCGCCGCCCACGATCACGGTCTCGTGCCGCTCGCTCATGACGCGACAAGGCTACGGAGCCAAACGGCCCCGCCTGAGCCACACCGAGCAGACCCAGCCGACCAAGTCCCCACAGAAACCCCCGGTTTAGGCACCCCCACCGATCCGCTCAGTGTGTCTCAGAGCGGTAGCCGGAGCGGTAGCAACAAGCCTTTGGTAGCAGGCACGGTAGCACGCCCGGATGGCCGCCGGCTGCTCCAGCTCCTCGCCCGCCAGCTCGCCAGGAAGCGGCCGAAGGTGGCTCAGTGAGCGCCCGGCCGAGGCTCCCCTTCGGTAGCTCGCTTGTGAAGGCGATTCGGCAGCTCGCCCAACTCCAGACGACGCGAGAGATGACGCCGCGCCCTGAGCACCCGGCGCAGCGGGAGCGAGATCTTGATCGGCTGATCCTGGCCGCTCGGCGGGTGGTGCGGCTGGGTGTGGTGGTCCTGCTGGCACTCCTCTCCCTCGCGGCCTGTGCCGGCTACGAGTACAGCCTCTCCTACGACCTGACCCTGAGCGACGGCAGCGTGTGGGTGAGCCCTCGGTACAGCACCCGAGCTGCCTGTGAGGAAGGCCGCCGCACTCTCACCACCAGCTCGCCGGTTCAGACATTGATCCCCGGGGCGGCCCTCCCTGTTGTGGGGGACTGCCGCAAGGGGATAGCGCGATGAGCCCCTTTGCTCTGCTCCTGGCCGTGCTCGTGCTGCTGCTGAGCGCCTGCGCCACCCCGGGGCACGTTAAGACCGACATTTGGCACAGTCTCATCCCAGCCCAGCAAGACGAGGCGCAGGTGATTGAAGGCGTCTTGGCCAAGCTCGCAGAGGAGTGCCGCACCCGGCAGCCTGCGAGCGCCTGCATCCCCGCCCGAGTAGTGGTGACATGGAGCGGGATGACGCCGCAGTACCAGCACGGCGGACACGCGATCCTCGTCCCCGCCAGCGCGCTGAACCCCTCCCTTCGCGTCGTCATGGCCCACGAGATCGGGCATTCGTGGTGGGCAGACGCCCGCGATGACTGCCAGGGAAAAGCCAAGGCATTCACCTGCGAGCAGAACGCCAACGTTCATGGAGCCCAGGTGCTCAGAGACGGCTACGGCTACAGCGAGGCCGACGCGATCCTCATGACGTGGGCTTACCTGGTGGGGTCGGTCCAGAACGGGGTCAAGCCTTCGCAGGGTCACCCGGATGCCTGTCGAGAACTCCACGCCTTCGAGACTCGCGTGGGGACGACGTCCTTGTACCAGTGGCAGGAGAAGGCGCGATGATCTCGATTCGCCGGGGCTGGGGAGGGCTTAACAAGTGGCTCGGGCGGCTGATCGGCTGGGCGAGGACGCCCGCCGATTCTCCTGCACCCGCCGTGACGGAACCTGGGGGTGCTGATCTCACATGATCATCCGCGGCCACGCCCTCGACCTCATGGCGACGCTCGATGAGTCGCCCGACCTGATCATCACGGACCCCCCCTATGCCTTTGACGGGCGCGGGGAAGAACACGCGCTTACCGCGACGGTGGCGGTTGTCCTCCGGGAAGCGGCCAAGCGGCTCAAGACCGGGCACTGGATGTTGGTGTTCTGTGCCGCGAGCTGGCGCAGCCAGCTCTACATGGTAGAGGCGCTCCGCGGGGTAGTGACGCCCGTTCGGACTGGAACATGGTGCAAGCCGGCCGTCAGGACCAAGACCAGGACGCCCGGATGGGCGTGGGCTAGCGTGAAGGTCCTTGCCTTCAGGAAGGGGAAAGCTGCTGAGGATGTGGGCCCGAGCGCGACCCTCGACTACATTGTTGCCCCGCCTTTCATAAACGGGCGAAGGGCGCA
>JBGOVO010000045.1:0-15386 GCA_041478145.1 Methylomirabilia bacterium
ACTCGAGCTGGTCCATGTACTGGTGGTAGACGAAGTGGCCCTTCTTCGGATCGTAGAGCTTACTGGGAATGTCCACCCACACCGAGCGATTCTTCTCCCGGAAGTCGTCGGGCAGGTACGGCCAGGGCATCAGGTTGAACCAGGTGAATCTCATGGATACCTCCCGGCACCGGGTGACAGGTGCGCCGCCGGAGTGTATAACGCCTGACGCGTGGCGGCTACCCGGTGATGCCGAGCAGCTTCACCGCGGTGTCGCCCAGCATCGCCGCGCGCTCGGCGTCGCTCAGGCCGGGCGTCGCCAGGATGTGGTCCACCGACGTGCGGGTCCACGGGTAGGGATAGTCGGTGCCCATGACGATCTGGCCCGGGCCGGTCTCGGCGGCGAGGTGTCGCAGCGCCTCCGGGGTGAAGACCAGCGAATCGAAGTAGAGCTGGCGGAAGTACTCCGTCGGCTTCTTCCGCAGCCCGGTTGTGCACCGGGCCGGGACGGTCACGCACCCCGCGTCGGAGCGCCCCGCGTAGGACGGGAGATAGCCGCCGCCGTGCGCCGCGCAGATCTTGAGCCCGGGGAAGCGGTCGAGGGTGCCCTCGAAGATCAGGTGGGAGAGGGCGATCGTGGTCTCGAGGGGGTTGCCGATGACGTTGTCGAGCCCGCCGCTGCCCTTGAGCCGGCCGGTCGCGTTCAGCTCGACCGAGCCCTGCGGGTGGATGAAGATCAGCACGCCGAGCTGCTCGGCCTTGGCCCAGAACGGGTGGAACTTCGGGTCGGAGAGCTCCTCGCCGTTGACGCTGCCCCCGATGGCCGCGCCGCGCAGGCCGTACTTCTTGACGCCTTCCTCGAGCTGCGCGGCCGCGAGGTCCGGAAACTGCAGGGCCACGGTGGCGAAGGCCACGAACCGATCCGGCGGCGCCGCGCAGGCCTGCGCGAGCTTCTCGTTCTGGATCTGGATGATCCGGGTCGCGAGATCCCGCTCCGCCTTGTACCAGAACGGGTTGATGCTGAGCGCCTGGACGTCGATGCCCTGAGCGTCCATCGCGGCGAGCCGCTCCTGGGGCTGGCCCATGAGCAGGCCAGGCGGCCGGGTCGGCAGGCTGATCGACAGTCCCATCAGGGCCAGCGCCTCGGGCACCGCGCAGTGCGCGTGCACGTCGACGGTCTTCACGCGCCGGCCACTCACCATGACCTGCCGGCGTGGGGTTTGCGCCATCGCGGGCCGGGCCCGGAGCAGACCGCAGCCGACGAAGGCGAGGCCGGCCACTGCGCCGGCGGTCTCGGCGAGGAATTCCCTGCGCGTGGTCATGGGGTCCCCTCCTGGCGAGCGGTTCGGTCCCTGATGCGGGCGCAGACTATCACACGGCCGCGCCGTCGTCATGATCGCCGAGCACCATAGCATCGTTTCACTCCTTGACCACCCGCCGACCCGGGTCTAGGCTTGCCCCGCGGCTCCGGATCCGATCAATGGCCCGATCGCGAGAGGAGGGTGACATGAAAGAGGGTCTGCGTTTCGTCGATTCCGACATGCACGTCATGGAGCCACCCGATCTCTTCGATCGCTACCTGGACCCGGCATTCAAGCACCGGGTCAGCGTACAGGTAGGGGCCGACGGTCGCCCGTGCCGCGGTCCGGCCGGCCTGACCCTGATCGACGGGCTGCCCACCGCGGACTCCGATTTGCAGCAGTATCGCAAGCGCGTCCGGCGCGGTCCGACCCAGAGCACCCAGCCCCTCTCGGGGTCTCGCCTCGCCGACACGGGCCGCCTGGACTTCGCGGTCGAGCGCGACTACGACCCGGAAGCCCAGGTGATGGGCATGGAGATGGAAGGGGTCGACATCGCGGTGCTCTACCCCACGAGCGGTCTGAGCCTCATCGCGCGCGACAACCTGGACCCACGGCTCTCGCTCGCGCTGTGCCAGGCCTACAACAACTGGATCCACGACTTCTGCCGCCATAGCCCCGACCGCTTGAAGTTCGTGGTGATGCTGCCGGTGCACGACGTGCATCTGGCCTGCCGGGAGCTGGTGCGCGGCGTGAGGGAGCTGGGCGCGGTCGGGTCGTTCATCCGGCCGAACCTGGTGAACGATCACTACTGGCACTCGAACTACTGGGACCCGCTCTACCGCCTGCACGAAGAGCTCGACGTGACCTGGGGCTTTCACGAGGGCGTGAGCGCGCTGTACTCGCGGATGATCCCGCTGTACGGCGAGAATCGGTTCTACCGTCACGTCGCCAGCCACTGGATCGAGATGCAGCAGGCGCTGATCGCGATGATCATCGGCGGGGTATTCGAGTTCCACCCGAAGCTGCGGGTGGGCTTCCTGGAGGCCCAGAACTCCTGGGTGCCGGGCCTCCTGTCGCGTATCGAGTGGGACTATCCGCAGTACCGGGACTCGCACGCGCCCTACCTCGCGTTGACGCCGCGGGAGTATTTCCGGCGCAACTGCTGGGCCGCCGTCGAGGGGAGCGAGCCGGAGATCGAGGCCACCGCGGGGCTCATCGGCGCCGACCGGATGTGCATCTCGACCGACTACCCCCATTTCGACTCCAACTTCCCCCACGTGGCGGACAACCTCCTCAAGAACATCCCCCGCGAGCTCGCGGCGCAGATCCTGCTGGGGGGAGCCCACCTCTACGGCTTCACCGAGGCGCACTTCCAGAGAGCCGACGCGCAGAGGGCCGGCGCCGCCGTCGGGAGGTGAGTCATGAAGCATGACTTCAAGGTGATGGACAGCGATCTCCACACGATGGAGCCGGACGGCCTCTGGGAGCGCTACCTCGACGAGCCGTTCAAGAAGTTCGCGCCGAAGTTCGAGCGGCGGGCCGGCGGATCGCCGAACCAGCCGATCATCCAGATCGGGCCGCTCGCCCTGGGCGAGATGTCGAAGCACCCGCGGACCGCCGCGGTGGGCGCCGACCTCTTCCGGCGGTCGAGCCAGCGGCACCCCCATTATGCGGTAGCGCACGCCTGTCAATACGACGCCCAGAGCCACGTGCAGGCCATGGACATCGAGGGCATCGACGTGGGCATCCTCTACGGCACGCGCGGCCGCCAGGTGCTGATGCACGACGATCTCGAGCCCGCGGTGGCCGACGCCCTCGCGCGGGCCCACAACGACTGGACCCACGACTATTGCCAGTACGATCCGAAACGGCTCAAGTTCGCGGCGCAGGTCGCCTTTCACGATCCGCGACTCGCCGCCCGCGAGGCGCGCCGGGCCGTGCGGGACAAGGGCGCGGTGGCGGTGATCGGCAATCCGAATCCGATCAACGGGCGCCACATCCACGACCCGGAATTCGAGCCGCTCTGGGACACCATCGAGGAGCTGGGGGTGCCCATCGGATTTCACCCGACCGGGCAGTCTTCGCTGCGCGACGACATCGCCCGCCGCTACCTGGACCACCCGAACGGCCGGGTGATCGGCCAGGCCGGGCGCAATCCGGTGGAGCTGATGTTCGCCTTCGCCAGCCTCGCGGCGGGCGGCGTGCTGGAGCGGCATCCGCGGCTGCGCTGCGCGTTCCTGGAGGGCACGTGCGGGTGGCTGCCCTGGTGGCTCTGGCGGCTCGACGAGGCCTGGGAGAAGTTCGGCCCCGGCTCGGAGGTGCAGATCGGCGGGCGCCCGAGCGAGTACTTCTATCGTCAGTGCTATATCGCCACCGACGCCGACGAGAAGGTGCTCCGGCAGGTGGTGGAAGCGATCGGCGACGACAACATCGTCGTCTCCACCGACTACCCGCACTCGGACGGGCTCTTCCCCGAGGCCATCCAGGAGTTCGTCGCCCTCGAGGGCGTGAGCGACAAGACCAAGGCGAAGATCCTGTGGGACAACTGCGCGCGTCTGTACCCCCTGGCCGCCGGCTGATGCCGAAGACGATCCAGCAGAAGGTGACCTTCCGCGCCTCGCCGGAGGCGCTGTTCGACACCTATCTGAGCACCCGGAAGCACTCCGCCGCGACCTGCGCCAAGGCGGTGATGAGCCGCCGGGTGGGCGGCGCGTTCATGGCCCACGCCGGGCACCTTCGCGGCCGCAACCTGGCGATCGTGCCGAAGCGCCTGATCGTGCAGTCGTGGCGCGGATCGAACTGGAAGAAGCGGGATCTCGACTCGACCCTGGTGCTGGTCTTCAGCCGGGTCCGGGGCGGCGGGCGGATCTCGATGGTGCACGCCAATATCCCCGACGCGAACGTCGCGAGCATCACCCGGGGCTGGAGCGAGTACTACTGGAAGCCGTGGAAGCAGTACCTGAAGCGCACCGCTCGATGAGAGGAGACCGGCCATGATCTACGAGTTCCGGACCTACACCCTCAAGCCCCGCAGCCTCGCCGAGGTCGAGAAGCGCTACGCCCTAGCCTACGAGTACCGGAAGAAATACTCGCCGCTCGCCGCCTTCTGGCACACCGAGGTCGGCCCCCTCAACGAGATCATCCACGTGTGGGGCTACAAGGATCTCGCCGAGCGGGCCCGCATCCGGGCCGAGGCGGCCAAGGATGCGAACTGGCCGCCCAAGATCCGGGAGTTCGTCGTCGATCAGGACGTGGAGGTGGTGACGCCGTTCCCGTTCATCCCCGACGTCACGCCGGGCACGATGGGGCCGATCTTCGAGATCCGGCGCTACAGCCTCACGCCCGGCTCGCTGCCCGGCGTCATGAAGCGGTGGGAGGGGAGCATCGGCGCGCGGACGAAGCTCTCGCCGGTGGTGCTGGCCGGCGGCGTGGAGTTCGGCGGGGCAAACCGGTTCATCCACATCTGGGGCTACAAGAGCATGGATCAGCGGCTCGCGGTCCGGGAGCAGGCGCGCAAGGCCGGCATCTGGCCGCCCCCGGGCGGCGGCGACGAGCTGCTCGCGCAGGAGAGCAAGATCGTCATGCCCTCGGCCTTCTCGCCGCTGCAGTAAGGGAGGGAGTCATGCCACCCACGAAGCTGGCGCACGTCGTGTTCCAGACGAACCGGAAGCCGGAGATGCAGGAGTGGTACTGCGAGGTGCTCGGCGGTCACGTCATCTACGAGAACCCGCAGCTCTCCTTCGTGACCTACGACGACGAGCACCATCGGGTGGCCTTTCTCGACTTCGGTCCGCTGACCCCGCGGGCGCCGGGCGGCGAGCTCGGCGTCCGCGCGACCGACCCGCCGGGCGTCCATCACGTCGCGTTCACGTTCGGCTCCATGGGGGACCTGCTCGACAACTACGTCCGGCTGAGAGCGCGGGAGATCCGCCCGTTCCGCTGCATCAACCACGGCCCGACCACGTCCATGTACTACGCCGATCCCGACGGCAACCGGATCGAGCTGCAGATCGACAACTTCGCCACCGCGGAGGAGGGACAGGCGTGGATGCACTCCCCGGCGTTCGATCAGAACCCGATCGGGGTCGAGTTCGATCCCGACGAGCTGGTCCGGAAGTTCCGGGCCGGGGTGCCGGTGGCCGAGCTCGTGATCCGTGACGCCTGAGCCGCTCGCCCCGCCCGCCGTCGCCGAGCTGCTCCGGTCCGCGGCCACGACCATCCGCGCCGAGCTCTCGGCGCTGTCGGCCCCCGTCCTGGCCTGGCACCCGGCCGCCGGCGAGTGGTGCGTGAAGGAGGTGCTCGGCCATCTGATCGAGACCGAGCAGCGCGGCTTCGCCGGGAGGATCCGCATCATTCTCTCGGGTGACCGCCCGGAGCTTCAAGGCTGGGATCAGGACGCGGTCGCGCGCGCCCGCCACGACTGCGCCCGCGACGCGTCCGCCCTCGTCGACGAGTTCGCCCGGCTCCGCGCCGACAGCGCCACGCTCGTGGCCGGCTTGAAGGCCGCCGATCTGCCGCGCGGCGGGGACCACCCCAAGGTGGGCCTCCTGACGGTGGCCGATCTCCTCCACGAGTGGGTGCACCACGACCGCAATCACATCCGCCAGATGCTGGCCAACGTGCAGGCCTTCGCGTGGCCGCACATGGGCAACGCGCAGCGCTTCTCCCAACCGACCCCGTCCTAGTCCGAGGTCCCCCATGGCTGACCCGACGAGAGCCCGATCCACCGAAGAGACCCGGCTGCTGGAGCGCGCCCGCCAGCGGCTGCCCGGCGGCGTGCTGGGCACCTCCCGCTACGCCGACGACGTGGGCTTCGTGGTCAAGCACGGCAAGGGCTCGAAGATCCACGACGTGAGCGGGCGCGAGTACATCGACTACGTGCTCGCGTCGGGCCCCCTCATCCTGGGCCACGCCCATCCCGCGGTGGTCGCCGCGGTGCGCGCGCAGATCGGGGAGGGCTCGACCTACTTCATGGTCAACGAGCCCATCATCGAGCTGGCCGAGGAGATCTGCCGGGCCGTGCCGTGCGCGGAGCAGGTGCGCTTCACCTCCACCGGCTCCGAGGCCACCTTCTTTTCCCTGCGGGTGGCGCGCACCGCGCGCCAGCGCGACAAGATCCTGAAGTTCGAGGGCGGCTATCACGGCGCCCACGACTACGCGATGATGAGCTCGTCGCCCCGCTCGCCGAAGGCGTTCCCCGCGCCGGTGCCCGACTCGTCGGGGATCCCGCACGCGATCGAGGACGAGGTGCTCGTCGCGCCCTACAACGACCTGGCCACCGTCGAGGGCATCGTGGCCACCCACGCCGACGAGCTGGCCGCGGTGATCGTCGAGCCCTTCCAGCGCCTGATCCCGCCCCAGCCCGGCTTCCTGACGGGCCTCCGCGAGATCACCCGTCGCCACGGCGTGCTGCTGATCTTCGACGAGGTCGTCACCGGCTTTCGTCTGGCCTACGGCGGGGCCCAGGAGTACTACGGCGTGGTGCCCGACATCGCCTGCGTCGGCAAGATCGTGGGCGGCGGTTTCCCCCTGGCCGCGGTGTGCGCCTCCGAGGCGCTGATGCGCCCCTTCGACCCGGGGCATGACGGCAAGGGCGACTTCATCTCGCAGTCGGGCACGCTCAACGGCAACCCCATCGCGGCGGTGGCCGGCCTGGCCACCCTGGCCGAGCTGCGCAAGCCCGGGGCCTATGAGACCCTCCACGGGACCGGCAAGCGCCTGATGGCCGGCCTGACCGAGCTGGCCCGGAAGTCCGGGCTCCCCGCCCAGGTGGTCGGCGAGCCGGTGGTCTTCGACCTGCTCTTCACCGGCGAGCCGGTGACCGACTACCGGTCGCTCCAGAAGTCCGACGGAGCGCTCGCCCGCGCCTTCACCACTGAGCTGATCAAGCGCGGCGTGGTGAAGAACACCCAGAAGATGTACATCTCCCTGGTCCACAGCGAAGCCGACGTGGCCAAGACGCTGCAAGCCTGCGAGGACGCGCTCAGAGTCCTCCCGAAGACGAAGCCGCGGCGATAGCGGGCGGCGGCTAGCCGCCCTTGAGCCGCGGGTCCAGCAGGTCGCGGAGCGCGTCGCCCAGCATGTTGAAGCCGAAGACGGCGAGGGAGAGCGTCACCGCCGGCCAGATCGCGAGCCACGGCGCCCGGTACATGTAGTCGAGCCCGGCCAGCGACAGCATGCCGCCCCAGGTCGGGTAGGGGGGCGGCACGCCGAGCCCCAGGAACGAGAGGCTCGCCTCCGTCAGGATGACGGTGGAGAGCCCGGTCGTCGCCACCACGATGATGGTCGGCACCACGTTGGGCAGGATGTGGGTGAGGGTCGTGCGGACGTGGCCGGCGCCGAGGGCCCGCGCGCTCTCCACGAAGGTGTGCTCCTTGATCAGGAGGGCGACGCCCCGGACCACGCGCGAGTTCTGGATCCCGAAGGCGACCCCGAGCACGGTGGTGATGTTCCAGACGCTCGGCCCGAGCAGCGACATGATGGACAGGAGCAGGAGGAGCGGCGGGAACGCCATCCAGGCGTCCACCCCGCGCTGCACGAGCAGATCGAACCGCCCGCCGAAGTACCCGGAGAGCATGCCGATCGCGGTCGCGAGCACGCTGCCGATGGCGATGGCGCCGAAGCCCACGTAGAGCGAGATGCGAGCCCCGTAGATCAGGCGGGTCAGCAGGTCACGCCCCAGCTCGTCGGTGCCGAGCCAGTGCGCGCCGCTCATGGCGATGAACCGCTCGCGCAGGCTCGACTGGGCGAAGCCATAGGGCGCGATCCAGTCGGCCAGCACCGCCGCCCCGAGCATCAGGACGACGATAGCGCCGCCGATCGTGCCGAGCGGCTTGCGCCTGACCATCTGGACCCACACGTCGGCCCACCACGGCCGGATCCGCGCCTCGAGCGCCGGCTTGGCCGGCGCAACCCTGGGGGAGGGACCCTGCGATTTAGTATCGAATGCGCGGGTCGAGGAAGGCATAGGAGAGGTCGATCAGCAGGTTGAGGCCGACGACCATCGCCGCGATGATCAGGTTCACCGACTGCACGACCGGATAGTCGAGCCGCGTCAGCGCCTCGAAGAAGAAGAGCCCCACCCCGGGCAGGCGGAAGATCGACTCGATGATCACCGAGCCCCCGATGTAGAGCGGCACCTGCAACCCGATCAGGCTGATCACCGGGATCATGGCGTTCTTCAGCGCGTGACGCAGGATGATCGGGCGCTCGGCGAGGCCCTTCGACCACGCGGTGCGGATGTAGTCCTGGCGCAGCACGTCGAGCAGCGCCGAGCGCATGATGCGCATGACCGGCCCGGCCCGGGTCACCCCGAAGACGAACGCGGGCACCAGCATGATCTTGAGGTTCTCGACGGGATCGACGCTGAGGGCCACGTAGGTCCAGACCGGCGTCCACTTGAAGTAGATGGACGGCAGCACCACCACGAGCACGGCGAGACCGAAGTAGGGGACGGAGAGGGCGAGGATCGCGAGCACCCGCCCCACGTAGTCCGACGCGCTGTCCTGCCGCACCGCCGAGACGATCCCCACCACGACCCCCAGCACCACCGAGACCAGGATGGTCAGCAGGGCCAGCTCGAGGGTGACCGGGAAGCGCCGGACGAACTCGTCGAGGATCGGCTGGCGCGTCCAGTAGGATTTCCCGAAGTCGCCGCGCAGCACGATGCCGCCGATCCATTCGAGGTACTGCGCGTGGACCGGCCGGTCGAGGCCCAGATCGTGCCGGAGCGCGGCGAGGGTGGGCGCGTAGGCGTGCCCCTCGACCATGCGCGTGGCCACGTCGCCGGGCATGAAGCGCATGAGCGCGAAGACCAGCACGCTCACCAGGAAGAGGGTCGGCAGCGCGAGCAGGACGCGGCGGAGGACGTACCGCTTCACTTATCGAGCCACGTGTAGAGCAGCCGCATGCCGAGGCCGTAGCCGTCGTGGTGCCGGAACCCCTTCACGTAGGGCGGGTGCGCCACGTACTGCGGCCACTGGGGCACGTAGATGTAGTAGGCCTTGTCCGCGAGATACCGCTGGATGTCGTCGACGATCTCCTTCCGCTTCTTGGGATCCATCTCGCGGCGCTGGGCGACCAGCATCTTGGTCAGCTCGGCGTCGGCCACGTGGCTCTGGTTGGTGGGCAGCTCGGGATAGAAGCGCCCGTAGAGGAAGTCGTCGACCTCGGTGAAGGGCGTGGACGGCCCCATCGCCGCCTTCTCGTACTTGCCTAGCGCGGTGGTGGAGATGTACTTGCCGTACTCCTCGGGCTTGAGCTCGACGGTGATGCCGATCTTGCCGAGGTCCTCGGCGGCCAGCTCGTAGTAGTTCCGCCACGGCACCACGTAGCCGGGCCAGTGGAAGAGCGGGATCGTCAGGCCCTTGGCGAGCCCGGCCTCCGCGAGGAGGCGCTTGGCCTCGACGGGGTCGTGGCCGATCAGGTACTTGGCCCGGGCCGGCTCGATCTTCGACGCGTCGAGCTTCCAGTCCTTGAGCGCGCAGGGCACCGGCCCCGCGTCGACGCACCCCTCGCCGAACAGGAGCGCGTCGTTCCACGCCTTCCGGTCGATGGCGAGCGACGCCGCCCGGCGGACCCGCACGTCGTTGAAGGGTGGTTGGTCGGTGCGCATGTAGATGAAGCCCTGGCCGATCACCTGGTACGGGGTGATCGACATCTCGGGGCTCGTCTGCTTGAGCGAGCGCGCCTCCTCCGGGCTGATCCAGCCCCAGATGTGCGGCAGCTCCGCCTTGCCCGCGCGCAGCACGGCCAGGCGCGCCGCCGCGTCGGGCGTGATGTCGATCGTCACCCCGTCGAGGTAGGGGAACCCCTTCATGAAATAGGTCGGGTTCCGCTCGAAGACGACCCGGACGCCCTTCTCGTAGGATTTGAGCACGAAGGGGCCGGTGCCGATGACCGCGTCGGGATGGTTGAAGTCCTTGAACTTGTCCTCGGCCTCGCGCGGCAGGATGGCGCAGAAGCTCGGATTGGCCAGATGGTTCAGGAACGGCGCGTAGGGCTCCTTCAAGGTGATTCGCACCGTATGGCGGTCGACCGCGTCGATCGCCTGCACGGGCTCGAAGCGGTCGCGGAAGCCGGATTTGGCCATGAACCGCTCGAGCGAGTACTTGACGTCCTCCGCGGTGACCTCCCGCCAGTTGACGGGCGGCTTGTTGTGGAAGCGCACGCCCTTCCGGAGGCTGAACGTGTAGATCTTGCCGTCCTTCGAGACCGTCCACTTCTCGGCCAGGTCGGGCAGGATCGAGAAGTCGGTGGGAGACTTCTGCTCGGGGCCGTTCGGGAAGCGCACGAGCTGGCTGTAGGTCAGGCTCACGTAGGAGTGGGTGAGGAAGCTGATCGAGAGGTGCGGGTCGAGCCCGGGCGCCTCCCGCTCGGCCACGCGGAGGACGCCGCCCCGCTTGGGCTGCGGCTGACCGAGCCCCGGCCCCGCCGCGACGAGGGCGCCGAGGAGGAGCAGGAGCGTCAGGAAGACGGCGCGTCGCGCCATGGCCAGGTCTCCTCTTCTCGCAATGGGTGTCGTCAGTGACCGGAGAAGTAGCGAAGCGGGCCGAAAAGCTGGCCTATTATCCTCGGGGCGCGGAACTTGTCAATTTCTAGGTTCGACGAGGGGAGATGCGCATGATCCGCCCCCATCTCCCCTGCTCGTCGACTGGCCTGGCCCGGCCGGGAGTACCCTACCGCGAGGGAGGCGCCGGGGTCGGGGCTGAGCGGAACCGGACGGCAAGACTACAGGAGGAAGTCGATGAAGAGACGGGCAGGGGCGACGCTGGCGTGCATGGTCCTGATCGGGGTGGGCGTGGCCTTCGCGCACCACTGGGCGGCGCCGGATGCGCGGGCCGCGGGGGCGAAGCGGCCCAACATCGTCTTCGTCCTCACCGACGATCTGAGCTGGAATCTCGTGCCGTACATGCCGAACGTGCTGGCGATGCAGCAGGACGGCACGACCTTCTCGAGCTACTTCGTCACCGACTCGCTCTGCTGCCCGTCGCGCTCGTCGATCTTCACCGGCAAGTTCCCGCACACCACCGGTGTCTACACCAACAACCAGCGCGACGGGGGCTACGCCGCGTTCCTCGCGCACGGCAACGAGCCGCTCACCTTCGCGGTGGCGCTGCAGCGCGGCGGCTACCGGACCGCCATGCTCGGCAAGTACCTGAACGGGTATCTCCCGCGAAAGCACGGCGTCCCCGCCGGGTGGACGGAGTGGGCGGTCGCCGGCCACGCCTACGCCGAGTTCAACTACGTGCTGAACCAGAACGGTCGCATCGTGCGCTACGGCGAGACGCCGCCGGACTACCTGACCGACGTGGTGGCCGGGCTGGCCGGCACCTTCGTCCGCAAGGCGGCGCGCGGGCCCTTCCTCATCGAGGTGGCGACCTTCGCGCCGCACGGCCCCTACATCCCGGCGCCGCGCGACGCCGAGAAGTTCCCCGGGCTCGCCGCGCCGCGCACCGCCGCGTTCGGCGCGCGCCCGGACGCGGACGCGCCCCGGTGGCTCCGGGAGATCCCGTCGCTGTCGCCGGTCGACGTCGCGAACATCGACAAGCATTTCCGGATGCGCGCGCAGTCCGTGCTCGCGGTGGACCGGATGATCGGCCAGCTCCGGGCCACCCTCGCCGCGCTGGGCCTGGACCGCGACACCTACGTGGTCTTCAGCTCCGACAACGGCCTGCACATGGGGGAGTACTCGATGCGGCCGGGAAAGATGACCCCGTTCGACATCGACGTCCACGTGCCGCTCGTCATCGTGGGCCCCGGGGTGGCGAAGGGACGGGTGGTGGACGAGATCGTCGAGAACGTGGACCTGACGCCGACCTTCACCGAGCTGGCCGGGGCGGCCGCGCCGACGTCGCCCGACGGGCGGAGCCTCGTGCCGCTGTTCCAGGGCGCGACGCCGGAGTGGCGGCGCATGGCGCTGATCGAGCACCGCCGCCCGTTCCCGGACCCGACGGACCCGGACGCGCCGCTGCTGCACGCCGAGAACCCGAGCTCGTACGAGGCCGTGCGCACCGGGACGGCCCTGTACGTCGAGTACGAGACCGGGGAGGTCGGCTACTACGAGCTCGGCACGGATCCTGAAGAGCTCCGGAACGTGGCCTCGAAGCTCTCCCCGGCCGCGCGGCAGCGATGGCACGACGTCCTCCGCGCCAACCGCGAGTGCCGGGGCGCCGAGGCGTGCTGGAGCGCGCAGCGCCTGGCGACCGAGTGATGCGGCTCGCGGGTCCCGGGCTCCTGGTCGCGCCCTCACCGGATCCCTTCCCGCCGTTCCGCCTCCTGCGTGAGGAGATTCACCGCGTACCATACCGCCACGCGCCGCAGCGTGCGGCCGTAGCCCGTGATCGTCCCGTCTGCGCCAACACGCCACACCCGCGGCTTGAAGGCGGGTGCACGCTCACGATGTAGTCACCCGGCTCCAGCTCGACCGTGATCTTCGGCTTCTCCGCCATGACCGGGAGCGCTGGACGAAGGTGAAGGGCTCCGAGCTCGACCTGTACTACGTGCTCTCGACCTGGAACCCCTACGTCGTCGTCCTCATGAAGTCACGCCTGGAGGTGGAGTCGACCCGATAGGCAGCCGAGCCGCGGCGGGCTCAAGCAGATCTTCCCGCGAGCGCGTAGGCCTGGTCGATGAGGCGCACCGCGCGCAGGCAATCGTGCACGCTGATCGGCGGGGGTGCGCCCCGCTTCCAGGCATCGAGCGCATCGCGCACCGCGGTGAAGTAGGGCGTCTCGATCTCGGTGCCCTTGGTGATCTCGTCGCCTCTCGCGGTGGCGAGCTTCATGAGGCCGTCCTTCACGGTCAGGATGGCGTCGCGCCCCGCGATCTTCCACTCGCCGTCGGTGCCGACGCGCGGGAAGCCATTGCCGACCTCGATCGTCCCCAGGATGCCGCCGGCCGAGCGCAGCAGCACCGAGGCGTAGTCCTCGACGCGCTGATCGTGGGCCCGCCGGCTGAGCTGGGCCCCGGTGACGTGCGCCTCCTCGCCGGTCAGGTAGAGGAAGATGTCGAAGCCGTGCGGGCCCAGGTTCCGGAGGCAGCCGCCCCCGGCCTCGGCGGGATCGAGCATCCACGCGCAGTCCCAGCCGGGGTAGCGCGCCGGCCCGGGCCGGTTGATGCGGACATAGATGTGGGAGACCGGGCCGAAGCGCCCCTCGGCGAGGAGCTGGCGGGCGCGGATCGCGAACGGCTGGTAGCGCTGGGAGAGCGGGACGGCAGCGAATCCCTTCAGCCGGGTGGCCTTCTCCGCGATGGACTGCACTTCGTCCGCGTTGACCCCCATGGGTTTTTCCATCAGGAACGGATAGCCCTGGTCGAGCAGGTCGTGCGCGATCCGGGCCATCTGCCGGTGCCGTCCCAGGGCCATCACGAAGTCCGGCTTCGTCTCCTTCAGCATCTGGTGGTAGTCGGTGAAGATCGGCGGATTCCCCACCTCCGCGGCCCGCTTCCTGGCGAGGCCGGCGTCCCCGTCCTGCACGCCGACCAGGGCGACGTCCGGCATCGCGACGAGATGGCGGAGATAGGCGGCGTCGTGCAGGGAGTGCCAGTGGCTGACCTCGATGCCGGCAACGCGAATGGTCACGGAGTCCTCGTCGGGTGAGGGGCTAGCGGTACGCGCCCAGGATCGCCTGCGCCATCTCGCGCGTCCTGGCGGTGCCGCCCTGATCGGGGGTGAGCACCTTGCCGTCCCGGTAGACGCGCCCCACCGCGTCCTGGAGCCGCTGGGCCTCGGCGCCGAGCCCCATGTGCTCGAGCATCAGCCCCGCCGACAGGATGGTCGCGGTGGGATTCGCGATGCCCTTGCCCGCGATGTCGGGCGCCGAGCCGTGGACCGACTCGAAGTAGGCCCAGCCGTCCCCGAAGTTGGCGGAGGGCGCCAGGCCGAGCCCGCCCGCGGTCTCCGCGCCCAGGTCGGACAGGATGTCACCGTAGAGGTTCATGCAGAGCACGATGTCCATGGACTTGGGGAAGCGCACCAGGCGCCGGGCCGCGTCGTCGACGTGGAAATGCTCGAACTGGAGCCCGGCCTCGCGCACGATGCGCTCGACGGTCTGCTGAAACAGGCCGTCGGTGCGGGGCAGCACGTTCGACTTGGTCACGCACGTCACCTTGCCGGGCTTGCCAAGGGCCCGCCGCTTGCGGGCCAGGTCGCAGGCGAAGCGGGCGATGCGCTCGGCGCCGCGAGGCGTGACCACCTTCACCGCGAAGCGCCCCTCGTTGCCGAAGTCCTTCACCTTGCGCCCCGTCTTGTCGGCCAGGTCGGGCATGACCTTGACCAGGTCGGCCAGGTTCCCCTCGCGCCCGGGGTACAGGCCCTCGCTGTTCTCGCGCAGCAGGACGTAGTCGATGCCCTCCGGATCGGCCAGCGGCGAGCGCATCCCCGGGTAGAAGCGGATCGGCCGCACTCCGGCCCATGCGCTCATCTCCCACCGGAGCCACGCCACCACCGCCGAGGTGGACGGCCCCGCCGCCCCGAAGAGCACCCCGTCGGCCTCGCGGACCGCGCGCTTGGTCTCCGCGGGCAGGGGCGAGCCCTGGGGCGGGGTCAGGATCTTGAGCGGCAGGCCCGTGGCCATCAAGAGCTCGCACGTGGCATCCACGACCTCGGGCCCGATGCCCTCACCCGGTAGCGCGACGACGGTCTTCATGGCCATGACCTGAGCCTCCTTTGAATTGGGGGCCATACCATAACATCTGCGGACGGCGCTCGCACGGCGGCCCCGCGGTATCGAGTGCTAGACTGCGCGAATGGCTCTCCGCCCGGTCGACTGGATTCACCCAAGGGGTCATGACGTCGCGGTCCTGTTCAGCCGGCGCAGTCGCGAGGCCTACGCGGCCGAGGCCGCCGCGCGCGATGAGATCTACACGTTCACCGACGCCTGGGGACGCCCACGCACCTGGCTCAAAGGGGAATACGCGTATCTCGCCCCCGCTGCGGCGAGCGTCTTGCTGGCTCGCTGCAACCTCAAGCACGACGTCGTGGAGGAGGCCGATCTCACCGACGATCGGCTCGCCGGGTATCGCGCGGTGCTCGTCCCGAACGCGGCGCACCTGGCGGGCGAGACCATCGAGCGCCTCGATCGCTGGCTGCGCGGCGCCGATCGG
>JBGOVO010000383.1:0-3750 GCA_041478145.1 Methylomirabilia bacterium
AGCAGCGGCTTCGCCCCGAAGGTGGGCACCACGTGGAGGCCGGCGGCGGTGAAGCAGGCGCCGACCATGTCGGCCTGGGCGGCCTGCATCGCGAAGTGGCCGATCGCGCCGAAGTGCCCGCTATTGTGCACGGTCACGATTCCGACGCCGACCGTGCGCGCTTTCTCGATGGCCAGCCGCATCGCCTTCGGCCCGACGATGATGCCGAGGCGCTTCTCGGCGTCGATCACCGCGGTGCCGGGCGCCTCGCGCTCGATCTTGAAGCCCGGCCGCGGATTGAGCTTGCCGGCCCGGTAGTCGCGAACGTAGACGCGCAGCATGTTGGACACGCCGTGGGTCTCGACCCCGCGCAGGTCGGTCATGGTCAGCACGTCCGCGGCGTCGGCGGCGTCCTCCGGCGTGACGCCGAGCTTCTCGAAGATCTGCGTGGTGGTCCGGCGCAGCGCCGCTTCCGAGACCAGCACCTGGTCCTGCGGCGGGACCTTGAAGCGCTCGAGGATCATGGGCTCGCTCCTCCTCCGGAGGGCAATCCTAGCCGATTGCGCGGCCGGATGGGCGCGCCAGATTGCCTGCCCCCATGGAGCTGGCCACCAGCGTCATCCGGCCCTCTCCGTGAGGGGCCGCGGCGGGCGGCGCAGCAGCCAGAACGCGCCGCAGCCGACCGCGTAGGAGGCGATCGAGAGCTGGAAGGCCAGGCGGTAGCTGCCGGAGAGGTCGAAGATCAGCCCGCTCGCCCACGCCCCACCCGCCGAGCCCAGCCCGGTGCCGATCGAGATCACGCCGAGGATCGCCCCCAGGTGCGGGCCCTGGAAGAGATCGGCGGTCTTGGCGGTGATCTGCGGCCCGCGCGCGCCCCAGGTGAGCCCGAAGAAGCACGCGTGCAGCCAGAGCAGTCCGTGCTGCTCGGGGCTCGTGATGAAGAGCGCGCAGATCACCCCGACGATCGAGACCAGGTAGGCGAGGATCGCCGACACCTCGCGCCCGATGTAGTCCGAGATCGTCCCGGTGCCGATGGTCCCGGCGACCGCGAGCAGGCTGCCGGTGCCCAGCACGCCGGCGGCGTAGAGCTTGTCGAAGCCCACGTCCACCGCGAAGGCGAGCTGGTGGAGCGAGACCAGGAAGCTCCCCAGCCCGGTCAGCAGGTAGACCGCGAAGAGCAGCCAGAAGTGGGGCGTGCGCATCGCCTCGCCCACCGTCCAGTGATGCGCGGGCACGGCGGCGGTGGTGCGCTCCGTGTCGGATCCCTCGGGGGCGTCGGGCTCGCGGGTGGGGAAGGTGCGCACGATCGGGGCCGCGCAGGCCGCCATCACCGCGGCGAGGGCCAGGTACGAGCGACGCCAGCCCATCGCGGAGATCAGGAGCTGGACCAGCGGCGCGGAGGCGGCCCGGCCGAAGCCGTTGGCGGACTGGACGATCGAGATGGCGAGGCCGCGCTTGCGCACGAACCAGCGCGAGAGGATCGGGACCGAGACCACGAGGCCCAGGCAGTTGGCCCCGAGCGTCATCACGAGGCCGTAGAGCACGATCACCTGCCAGAGCGAGGACACGGCCGCGTTCGCGGCGAGGCCGATCACGAGCAGGCCCGCGCCCCCGATCACCAGGAGGCGGGCGCCGAGGCGATCCACCAGGAAGCCGAGCAGCGGCGAGGTCACGCCCATGATCAGCTGCGAGACCGAGTACGCCACCGAGGTCTCGGCGCGGCCCCAGCCGAACTCGCCCAGGTAGGCCACCAGGAACACCGCGTAGGAGTGCATGAGGCCGGCGCTGATCGCGTAGCCGAAGAAGGCGCCGGCCACCACCGCCCAGCCGTAGAAGGGCCCGCGCCGCATGGAGGCCAATTTCGCACAGACCGCCGCGCGGCGGGCGTGCTAGATTCCCGGCCGGGAGGAGCCCAACGATGAACATCTTGCCCGCCCGCCGTCCGCCGGAGGACGCGGTGGACTGGGCGGCCGGCGAGATCAGGAAGGTCTACCGGTGATGCCGGAGGCCAGCGGCGACCGCGAGGATCGCATCGCGCGGGCGGGCGCCGCGCGGGTCGGCGCGCGCGCCGCCGGCGCGCTCGCGCTCGGGGCCCTCGCCTTCGGCGCCCTCGCGCTCGGGGCGCTCGCCATCGGGCGCCTCGCCGTCCACCGGCTGAAGGTGAGGCGGGCCGAGATCGGCTCGCTCAAGGTCGGCGAGCTCGAGGTCGGCGCCCTGCGGGTTCACCGGCTCACGGTGCTGGACAAGTCCTAGCCGGGCGCCGGCGCAGCGCATAGATGTCGATCTCCTTGCGCCGCCGGCGGGTGATCTGCCAGGGCGGCCAGCTCACGCCCCGTCGCGTCTTGCCCACCGAGAAGCCGCCGCGGCGAAACGCGGCCCGCAGCTTGCCCTCGTCCACCCAGCCGGGATCGGCGAGGAGGGCCACCCCATCCGCCCGCAGCGTCCGCAGCAGGGCGGTGCCGATCGAGGGCCATTCCGCGTCGTCATAGACCACGTCGCCGCCGACCACCACGTCGTAGGCCGCCGGCTCCAGCCGGTGCCCTCCGTGGTTCCAGTCCCCGCCTATGGTTTGGGCAGGGCCGAGCCCGTTGCGACGGCAATTCCGCCGGACGGCGGCGAGCGCCCCGGGCTCCCGGTCCAGGAAGGTGACGTGCGCCCCCAGCCGCGCGCACACGATCCCGGCGAGGCCGACCCCGCACCCGAGATCCAGGACCTGGCGGCCCCGGAGGCCGTCGGTCCCGAAATGGTCGACGAGGTAGGTGGCCAGGCCCAGGCCGGCGGGCCAGACCCGTCTCCAGTACTTCCGCGTCGAGAGCCTCAGCAGATTCTCCACCGACGTCTCCTCGATGGAGAGGGTCCCGATCGGCTCGAGCGCGAACTCACGTAGCACCAGGGCGGAGTCTAACGCACGTTGATCCGTTCGGCGCGGAGGTTTATGCTCGGCGCATTCCATTCCACCGGGTTGCCGTGGTTTCCGCCAAAGGAGGCGCGAGATGGCTCTCTCCGTAGGATTCATCGGGGTCGGGAACATGGGGAATCCCATGGCGGGGAACGTGCTGAAGACCGGCTTTCCGATGACGGTCTTCGACACGAACCCCAAGGCCATGGAGAACCTCGTCAAGGCGGGAGCCCGTCAGGGCGCCTCCGCGCAGGAGACGGTCGACCGGTCCGAGGTGGTGCTGACCTCGCTGCCGGCCTCCCCCGACGTCGAGGCGATCTACCTGGAGCCCGGCGGGCTGGTGGACCGGGCCAAGCCCGGCACGATCCTGATCGACCTGAGCAGCGTGCTGCCCTCGACCCCGCGCAAGATCGAGCCCCAGGCCAAGAAGCGCGGCGTCCACTTCCTGGAGGCGCCGGTGAGCGGGGGGGTCACCGGGGCGCGCGCGGCCACCCTGGCGATCATGGTCGGCGGCGACAAGGAGGCCCTCGCGCGCGCGGAGCCGGTCCTGCGCGCCATGGGCCCGAACGTCTTCCATGTGGGGCCGGTCGGCGCCGGCAACACCGTGAAGGCGATCAACAACATGATGGCCTGCGTGAACAGCGCCGCGATGATGGAGGGCTTCGTGCTCGGGGTGAAGGCGGGCCTCGACCCGATGACGATCTACGAGGTGGTCAAGGCGAGCAGCGGGGGGAGCAAGGCGCTCGAGCGCATCCCGCGCGCGCTGATCCCGCGCGACTTCGCGCCGGGCTTCAAGGTGGCGCTGATGAACAAGGACCTGGAGACCTTCACCGCCATCGCCAAGGAGCTGAACGTGCCGGTGAGCTTCGTCA
>JBGOVO010000312.1:0-4882 GCA_041478145.1 Methylomirabilia bacterium
CACCACCGCGAGCAGCCGCTGATTCGGGATCGCGATCAGCGTGTCCACCACCGCGCGCAGCTCGGCCATGCCCGCCTCGGCCTGGAGCGCGCGCTTGCGGCCCTCGAAGGCGAACGGCTTGGTGACCACCGCCACCGTGAGGATGCCGAGCTCCTTGGCCACCGAGGCCACGATGGGCGCGGAGCCGGTGCCGGTGCCCCCGCCCAGGCCCGCGGTCACGAAGACCATGTCGGCGCCCTCGAGCGCCTTCTTGATCTCCTCGCGGTCCTCGAGCGCCGCGTTCTTGCCCACCTCGGGATCCGAGCCGGCCCCGAGCCCCGCGGTGAGCCGCGCCCCGAGCTGCAGCTTCACGGGCGCGGGGGAGGAGCGCAGGGCCTGTAAGTCGGTGTTCGCCACGATGAAGTCCACGCCGGTGAAGGAGGCCGCCATCATGCGGTTCACGGCGTTGGAGCCGCCCCCGCCGAGACCGATCACCTTGATCTTCGCCGCCTCGCGCTCTTCCTCCAGCTCGAACACCGGCCGCCGCCCCTGTGCCTGCTCCATCGAGTCCTCCTTGGATCCCCCCCGTGGGGATCGTCCCCGTGGGGATCGCGCTCGTGAATGCCGCGCCCGGACGGGCGGCACGGTCGAGAACAGATCCGCCTGTCCGGCGGCGCGCGAGGGCTTGCCCTCGCCGCCTTTCTTAGAAGAGTTCCGCAAACCAGTCCCGGAGACGCCGGCCGGTGCGCCCGACCAGCGTGCCGTCTTCCACTTCGGTGGGCCCGCCCACGCCGTGGCCGCGCGCGCCGTAGAGGGCCAGCCCCACCGCGGTCGCGTGGATGGGGCTCTGCACCACGTCGGCGAGCCCGGAGAGCCCCGCGGGCACCCCGCGCCGCACCGGCATGTCGAACACCTGCTCGGCCAGCTCGGGCACGCCCTGCATGATCGAGCTGCCGCCCGTCACCACCACGCCGCCCGCGGCGACGTCGTTGAGCCCGGCCCGCACCAGGTCGCGCGCCACCAGGGTGAAGATCTCCTCGACGCGCGGCTGGATGATCTCGGACAGGATCTGGCGCGAGAGCTGCCGCGCCTTGCGCCCGCCCACGCTGGGCACGTCCACCACCTCGTCCTCGCGGACGAGCGCGGTGAGCGCGCAGCCGTGCCGCTTCTTGAGCTCCTCCGCGTCCGCGGTGGGCGTGCGCAGCCCGACCGCGATGTCGTTGGAGATGTGGTCGCCGCCCAGGGGCAGGCTGCCGGTGTACCAGACCGCGCCGTCGCGGAAGAGGGCCACGTCGGTGGTGCCCCCGCCCAGGTCGATGAGAAGGATGCCGAGCTCCTTCTCCTCCGTCGAAATCACCGCCTCCGCCGAGGCGAGCGGCTCGAGCACCAGGTCCTGCACCTGCAGGCCGGCGCGGTTGACGCTGCGGACCACGTTGCGCACCGAGGTGGTGGCGCCGGTGACGAGGTGCACCTCCACCTCGAGCCGGACGCCCGACATGCCGAGCGGCTCCTTGACGCCGTCCTGGTCGTCCACCAGGAAGGTCTGGGGCAGCACGTGGATGATCTCGCGGTCCTGCGGCAGATTGACCGCGCGGGCCGCGTCGAGCGCGCGGTCGATGTCGGTCTGGCTCACCTCGCGGTGCTTGCCGGAGACGGCCACCACCCCGCGGCTGTTGATGCCGCGGATGTGGCCGCCCGCGACGCCCGCGATCACCGCCGCGATCTCCACGCCCGCCATCTCCTCGGCTTCGGCCACCGCGTGCTTGATGGACTCCACCGTCGAGTCGATGTTGACGACCACGCCCTTGCGCAGGCCGCGCGACGGGCTGACGCCCACCCCGACGATGTCGAGATTGCCCACCGGCGACCAGTCGGCGATGACGCAGCAGATCTTGGTCGTGCCCACGTCCAGCCCGGCGATGACCTGCCGCCCTCGGGATCTCGCCATTGCCCTCCTCACCTCGTCACGGTCTTGAGAACCACCTGATCGCGGAAGCGCAGGTCGATCGCGCTGACCGCCTCGCCGGCCGCGCGCACCTGGGCGAGCACGCCCTGCAGCCGGCCCAGCCGGGCTTCCCAGTCTTCGGCTCCGAGCCGCACCTCGATGCCGTCCACCGTGTAGAGCACGGGCCCGTCGGGACGGCTCACGTCGACCTCGGAGATCTGCTGGAGCAGCACCGTCTCCGAGCGCAGCAGCACGCGCAGCAGCGAGATGCCGGCGGCCACGCGCGGGGTGGGCGCGCCGTCGGCGGTCGCCAGATCGGCCGGGCTCAGGCCGGTGATCACCGGGGCCTGCGGGGCCACCGCGCGCGTCTCGGCGCCCAGGCTCACGCCCTGCTCGTCGATCCAGTGGAGCCGGCCCGCGTGGGCCAGCGTGAAGGGCCGCCGCTCCTCGACCGCGAGGGTGACCCGGTTGGGGAAGCGGCGCACCAGGTCCGCGCGCCGGACCAGCGGCAGCGCCTCGAGCCGGGCCACCACCGCGGCGCGGTCCAGCCGGAAGAGATTGGCGCCGGGGCCGATGCCGGAGGCGGCCACGATCTCCTCCGGCGTGAGCCGGCTCGCGCCGGTCACCGCCACCTCGGTGATCGCGAAGCGGGGTGAGGTGAAGAGCCACGCCCCGCCGAGCCCGGCGGCCGCCAGCGCCACCAGGGCCGCGCCGAGCGGCACTGCGCGCGCCACGATCCAGCGCGCGCGGCGGGTGAGACGGCGCGCGAACCTCGTGCGAGACACGCGCTGGCGAGACATGGCCGCGCCGCGCTCGGCGATATCTTCCATGCGTCCGTGCGTCCCGCGCGGTGAAATGACTGAGCTGTGGGCTCTCATGAGCCTCGGTACGGTGGCAGCCCCGGAGCGAGTGTCCGCCGAGAAGCCGAGTGTCCGCCGGTTGCCCGGTTGTCCGCGGTTGGGGGAGTGCGGGGGCCATTTCTGGGCCCCCGCATAAGAAAGAGAAGCGGGCAGAAACAATCTCCCAAAAGGTCGTGCGGCCGCGAACCCGACGGCATGTCCGCTAGATCTCCCCCATCGTCTTCATCTCGGGCTCGAGCGTGATGCCGAAGTGGTTGCGGACGCGCTCGAGGGTGAGCTGCATCAGCGCCTTGATGTCGGCGGCCCCGGCCCCGCCGCGATTGACGATGAAGTTGGCGTGCTTGGCCGAGATCTCCGCTCCGTTCAATCGCTTGCCCTTGAGGCCCACCTTCTCGATCAGCCGCGTCGCGGTCTCGCCCGGCGGGTTCTGCCACACGCAGCCCGCGGAGGCCAGGGCGAGGGGCTGGGTCGCCTTCTTCAGCTTGAGCCGCTGCTTGATGTCCTTCTGGATGTCCGCGAAGGGCCGCCGGTGAAGCTGCAGCCGCGCGCCGATCAGCACCGCGCCGGGCGGCGCCGCGAACATGCGATAGCTGAACGAGCTGGCCCCCGGCTTGAACTCGCCGAGGGTCCCGTCCGGGTGGAGGAAGTACACCGCGGAGATGAAGTCGGCGATGCCGCCGTCCGGCGTGCCCGCGTTCATGGCCACCGCGCCGCCCACCGTGGCGGGCACCCCGACCAGGCACTCGATGCCGCCCAGGTTGAGCGCGGCCGCCTCGCGGATCAGCGCGGAGAGGCTCACCCCCGCGCCCGCCACCGCTTCCTCGCCGTTGAACTCGGCGCGGCCGAGGCAGCCCTCGAGCTTGAGCACGACGCCGCGCACCCCGCGATCACTCACCAGCAGGTTGTTGCCTCCGCCGATGACGTCGAGCGAGAGCTGCTCCCGGTCGGCGAACGACAGCGCGAGCCGGATGTCCTCCACGTCCTGCGGGACGATGAAGATGTCCGCAGGGCCTCCGATGCGCAAGGAGGTGTGGAAGCTCAAGGGCTCCTTGAACCGGACCTCGCCTCGGATCTCTCCCAGCATGTGTTATCTCCTCTTGGACGACGTCCCGGAGTCTTCGCCGAGGCGCGCGAGCAGTTCCCCGCCCAGCTGCCCCACGTCGCCGGCTCCGAGAGTAAGCACGAGATCACCCGCTCTGGTGGATTCGCACAGGTAGTCGACGATGGCCGATCGGTCGCGGCCCATGTAGAGCACCTCGCGGTGCCCGTGGGCCGCGATACCGTCGGCCAGGTCGCGGGCGTGGACGCCGGGGATCGGCGCCTCGCCCGCCGCATAGATGTCCATGACGATGAGGATGTCGGACTGATAGAACGCGGTCAGGAAGTCGTCCCGCAGGTGCTGCGTCCGCGAGTAGCGGTGTGGCTGGAACACCGTGATCACGCGACGGTCGAACCCCGCCTTGGCGGCGGCGAGGGTCGCGCGGATCTCGGCGGGATGGTGGCCGTAGTCGTCGACGACGAGCACGCCCTGGGCCTCGCCCCGGATCTGGAACCGGCGCTGGACGCCCGCGAAGCCGGCCAGCGCGGGCGCGATCTTGTCGAACGGCACCTCGAGGTCGAGGCCCACCGCGGCGGCGGCGAGCGCGTTGAGCACGTTGTGCCGGCCCGGGACTTGAAGAGTGATTGTTCCGAGGGTTGCGGCGCGATGCACCACCTCGAAGGTGGACCGCATCTCCGCGAACTGGAGGCGACGTCCGGTGAGATCGGCGCTCGCTTCGAGGCCGTAGGTCACCACGCGCTTCTCGATACGGGGGATCATCCGCTGGATGTTGACGTCGTCCAGGCACACCACCGCCGAGCCGTAGAACGGCACCTTGTTCACGAAGGCGAGGAAGGCGGCGACGATGGCGTCGAGGTCCGCGTAGTGGTCGAGGTGCTCGGCGTCCACCGTGGTCACCACCGCGATCGTGGGCGTCAGCTTCAGGAACGAGCCGTCGGACTCGTCGGCCTCCGCCACCAGGAACTCCCCCTGGCCGAGCCGCGCGTTGGCGGCGAGCCCGTGCACGCGTCCGCCCACCACCACGGTGGGATCGAAACC
>JBGOVO010000288.1:0-5347 GCA_041478145.1 Methylomirabilia bacterium
CCGCCCCGTCCCCCGGGCGCCCCTGACCAGTCGCCCCGTTCTCGACACACGTCTGCGGCCCGCCCTGGGGGATGCCCTGACGACGGCCGAGATCTTCGTCCGGCTGCTCGTGATCCTCAGGAAGCGCGGCGCGAGCACCCTAGGAGATGCGCTGGAAGCCGTGCGCGGAGCCCGCACCCTGACAATCTAGACCCCGGGGCTAGACCCCGGGCTAGACCCCTGGGCTGGAACGACGGCCCAAGGGCTTTGTGCGAATGCCGTTCCGTCCAACACCACCCAGAATTGACACACAGGGTGCCGAATTTTCCCAGCAGACTACTGGGCAGTTTGCCCGGTACCCATCCAGGCGATCTCGTATACCCGCGAATATCTGGCGTTCTGGGTCGTCTCTGTCGTACGGCGTCCAGGCATAGGCTTTGCAGCAGGGACGCCCAGCCGGGCGGTCCGGGTCCCAGTGATCCGGAGCCCAGGAGGGGGACGACGATGGACGAGATCAAGAAGCGCCTTGAGCGAGAACTCAGCCACACCATGCAGCGCATCCGCCACATGGGTGGGGCCAATCTGGAAGAGCTCGGTGGCGGTCGGGGCGACAACTCACCGCTGGCCGACGAGGTCGACGTCATCCGGTTGAACGAGGATCGCGAGATGAACTTTGCCACGCGGAGCCTGCTGGTGGAGCGCGCCAACAAGCTGGCCGAGGCGCTCGAGCGGCTGCGGGGTGGGGAGTACGGGGTGTGCGAGGAGTGCGGCGAGGCAATCGCGCCCGCGCGGCTCCGCGCCATGCCCGAAGTCACCACCTGCGTGCGGTGTCAGGACCGGCTCGAGCGGATGCTGCCGCACCTGGAAGCGGTGGGTGCCGCCGTGGACGCCGACGAGCCCGAGGAAGAGTAACCCTGATCGTCCCTACCGGCCGAGCCGGGCGCGCAACACGCCCGGCCGGTCGGTAATGATTCCGTTCACGCCCCACCCGACGAGCCGGTCCATCTGGGCCGGCTCGTTGACTGTCCAGACATAGCACTCCAGATCGGCTCCTCGGATCTCCGCCAGCACGCTCTCCGTGAGCAAGTGCGCGCCGGGACAGATCGCGTTCGCGGCTCCCGGCCGCAGAAGGGCGGCGTCGAGTGGCGCCTGGGCCACCAGGGCGCCCACCCGGATCTCCCGGTTCAGCGTGCGGATCCGAGCGATCGCGTCATGATCGAACGACTGGACCAGGACGCGGTCGACGACATCGTAGATCTCGATCAGCGACACCACGCGCTCCTCGATCCCGGGATAGAGCGCGGCGCCGCCCTTCAGCTCCACCCAGAAGCGCGCGCGGTCCCGGAAGCGCTCCAGGACTTCCTGTAGCGTCTGGACGCGCTGGCCGCGGAATCGCCGATCGCGCCAGCCGCCCGCGTCGAGGCGCTTGAGCTCGGGGACGCGGTGCGCGCTCACGGGGCCCGCCCCGTCCGTGGTCCGCTCGAGCGTGAAGTCGTGGATCACCACCGGGTGGTCGTCGGCCGAGAGATGGATGTCCAGCTCGATGCCGTCTGCGCCCTGCTCGAGGGCCAGCTCGAACGCGGCGATGGTGTTCTCGGGGGCGTCGGCGGAGGCGCCCCGGTGGGCGATGACGAGCGGGCGCGCGCCGGACGCGGGCATTGTCGGTGTCAGGCGGCCCGTGGCACACTCGCCCCGTGCGCACGCCCGTGGTCGACGCGTTCCGGCCCGCCGTCTGGCTCGGGGCGCGGCTCTATTTTCGCATCCGCTTCGAAGGCGTCCATCACATTCCTCCCGCGGGCGCTCTCCTCATCGTGCCGAACCACGTCACCTACGCGGATCCCGTCCTCGCGACGATCCCGGTGCGCCGCCCCGTGTACTACATGGCCTGGAGCGCGCTGTTCCGTATCCCCGGCCTCGCCTGGCTGATCCGACGGCTGCGGGCCTTCCCGGTGGACATCGACGCCGCCGACGCCGGCGCCACGCGGACCGCGGTCCGGCTGCTCCACGCGGGAGAAGCCGTGATGATCTTCCCCGAGGCCGGGCGCAGCCAGGACGGGCGGATCCAGCGCTTCCGGCTCGGCGCCTTTCGCCTGGCCTGCTCGCTCGGTGTGCCCATCATGCCGGTGACGATCATCGGTGGTCACGAGTCCTGGCCGCCGGACCGCCGGCTGCCCCGGCCGGGGCGCCTGACCGTCATCTATCATCCGGTCATCGCGCCCCCCGCCGACCCGGACGTAAAGGGGGCCGCGCGCGAGCTCGCCCGCCGCGTGCAGGCCGTCGTGGCCTCCGCCCTGCCGGTGCACCAGCGGCCCGACGAGGCGCACGACGATCCCGCCTGAGGCGAGAGCATTATACGAGCGACGGCGGCGGCGCGTATTTGCCGCCGCCGCCGCCGCCGGTGTATCCTCTCCCCGCAATGGCACGTCGTGCCGCGCCCGCCATCCTCGTGCTCCACGGCCCGAACCTCAACCTCCTCGGCACCCGAGAGCCGGCGGTGTACGGCCGCGTCTCTCTCGCGGAGGTGAACCGAGCGGTGCAGCGTCACGCCCAGAGCCGCGGCGCGCGCGCGGTCTGCCGGCAGTCCAACCACGAGGGCGAGTTGGTGGACTGGATCCAGGCTGCGGCGCGCGAGGGCTTCCGCGGTATCGTCTTCAATCCCGGTGCGTTCTCGCACTACTCGATCGCCCTGCGTGACGCGGTGGCCTCGGTGCGCGTGCCCGTCGTGGAAGTGCACCTCTCGAACATCCACGCCCGCGAGGAGTTCCGGCACCGTTCCGTGGTGGCCGCCGCGGCCATCGGCCAGATCTCGGGCTTCGGTCCCGGCAGCTACCTGCTCGGCGTGGATGCATTGCTGGGCCGCTCGCCCGCGGCCCTCGGCGGCCGGCGGGCAGCCTCGCGGCGCCGGCCGTGAATGCGGGCGCCCTTCCTGCCGTCCAACCCGCGGTCGAATAAGGGGCGCGAGGGCCACGGCCGGGTCCGGTCGTGATGTCGCCCGATACGCCGTCCGGCTCCGCCGGGCTCCCGGAGTCCCCCGGAATCGATGAGCGCGAGCTCATCCAGCGGTGCATCGCCGGAGACGCCTCGGCGTTCGAGCCCCTGGTCGAGAAGTATCGTCAGCGGGTGTGGCGCCTGGCCTACCAGGTGCTGCACGATCGCGAGGAGGCGTGGGACGTGGCGCAGGAGGCATTCGTTCGGGCGTTTCATTCGCTGTCGTCATTCCGCGGACAGTCGGCCTTCTACACCTGGCTCTTCCGCATCACCGTCAACGTGGCCACCGATCGGCACCGGCAGCGAGGCGCCCAGACGCGCGCCTTCGGTCCGGAGCGGGTGACCGAGGAGGAATGGGCGCGCACCACCCCGGATCCGGGCGGCGGGCCGGACCAGGAGGCGGCGCGGGCGGAGCAGCGCGAGCGCATCCGGCACGCGCTCGATGCCTTGCCGCCCAAGGCCCGAACGATTATCATGCTGAGTGACGTCGAAGGTCTCTCGTATCGCGAGATCGCCGAGGTGCTGAACTGCCCGATCGGGACCGTGATGTCCAGGCTGCATAATGCGCGTAAGCGGCTTAAAGGGCTCCTGGGGCCGATGCTCGCCCTGATCCTCTGGCTCGGACTCGCCCCGGCGGGCGTCGCCTCCGCCCAGGCCCAGCCGACGGTTCGCTTCGGCGTCCGCATCATGGAGGCCTCGAGCACCCCGCGGACTCCGCCCGCCCCGCCCGCGCCCGAGCAGGAGCTCGACGAGCGGCTCCGACGCATCCTGCCGCGCCTGCAGACGCTGTTCCGGTACACCGACTACACGACGCTGGACCGCCAGCGGGTGGAAGGCCCCCTCGGCGCCCAGCAGCGCTTCGCGATTCCGGGGGAGCGCTGGCTCGAGGTGACCCCGGATCAGCTGCAGGGCACCTCCGTGCGCATGCGGGTGCGGCTCTTGCGCGGCGAGCGCTCGGAGATGAACGCCAACATCCTGGCCGCGCCGGGTGCTCCCGCCGTGCTTGGCGGCCCGCCCTACGGAAATGGCGTGCTGATCATCATCCTCTGGGCCAATCCGACTCCCTAGCGCCAAGAACGCGGAGATGAGCGAGCAGCGCTACCGGCAGGAGCGGACCCGCATCGAGCAGGGTCACGTGAAGTACCGCGACAAGCTCAAGGAAGAGGGCAAGCTCTTTGTCCGCGACCGCTTGAAGCTGCTCCTGGATCCGGGCACCGAGTTCCAGGAGGACTTCCTCTTCGCGCGCAATCAGGAAGCCGACACTCCCGCCGACGGTGTCGTCACGGGCGTGGGCACGGTGGGCGGCCGCACCGTGTGCGTCATGGCGAACGACTACACGGTCAAGGCGGGCTCGTGGGGCGAGAAGACCGTCCAGAAGATCGTGCGGATCCAGGAGCGCGCCCAGCGGCTGCAGGTCCCGCTGCTCTACCTCGTGGACGCCGCGGGCGGGCGCATCTCCGAGCAGATCAAGATTTTCCCCGGCCGCTTTCACGCCGGCCGCATCTTCTACAACGAGGTCCAGCTCTCCGGGGTGGTGCCGCAGGTCTGCGTCCTCTTCGGACCGTCCCCGGCCGGCTCCGCCTATCTGCCCGCTCTCACCGACTGCGTCATCATGGTGGACGGCAAGGCGAGTCTCTATGTGGGGTCTCCCCGGATGGTTGAGATGGCCATCGGGGAGAAGACGACGCTGGAGGAGCTGGGGGGCGCGCGGATGCACTGTACGGTGTCGGGCTGCGGCGACGTGCTCGCCGCCTCGGACGAAGAGGCGATCGACCTCTGCCGGCGCTACCTCACGTACATGCCCGGCTCCTTCCGGGAGCGGCCCGCGATCGTCGAGGCGGCGCCGCCCAAGTCCGGACGGTCGATCGACGAGATCGTCCCCTACGACCAGCGCAAGTGGTTCGACATGTACGAGGTGATCGACCGAGTGATCGACGCCGGGTCCTTCTTCGAGATCAAGCGGCTCTTCGCGGCGGAGATCATCGTCGGTTTCGCCCGCCTCGGCGGGCGCGCGGTGGGCGTCATCGCCAACCAGCCCAAGGTCAAGGGGGGCGTGTTGATGGTGGACTCCGCCGACAAGGCGGCGCGCTTCATCTCGCTTTGCAACGCCTTCAATATCCCCCTGGTGTACTTTGCCGACGTGCCGGGCTTCATGGTCGGCACCAAGGTGGAGCGGGCGGGGATCATCCGCCACGGCGCCAAGATGGTCTTCGCCACGTCGCAGGCCACCGTGCCGAAGATCTGCGTGGTGGTGCGGAAATGCTACGGGGCGGGACTCTACGCGATGTGCGGGCCCGCTTTCGAGCCGGACGCGGCGCTGGCTCTACCGCAGGGACAGGTGGCCATCATGGGGCCGGAGCCCGCCGTGAACGCCGTCTAC
>JBGOVO010000306.1:0-4936 GCA_041478145.1 Methylomirabilia bacterium
CACCGGGCAGCTTCCAGGTCTTCCATTCCTTCACCTTCGGGTCGTAGCGGCTCACGTTGCCGGAGTTCCACTCGCTCACCCAGATCCGGCCCCGGGAGTCGGACCAGACGCGCCGCGCGCCCTGGCCCTTCGTGGGCGGCTCGATGACGGTGGCCGCGCCGGTGTCGAGATCCACCCGGGCGATGTGGCTGCCCGCGAGCGAGGCGTAGTAGACGTCGCCGTCCGGCGTGGTGGCGATGCCGTAGGCGCCGCGACCCCGGGGCGCGTCCCAGACCTGCATCGCGCCGCTCGCGGGATCGAGGCGCCCGTAGATGCCGTTCTGCCCGGTGAACCAGATGCGGCCGCGCTTGTCGAAGGTGGCGGTGTTGAGGTTCACGTAGCCGCGCGCCTCGGGCAGGGGCCACCGCTTCACCTCCCGCGTGCGCGGATCCACCCGGACGATGGAATTGGTGCCGCCCTCCGTGACCCACGGCGCGCCGTCCGGTCCGATGATCACGCCGTGCGGCGCCGCCGCCGGGCCGAGCGGGATCAGATCGACCTTGCCGCTGGCGGGATCGAGGCGTCCGAGCTGGCCGGCGCGCTGAGCGGTGTACCAGACGATGCCGTCGGCGCCGACCGCCACGTCGTGAGGGCCGCCCCCCGCGGGGAGCGGGTAGGCCTGGACGGTGACCTGCGCCGAGGCGGCGGGCGGAAGCAATAGCAGGGTGATGACGAGCGCGAGCAGTGAGCGACGCATGGCCACCTCCATCGGAAGCCGGGCAGTGCGTAAAGCGGGCCCATGGTACGCCTGGCCTCCGAGGTTGACAACGAGCCGCCGTGCGGCGACCCTCTCGCTGAAATCCATTCCAGGGAGGAGCGCAATGAAGGGACGGGTCGCGGTGCTGAAGGCCTACGGAGGCGAGTTCGAGCTGCGCGAGTACACGGTGCCGGACCCGGAGCCGGGCGCGATCCTGGTCAAGCTGACGCGGGCGGGCGTCTGCGGCTCCGACCTGCACATCTGGCGGGGCGAGATGAAGGAGCTGTACGGCACGCTGCCCAAGGATCTGACCTTCGGCCACGAGATGGCCGGGCGGGTGGAGCGGCTGGGCGCGGGCGTCACCACCGATTCCATGGGCCGGCCGCTGCGCGAGGGCGACCGCGTGACCTACTGTTACTTCTTCCCGTGCGGCCGCTGCCCGGTGTGCCTGCACGATGAAATGGGAAGCTGTCCACGAAAGATCCGGCCGAACCGGGTGGCGGGCACCGCGCCCTACTTCAACAACGCGTACGGCGACTACTACTACCTGCGTCCCGGGCACTTCGTGTTCACGGTGCCCGACGAGATCCCGGAGGACGTGGCCACGCCGATCAACTGCGCGCTCTCCCAGGTGCTCTACGGTCTGCGCAAGGCGGGATTCCGTGCTGGCCACTCGCTGGTGGTGCAGGGAGCGGGCGGGCTCGGCCTCAACGCGGTGGCGGTGGCGCGCGACATGGGTGCCGACACCATCATCGTGATCGATCGCCTGGCCGAGCGGCTGGCTCTCGCGAAGGCCTTCGGCGCCGACCACACCGTGAACGCGACCGAGATCGCCTCCGCGGACAAGCGAGTCGACGCGGTGAAGGCGCTCACCGACGGCTTCGGGGCCAACGTGGTCGCTGACTTCGTGGGCTACGCCGACGTGATCCCGGAAGGCCTGCGCATGCTGCGGGGCGGCGGCTGCTATCTGGAGGTGGGCTCCATCTCGCCCGGCAACGTGTTCTCCTACGACGCCACCGCGCTGGTGCGGGCCAATGCCCGGCTCGTGGCCACGTCCAACTACTCGCCGTGGGCCCTCGATCAGTCGCTCGCGTTCATGCGCCGCAACCTCACCCGCTTCCCCTTCGCGCGGGTGATCTCCCACGTCTTCCCGCTCGAGCGCATCTCGGAGGCCTTTACCCGGGCCGATTGGATGCAGCGCGGCGGCGACCCCGCGGGCGTGTCGCGCGCGGCGATCTCTATGTAGTGCGGTAGCGGCGGATCAGCCCCTCGTCGAGGACGAGGCCGAAGCCGGGGTCGGCCGGGATCTCGATCGTCCCGTCCTTGACGGCGGGCCGGTTCGCCCAGAGCGCCTGCCAGGCCGGGTCGCGCTCCGGATCGGCGAAGCATTCGACGTAGGTCCCGTGCGGGACCGCGGCCAGCAGGTGCCCGGAGATCTGCGGCTCCTCGTGGTGCGCCATCTTCACGCCGGCCTCGGCACAGAGCGTGGCCGCCCGGCGCCACTCCGTCACGCCGCCGCCCTCGGAGGCATCGAAGTTGACGAAGTCGACCGCGCTCGCGTCCAGGAGGCGGCGCACCGCGTGGCTGGTGATCTCGGACTGGCCGGCGGCGACCGGGATGCGCGTCGCCCGCCGCACCTCCGCCATCATGCGGGCGTCGTCGTGCCAGTGGCACGGCTCCTCGAACCAGCGGATGTCGAGCGGCTCGACCAGGCGCGCGAAGCGAACCGCGTCGTCGACCGACCAGCCGCGATTGGCGTCCACCGCCAGGACGAAGTCCGGGCCCACGGCGCGACGGGCCGCCGTCACTCGCTCGGCGTCCGCTTCGGGGGTCAGGCCGCCCACCTTGAACTTGCAGCCGGCCATGCCGGCTTCGCGGTAGCTCTCCATCTCGCGGCTGATGTCGGCGAGGGTCTTGCCCTCGCGGTAGTAGCCGCCGATGGAGATGATGGGCAGCCGTGATCGCGGCCGCCCGCCGAGCAGCGCGCACACGCTCCGCCCCTGCGCCTTGCCGGCCAGGTCCCAGAGCGCGCAGTCCACGCAGGCGATGGCCTCCATCAGCGTCTTGCGGTCACGGCTCGCGTGGGTGAGGGCGAAGAGGCGCTCCCAGATCGGCTCGGTCGGCCAGAGGTCCTGGCCGCGAAGGCGCGGGGCCAGCTCGTCGCGGATCAGCCGGACAATCTCGCGGCCGTGCTCGCGGTTGTCGCCGTTGTAGACCTCGCTGACCAGCCCCTCCTCGGTGCGCAGGCGCGTGACCACGGTGGAGCGCTTGAGGACCGCGTAGGTGCTACCGCCGAAATTCCGCGTGAGCGGGATGTCAACCGCGATCGCCTCGACGCTGTGAAAGCGCATGGTCGGGCGAGGCCTCAGCTCCGACGGCTCAGGCGCCGAGGGCTTTCTCGACGGCCTGCTTCAGCTCGGGAGCGGTGGGCGCGGTCTTCGGGTCGAAGCGGGCCGCGACCTGGCCGCTCTTGTCCACGATGAACTTGGCGAAGTTCCACTTGATGTCGCCGGGGCCGTCGGGCTTGGTCGCCTCGCCGGTGAGCCAGGTGTAGAGCGGGGCGCGGCCTTTCCCGTTCACCTCGATCCTGGAGTACAGCGGGAAGGTCACGCCGTAGTTGGTCGAGCAGAAGGCCTTGACGTCGGCGTCGCTGCCCGGCTCCTGCCCCGCGAACTGGTTGCACGGGAAGCCCAGGACCGCGAAGCCGCGCGGCGCGTACTCGGCGTGGAGCGCCTGCAGGGCCTCGTACTGCGGCGTGAGCCCGCACTTCGACGCCACGTTGACCACCAGCAGCGCCTTGCCGCGGTAGTCGGCCAGCGCCTGCTCCTTGCCGTCGATCGTCTTCATCGTGAAGTCGTAGAGTGAGGCCATGACGTTCTCCTTCTGACTCGGTGGCCGACTAGGTGGCGGGGAGGGCGGCGAGGGCCTTGCGGAAGCGGGTGGCCTGGCCGATGAGGTCCTGGTCGAACGGCGCGGTCGAGGGCCCCTTGTCGACCTTCACCACGACGATGAAGGGGCCGTCCTCGCGCAGGATCCGGTCGACGGCGCGCTCGAGCTCCTCCTGGGTGCGCACCTCCAGCCCCTTCTCGATCCCGGCGCCGCGCGCGATGCCGACCAGGCTCGCCCGCTTGGCCGTCGCGGTGGCCTGCCCGCCGGTGGTCTGGTGCACCTCGTTGTCCCAGACCATCAGCACGTAGTTGCGCGGGGCCTCGGCGGCGATGGTGCAGAGCGAGCCCAGGTTCATCAGCAGCGAGCCGTCGCCATCCAGGCAGATCACCCGCACGTCGGGCCGCGCGATCGCGATGCCGAGGCCGATGGAAGAGCACTGGCCCATGGCGCCGAAGGTGTAGCAGTTGAGCGGCCGGTCGGCGAGCGCGAGCAGGTCGAGCGAGGCCTGGCCGAGGTTCGACACCACGACTTCGTTCCCGAGGCGCGAGGCGAGGTACTTGGTGGCGCCGGCGCGGGTGAGCGGGCTCATCCCTTCTTGCCTCCGGTCAGCTCGGAGGGCAGCACGATGGCCACCGGCTGCGAGCTCACGTAGCAGAGCTTGATGAGCCCGTCGGCCTGCTGCTCCAGCTCCGCGATGGACGTCGGCCGGATCCAGCGGATGCCGACCGCGTCGAGGATGCGGGTGGCCGCGCGGCCCATCGGGACCTGCGCGGGATTGAACTCGCCCAGGTCGCCGCGGTGGCTGAGCACCAGCACCACCGGCACCAGGCTCGCCATGTTGAGCGAGGCGAGCGCGTTGGTGCAGTTGCCGAGGCCGCTGTTCTGCATCAGCAGCGCGCCGCGCTTGCCCGCGAGCCAGGCGCCCGAGAGCAGACCGACCGCCTCCTCTTCCCGGGTCGTGGTGACGACGCGGCACTCCGGGTCGGCCCACAGCTCGTCGAGCACGTAGCCCACGATGTAGTCCGGGACGGTGGCGAACAACCGGATACCGTTGCGGCGCAGGACATCCGCGACGTGCTTCGCCCAGCTCTGATCGGCCATGCGAGATCGCTCCCCCGATCTAGTTCGGGATGATGGCGGCGCGAGTGACGTGGCCCTTGTCCTGCTGGACGAAGGCCTCCTCGATCGCCTCCAGCGGGAACTTGTGCGAGATGATCTTGTTCCACGGGTAGCGCCCGCGGGTGCGCGTCATCATGTCGAGCGCGCCGCGCAGGTGCTCGGCTTCGTAGTGCGAGAGGCCGATGATGCGGC
>JBGOVO010000358.1:0-4172 GCA_041478145.1 Methylomirabilia bacterium
AGCGCTGGGAGCGCACGCCCATGCCGCGGGCGGTCAGATCCATCTCGAGCCCGAGGGCTCGGGTGAGGGCGGCGCTGCCGTCGGCCATCATGCGCACCTTGCCGCTACTTTTCTGGTCCTTGGCCCACGCGCCCATGACGAAGGCGTCGTTGACGGACACGCACCACACCTCGTCGACGCCCTTGCTCTTGAGCTTGTCGATGTTCCCCACGTAGCTCGGCACGTGCTTTGCCGAGCAGGTGGGGGTGAAGGCGCCGGGCAAGCCGAACACGACGACCTTCTTGCCCTTGGTCAGATCGGCGACCTGGAAGGCGTTGGGGCCGACGGTGCAGCCCGGGGTCTCCTGCTCGATGAACTCCGTGAGCGTGCCGTCCGGCAGACGGTCACCGACTTTGATCGGCATGGGTCTCCTCCTCGAAGATAGTTTGAGCGTGCAGCCCGCCAGCGCTTCAGCGAGCGGCGGCTAGGGTACCACAGCAGGCCGGGCGCCGCCCGGCCGGGAATGAGGCTCATGTAAACCCGCGTTTCTGCTGGCCGGTCCGGGAGATGGTCCCTCGCGCGGCGCGCAGCAGCTCGTTCCGCCGCACCCCGATCCGGGCGGCCTTCTGCACGATCGAGGCGCCGGGCGCGGCGAGGTAGGCCTGGACCAGCCGCGCGAGCTGGATGCTGGACAGCGTGGCGGGTCCCGGCATGAGGAGGCAATGGTACGGCTGTTCAGGCACGGTCCGCTTGAGTAAGATTCGCCTTGATGAAGCCCAAGCTCCGGGTCTGGGTCACGTTCGGGGACTCGCTGAAGTTCGGGGACGGGCGGGCCCGACTGCTCGAGCTGATCGAGGAGCGCGGCTCGCTCAAGAAGGCGGCGCAGGAGTTCGAGATGTCCTACCGCAATGCCTGGGGCTACCTGCGCGACCTCGAGGAAGCGGCCGGCTTCAAGTTCGTCGAGCGCGTGCCGGGCGGCGGCCCCGAGAGCGGCATGCGGCTGACCAAGGCGGGCAAGCGCTTCCTCGAGCGCTATCGCAAGTTCCGCAACGGCCTCGAGGAAGCGGCCAAGCGGCAGTTCGAGCGCTCCTTCGGCGCGTGAGCGCCGAGCCGGGGTACCTCTACTTCGCCACCACCCGGATCAGCGCGCCGTCGGCCCGCGGCGCCGCGACCTCGCCGATGACCACGGCGGCGCCGTCGCCCGCCTCGCGCAGCGCGCGGAGCAGGCGCTCGCTTCGCTCCCTCCCGACCCCGAGCAAGAGCCCGCCCGAGGTCTGGGGATCGAAGAGCAGATCCAGCCGGGCGTGAGCCCGGGCCTCGGGCTCCACGAGCATGGCCCGCCGCGCCCGCGCGTTCTCGGGGTGCGCGGTGCTCCGCACGCCGCGGGTGAGCAGCGCTACCGCGCCCGGCAGCGCGGGGATCGCGTCGAGGGCGAGCACCGCCGAGCACTTGCTCGCGCGGAGCATCTCGCCCAGATGCCCGGCCAGGCCGAAGCCGGTGACGTCGGTGGCCGCGGAGGGACGCAGGTCGATCATCGGGCGGGCGGCGTGCCGGTTGGAGCGGAGCATCGAGGCCTCGGCCGCTTCCACCCACGCGCCGCGCGCCAGGCCCCGCATGTCGGCCTGCAGGATCACGCCGGTGCCGAGCGGCTTGGTCAGGATGAGCTGGTCGCCGGGGGCGACGCCGCCGATCCGGATGAGCGCGTCCGCCGAGGCCGCGAGGCCCCAGACCGCGAAGCCCACGACCAGCTCGGGGCCCGTCGTGGTGTGCCCGCCCACGAGGGTGACGCCGTCGGCCTCGAGCGCCGCCCGCGCGCCCGCCATCACCTGATAGAGCGTCTCCTCCGCGCGCGCGGGCTCGGGATCCGGCACGCTCACCTGGGCGAGGGCGAAGCGCGGCGGCACGCCCTTGGCCCAGAGATCGCTGACCGCGTTGATCGCGGCGACGCGGCCGACCAGGTAGGGATCGTCGGCGAACGCCCGGAAGCCATCGATGGTGGCGGCGACGATCTCGCCGCGCTCGGTCTCGACCGCGGCCGCGTCGTCGGGCTGGGCCAGTCCGAGGACGACCGCGGGATAGCTCGGCGTGCCGAGGCGCTCGAGGGCGCGGTGCAGCGCGGACTCGCCCACCTTGGCCGCGCAGCCGCCGCAGAGCATGTCGCCCGCGGGCATCGGCCCCGCCGCGAACTCGGGGGTCACCGCGCCGTCGCGGTCGAGCACCTGGAAGCGGCGCACGAACCGGCGGTCGATCCAGTCCTTCAGCGAGAAGAGGGTGGTTCCTTCGGCGGCGACGCCCCACTTGGTGGCGATCGCGTGGCCGTCGCCCAGGTTCAGCAGCGAGAGGAAGTCGCGCTGGGGCCGATACGCGCGGAGCCGCTCCCCCCGGAGCCGCGCGATCAGGTTGTGCGCGAGCGCCGGGCCCTGGCGGACCGCGTACACCCCCGCCTTGGCGAGGCCGGGGCCGGCGGTCCACGCCGCGCAATCCCCCACCGCGAAGACGTCGTCGCGTCCCACCGCCTGGAGGGTGGGCCGGACGCGCACGAAGCCGCGCTCGTCCGTCTCGAGGCCGGAGCCGTCGAAGAGGGGCAGCGCGGCGGCGCCCGCCACCCACACCACCGCGTCGGCGGGAAGCCGCGCGCCGCCCTCGAGGCGCACCGCGTCGGCCGCGACCTCCTCGACGCGCGCCCCGCACCGGATCGCGATGCCTCGCGCGGCAGCCGCCCGTTCCACCCGCGCGGCCGCGCGCGCCGCATAGCCGGGCAGCACGCGGGGGCCGGACTCGAGCAGGAGCATCTCGACGCGCCGGCCGCCGTCGTGACGGAGTCGGGCCGCGAGGGCGAAGGCGACCTCGACCCCGCCGGCGCCCGCGCCGACCACCACGACCCGGAAGACCGCGCGCCCCTCGGCGGCCGCGAGCACGTCGTCCACGCGCCGGACGAAGTCGCCGATGGGCCGCGTGGGGATCGCGTGCTCCCGGACACCGGGCCGCTCGAGGCCGGCCACCGTGGAGCCCACGTCGAAGGAGACGGTGTCGTAGACGATCGGCGGCCGGCCGTCCAGCGCGATGCGCCGCGCGGCCAGGTCGAGTCCGGTGGCGCGGGCCACGATGCAGCGCGCGCCCGCGCGCCGCGCCAGGGGTCTCACGTCGATCTCGAGGTCTTCTCGGGAATACTGGCCGGCTACGAAGCCCGGCACCATGCCGGAATAGACCGCGATCGGCCGATCGACGACGAGGGTGAGGCGAGTCCGGGGGACGGGACTCATGGCCCAGCGCTTGAGAACCTGGATGTGGGCATGGCCGCCGCCCACGAGGACCAGGTCGTGGCGGACGTCAGCGGCGGAGGGCGAGCGCATGCCCGTCCGCCGCCGCGGCTACGACAGGTCGACCCAGACGGTCTTGACCTCGGTGTAGTTGTCGAGGCCTACCGACCCCATCTCGCGGCCGAAGCCCGATTCCTTGAAGCCGCCGAACGGCAGCGCCGCGTCGAAGAGGTTGTAGGCGTTGACCCACACCGTGCCCGCCCGGATCGCCTTCGCCGCCCTGAGGGCTTTCGACACGTCGCGCGTCCACACCGCGGCGGCCAGGCCGTACGAGGTCTGGTTGCCCTGCGCGATGCCGTCCTCGACGGAGCGGAACGGGATGACGGAGAGCACCGGGCCGAAGATCTCCTCGCGGGCGATCTTCATCCCATTGGTCACCCCGTCGAAGATGGTGGGCTGGATGAAGTAGCCCTTGCCGGTGCCGATGTCGGCGCGGCCGCCGCCCGCCACCAGCCGCGCGCCTTCTTGCTTGCCGGACTCGATGTACGAGAGCACGGTCTCCATCTGGCCCTTGGAAACCACCGGACCCATCCGCGTGGACTTGTCCATGGGGTCGCCGACCTTGAGGCTCTTGACCCGGTCGGTCAGCTTGGACATGAACTGGTCGTGGATCGAGTCCTGCAGGAAGAGCCGCGAGCCGGCCGCGCACACCTCGCCCTTGTTGTAGAAGATGCCGGTCAGTGCCCCGCGCACCGCCGCGTCCATGTCCGCGTCGGCGAACACGATGTTGGGCGACTTGCCGCCCAGCTCGAGCGAGAGGCGCTTGAGCGTGCCAGCGGCCTCGCGCATGATCTGCTTGCCGACCTCGGTGGAGCCGGTGAAGGCGATCTTGTCCACGCGCGGGTCGCGCACCAGCGCCATGCCGACCTTGCC
>JBGOVO010000438.1:0-2973 GCA_041478145.1 Methylomirabilia bacterium
AATCGGGATCCGCGGTCACTTGCGAATTCCGAGTTTTTCCGTGACGGCTCGGTAGCGCTCCGAGTCCTTCTTGCGCAAGTACTCGAGAAGGCCGCGCCGCTTGCCGATCAGCATCAGCAGCCCGCGGCGGGAATGATGGTCCTTCTGATGGGTCTTGAAGTGGTCGGTGAGCCCGTTGATCCGCTCGGAGAGCAGCGCGATCTGGACCTCGGGCGAGCCCGTGTCGCCCTCGTGCACCTTGAACTGCTCGATCAGGCTCTTCTTCTTGTCCTGGGTCACCCGCATACCGAGATCCTCCTGGGGGTTCCCCCCCCAATCGCCACGCCCCCAGGGCCCCGGCTGCGGCTCCGTTGGGACGGGTTCGTTGGACCACTCAACCCCGCGTTAAGACTGAGCGGAGTGTAACACGCGGTAGGGAGGTGTTCAAGCCGTTCACCCCGCCGGTTGTGCCCGAAGGAGCCGCCGGGCCTCCTCCATGTCCGCCTGGACCTGCGACTTGAGGGCCTCGACCCCGGGAAACTTCATCTCGGCCCGGATCCGGCAGAGGAACTCGAGGGTCAGGGCCCGGTCGTAGAGGTCCCCCGAGAAGTCGAACAGGTAGGCCTCGATCCAGTACTGGGCTTCCTCGAAGGTCGGCCGGTACCCGATATTGACCACCGCGTCGGCCCGGCGCCCGTCCCATCGGGCGCGGGCGGCATACACGCCCGCCGCCAGCACCAGCGGCCGGTCCGGCTTGAGATTCGCGGTGGGAAAGCCCAGCGTGCGGCCGCGGCCGGCGCCCCGCCGCACGGTGCCGGTCACCGCGTAGGGGCGGCCGAGGAAGGCCCGCGCCAGCTCCACCTCGCCGTCACGCAGCGCCTCCCGGATGGCGCTGGATGACACCGTGAGCCCGTTGACCTGGAGCGGCGGAAGCACGTGGGTGACGAAGCCGCCGCGGGCGCCCAGGTCGCGCAGCAGCGCCGCGGTGCCGCGCGCCCCGCTGCCGAAGGTGTGGTTGAAGCCCACCACGACCTCGCGGGCCCCGAGCGTGCGGACGAGCACCTGGTCCACGAACGCCTCGGCCTCGATCCGCGAGAACTCGCGCGTGAACGGGATGACCAGGGTGGCGTCGAGCCCGCGCTCGGCGATGCAGGCGAGATTCTCCTCGAGGGTGGCGATGGGCGCGGGGGCCCGCTCCGGCCGGAGCACGGCGGTCGGATGCGGGTCGAAGGTGCACGCCACCGCGGGGACGCCCAGGTCGCGCGCGCGCTCGACCGCGGTATCGAGGATCTTGGCGTGAGCGAGATGGATGCCGTCGAAGGCGCCGAGCGCGGCCACCGAGGGCCGCAGCTCAGGCGGGAAGGACGGAAGATCGCGGAGGATCCGCATGGAGCAGCCGTTCGGGCTTCACCTTGTCGCCCTGGCCCTGCCCGACGCCGAGCAGGACGCCGTCCGGACCGTACACGCGGAGCAGGCCGACCGCGCGCGCCTCCACGGCCACCGCCTGCCCGTGGGCGAAAGCCCGGGCCGCGCCGGCGTCGAGCCTCACCGGGGCGAGCGCCAGAAGCGCGGAGTCCGGAGGCAGGAGGCGTAACCACAGCGGCTCGCCCGAGCGGGCCAGGCGCACCTCGTCCCAGGAGACGGCCGCCTCGAGCGCGTAGGGCCCGACGCGGGTCCGGACGAGCCCGGCCAGCGCCGCTCCGCAGCCGAGCGAGGCGCCCAGATCCGCGGCGAGCGTGCGCACGTAGGTGCCCTTGCCGCACCGGATGCGGATGACGAAGTCGGGAAGCGCCACCGACTCGAGCCGGATCGCGTGGACCGTGACCTCGCGCGGCTCGCGCTCCACTTCCACGCCCTGCCGGGCCAGCTCGTACAGACGCTTGCCGCCCCGACGGAGCGCGGAGAACATGGGCGGGACCTGGCGAATCACGCCGACGAAGGGCGCGAGCGCGGCCTCGAGCGCCGCCGCGTCGAGAGCGGGCACGGGCCGGGTATCGAGCACGGCGCCCGAGAGGTCCTGGCTCTCGGTGGTGACGCCGAGGCGGACGGTGGCCACGTACTCCTTGTCGAGATCCACCAGATACGGCGTCAGCTTGGTCGCTTCCCCGATCAGGATCGGCAGCAGCCCGGTCGCCGCGGGGTCGAGCGTGCCCCCGTGACCGATGCGCGGCGCCCGGAGCACGCGGCGCAGATGGGCCACGACCTGGAACGACGTGACGCCGGGGCCCTTCTCGACCGGCAGGATGCCGGAGCGGTGCCGATCGGTCACGGCGCCTCGCCGTCGAGGGCCTGCCGCACGGCGGCCAGCAGCGTCGCCTTCGCGTGCTCGATCGGCCCGGGGAGCGTGCAGCCGGCCGCGTTCTCGTGGCCGCCGCCGCCGAACCGGTGGGCGATGCGGTTGACCGGCACCTCCCCCTTGCCCCGGAGACTGGCCTTCACGAGCCCGCCGGACTCCGCGCGGAGCAGGACGGCCACCTTGACGCCCGCGATGGAGCGCGGATACGTCACGAGGTCCTCCGCGGCCATGAATTCGTCGGAGGCGGCGCCCTCGGGCACCGCCAGCGAGGCGATGCGCCCGTCCGGACTGACCTCGACGTGACTCAGCAGGCTACCCAGCGTGAGCAGCGCGTCCTTGGCGCGGCGCTGGTACAGCCGGTCGGTGACGAGCGCGGGCTCGGCGCCTTCCGCGGTGAGGGCGGCGGCGATGCGGAAGGTGCGCGGCGTCGTGTTCGAGTAGCGAAACGAGCCGGTGTCGGTGTGGAGCGCGGTGTAGAGGTTGAGCGCGACGTCGCGCCCGATCGGCCATCCGAGCGCGGTGAGCAGATCGAAGATCATCTCGCCGGTGGCGGCCGCGGAGGGATCGATCCAGTTGACCGTGCCGTAGCGACGGTTGTCCGGGTGATGGTCGATGTTGAGGACCTGGCTGGCGGGGCCGCGGGCGGCGGCCAGCAAGCCCTCGGTCCGGCCATCGTTGGGGCAGTCGGTCAGGACGAT
>JBGOVO010000073.1:0-13020 GCA_041478145.1 Methylomirabilia bacterium
CGGCGAGGTGGTGGCGCTGGCCGAGTTCGACGGCCAGGAGTTCGCGCGCGGGCTGGTCAACTACGACGCCGACGAGCTGCGCCGGATCCGGGGCGCCAAGACGGCGGACATCGAGAAGGCGCTGGGGTACAAGGGCCTGGACGAGGTGGTCCACCGGGACAACCTCGTGATCCTCTGACGGAGCCGGGAGAGCGAGCATGGATGCGGCGGCACATGTCGAGGTGAAGGCGCGGGCGGCCAAGGAGGCATCGCGCACGCTGGCGCTGGCCCCGACCCGCGTCAAGAACGAGGCCCTCATCCAGATGGCGCGCGGCCTCGAGGAGCGGACGTCCGCGATCCTGGACGCCAACCGTCACGATCTGGAGCGCGCGCGGACCGCGGGCCATCCGCGCGCGTTCGTGGAGCGCCTCACGTTGACCGAAGGGCGCATCGAGGAGATGGCGACCGGGCTGCGCCACGTGGCCGGCTTGCCCGACCCGGTGGGCGAGACCGTCGAGACCTGGCGGCGCCCGTCCGGGCTCGAGATCGCGCGGGTGCGGGTTCCCCTCGGGGTGGTCGGCTTCATCTACGAGTCGCGCCCCAACGTCACCGCGGACGCGGCCGGCCTCTGCCTGAAGTCAGGCAACGCGGTGCTCCTGCGCGGCGGCAGCGAAGCGATCGAGTCCAACACCCTGCTCGCCCAGATCCTCGGGAAGGCCGCCGAGAAGGCCGGCCTCCCGGCCGAGGTCATCCAGGCGGTGGAGACCGCCGATCGCGCCGGCGTGATGGCCATGCTCACGCTGGACCGCTACCTCGACCTCATCATCCCGCGCGGCGGCGAGGAGTTCGTGCGGCTGGTGGCGGAGCGCTCGACGGTGCCGGTGCTCAAGCACGACAAGGGGCTCTGCCACCTGTACGTGGACGAGGGCGCGGACCTGGAGATGGCGGTGGCGGTGGCGGTCAACGCCAAGGCCCAGCGGGTCAGCGTCTGCAACGCCCTGGAGACGCTGCTCGTGCACGCGGCCGTCGCGCCCGCCTTCCTCCCCCGCCTGGCCGCCCGCCTCGCGGAGGCGAGCGTCGAGGTGCGCGCCGACGAGCGGGCGCACGCCCTCATGCCCGGCGCGCGGGCCGCCGAGCCCAGTGATTGGGACACCGAGTACCTCGACTACATCCTGGCCGTCCGCGTGGTGGAGGACTTCGAGGAGGCGGTGGCCCACATCCGGCGGCACGGCTCGGGCCTGGCGGAGGCCATCGTCACCCGCGACCTGCGGCGGGCCCGGCGCTTCACGCAGGAAGTCGACGCGGCGGCGGTGCTCGTGAACGCCTCCACGCGGCTGGTGGACGGCAGCCAGTTCGGGATGGGCGCCGAGATGGGCATCTCCACCTCGCGCGTGCACGCCCGGGGGCCGGTGGGCGTGCGCGAGCTGACCACCACCAAGTTCGTCGTGTGGGGCGACGGGCATATCCGGGAGTAGCCGCCTGCAGCCACGCGTCGGCGTCTTCGGCGGATCGTTCAACCCGATCCACTTCGGCCATCTGCTCGTCGCCGACGACGTCTGCGAAGCGCTCCGGCTCGACCGCGTGCTCTTCGTCCCGGCGGCCCAGCCGCCTCACAAGCCCCTCGCCGAGCTGGCCCCCGCCTCGGACCGATTCGCGATGACCGCCCTCGCGGTGCGCGAGCACCCGCGCTTCGAGGTCTCGGACGTCGAGGTCGAGCGGAGCGGGCCGTCGTACACGGTGGACACCCTGACCGCGCTGCAAGCGCGCGGGCGCCTGCACCTCATCATCGGCTCCGAGACGTTCCTCGATCTCCTCACCTGGAAGGATCCGCGCCGCGTCGCCGCGCTCGCCCGGCTCGTGGTGATCCCGCGCAACGGGCTCAACTTCGATCCGGAGACCCCCGCTGCCCTCAAGGTGCTACGAGAGCTGGGCCTGCCCGGCTTCGCGCGGGCGCTCGCGGACTCTCCGGACGGCGCCGCCCCGCTGCTCCTGCACGCGGCGTCGTTGCCGATCTCGGGCTCCGATCTGCGCCGCCGCGCCCGGGAGGGCCGCAGCCTGGCCTACCGGATGCCCGATCCCGTGGTGTCGTACATTCGCGACCACCAGCTCTATCGCCCGGAGGCGTGATGGCCACCCGGTCCGCCGAAGCCGTCGTCCGTGTCGCCGCCCACGCGGCGCTGGAGAAGAAGGCGATCGATCTGCTGGTGCTCGACCTGCAGGGTCTGTCGAGCGTGGCCGACTTCTTCCTGGTCTGCAGCGCCCGGTCGGCGCCCCAGGCCGACACCATCGCGGAAGCCGTCCGCGGGGCGCTGCGTGCGGAGGGCGAGCGGCCGCGCCACAACGAGGGCAGCGCGCAGAGCGGCTGGCTCCTCCTCGACTACGGCGACGTGGTGGTGCACGTCTTTCTCGAGGAGACGCGCGGCTTCTACGCGCTCGAGCGCCTGTGGGGCGACGCGCCGCTCGTCTCGGTGGAAGGAGGCCGCGCCCGGGATTGATTTGGGGTAGACCCCGTGGTAGCCTGCGCGACTAGCGGCGGCGCCGCGCGTCACGGTGAAGCGGCGGTCGCGACGGAGAAGGAGGCCACGATGAGGAAAGACCGCTTGGGCCAGTTCCGCAAGAAGCTGGAGGAGAAGCACCGCCAGCTCGTGGAGGAGGTGGGCCGGAACGTCCTCTACGGCAAAGGTCCCGAAGACGACTCCATCAAGGACCTGGGCGACCAGGCCTCGTCCGCCTACAATCGCGAGTTCCACTTCGAGCTGGGCAACGGCGACCGCCGCCTTCTGAAGGAGGTGGCGCTCGCGCTGCAGAAGATCACCGACGGCGGGTTCGGTGACTGCGAGCGCTGCGGTGAGCCGATCGCCGAGAAACGCCTGGACGCCCTGCCGTTCGCGCGCTACTGCATCCAGTGCCAGCGGGCCGTCGAAGAGGAAGAGCGCACCGCCGCCCGGTAGCGCCCCCGCTCCGTCCGTGTCGATCCGCGTCGGGCTCATCGTCGGTCTGCTCTTCGCCATCCTCGTCACCTACCTGACCTCGATCAACCCAACCCGCGTGCCCCTCGCGCTGGGTGACGGCTGGGTGGTGGACATCCCGTTGATCGCCCTCCTGGTATGCGTCTTCGGGGCGGGCGCCGCCCTCGCGCTCGTGCTCGGCATCCTCCGCGACGTGACCCGCTCCTACACGCGCGGGACCGGTCCGGGCGAGCGCGTCGCCCCGCCCGTGCCGCTGCGCGCGGACGGGGTCGCCCTCCGGCCTCCCGTGGCGCCCACCGCGGGCCGGGCCGGGCGCGACCTGCTGGTCGAGCGCCGTCGCTGGGCGGACGCGCTGGAAGCCCAGACCCTCCTGTTGCCGACGGTCCCGCGGGAAGAGCGGGCCGCGGAGGAGGCGACGCTCGCCGGGCTGCACTACGAGATCGGGCGCGAGCGGCTCGAGAAGAACGACCACGCGGCGGCGATCACCCACTTCAAGGAGGCTCTCCGCGTCCAGCCGGACTTCGTGCCGGCGGTGCTGCGGCTCGGCGACGCGCATCTCAGGGCGGGCGAGCCCCGCGAAGCGCTGCGCGGATGGGAGCGGGCCGCGGAGGCACAGCCCGCCCTCCCGCTGCTGGCGCGCATCGAGCAGGTTCACCGCGGCGAGGGTCGTCCCACCCGCATGATCTCGCTCTATCAGGACGCACTGGCCCGCCAGCCCGACAACCTGGCGCTGGCCTTCGGGCTCGGGCGGGTCTATTTCGAGCTGGCGATGCTGGACGAGGCGGCGGAGCAGTTCCAGAAGATGGAGGTGCGGGCGCCCGACCTGCCGCTCATCCACGCCTATCTCGGCGCCATCCTGGAGCGCCGCGGCCAGTTTCGCGACGCGATGGAGGAGTATCGGCGCGCGCTCCGACTGAGCGACAGCGTCGAGTGGCCGCATCGCTGCGCGGCGTGCGGGGCCGCGCACTCGCGCTGGATCGATCGTTGTCCCTCGTGCCGTCGCTGGAACACGTCCCGCCCCTAGACCCCGCGCGTCGCGACGCCGCCCCCTGGCGACGGTGGGCGGACGCGCTGGTGGACCTGATCTTTCCGCCCTTCTGCCCGGTCTGCCGAGCCCATCTCGACGAGGGCCGTCGCGACCCGCTCTGCGGTACGTGCTGGCAGGGACTGGAGCGGATCGCGCCCCCCTGGTGTCGCGTCTGCGGCCTGCCGGTGCTGGAAGCGGCGGGCGCCACTCGAGCCTCCGCGGAGTGGGGGAGTGCGGGGGCCATTTCTGGGCCCCCGCAGCTGAAAGAGCCTCAAAAGCTTCAAGAGCCTCAAGACCCGCTCTGCGGCTCCTGCCGGTTGCGGCCGCCGGTATTCGCGTATGCGCGGGCGGCCGCCCATTACGAAGAAATCGTCCGCGAGGCGGTGCATGCGTTCAAGTTCGGCGGTCGCCGCGCTCTGGCGGCGCCGCTCGGAGACCTGCTCGTCGAAGCGCTCGTGGGAAGGCTGCCCAGGGGGCTCCCGGACCTGCTCTTGCCGGTGCCGCTCCACCCGAGGCGGGAGCGCGAGCGCGGCTTCAACCAGGCCTTGCTGCTGGCCCGCCGGGTCGGCCGGGCTTGGGGCCGGCCGGTGCGTGGCGACGTTCTGGTCCGGGCGGTGGCGACGCCGTCGCAGACCGCGCTCGACGCCCCGGCGCGACGGGCCAATGTGCGGGGCGCCTTCCGCCTGCGCCGTCCCGAGCTGATCGCGGGCCGCCACGTCGTCGTGGTGGACGACGTCCTCACCACCGGCGCCACGCTGTCGGAATGTGCCCGGTGCCTGAGGCAGGGGGGCGCCGCCACGATCGGGGTCCTGACGGTCGCCCGGGTGGACTAGCTGGTCTTGCGCCTCACGCCCCGGGCTCGATATAATCGATACTCTCCTCAGCCCGGAAGTATTCGACAAACCGAAACAAACAGGAAGGGGAGTGCCCATGGCAATGCGCGTAGGAGTCAACGGGTTCGGACGCATCGGCAGGGTCTTCTTTCGAGCCGCGCTCGAGTCTTCGGACATCGAGGTGGTGGCGGTCAATGACCTGGCCGACGCCAAGACCCTGGCCCATCTGCTCAAGCACGACTCCGTCCACGGCACCCTCGACGCGGAGGTGAAGGCCAAGGGCGAGGCCATCTTCGTCAATGGGCGGGAGATCCGGGTCTGCTCGGCCAAGGACCCGGCGACGCTGCCGTGGGGCGAGATGGGCGTGGGGATCGTGGTCGAGTCCACCGGGATCTTCCGGGATCGGGCCACCTCCTCGAAGCACCTGCAGGCCGGCGCCAAGAAGGTCGTGATCACCGCGCCCGCCAAGGATCCCGACATCACGGTGGTGCTGGGCGTCAACGAGCAGAAGTACGATCCGGTCAAGCACGAGCTGGTCTCCAACGCGTCCTGCACGACCAACTGCCTGGCGACGGTGGCGAAGGTGCTGCTCGACAACTTCGGCATCAAGCGCGGCTTCGCCTCCACGGTGCACTCCTACACGAACGACCAGCCGATCCACGACTTCCCGCACAAGGACCTGCGGCGGGCCCGCGCGGGCGCGGTGAGCATGATCCCCACCACGACCGGCGCCGCCACCGCGGTCGGGCTGGTCCTGCCGGAGCTGAAGGGCAAGCTCGACGGCATCGCGATCCGGGTGCCCACCGCCAACGTGTCGGTGGTGGACCTCACGGTCGAGCTCGGCAAGCCGGCCACCCCGGCGGCCGTCAACGACGCCTTCCGGGCGGCCGCGGTCGGTCCCCTCAAGGGCATTCTCGATGCCACCGACGAGGAGCTCGTGTCGGTGGACTTCAACGGCAACCCCCACTCGTCGATCGTCGACCTGCCCTCGACCGCGGTCGTGGACGGCAATCTGGTGAAGGTCCTCGCGTGGTACGACAACGAGTGGGGGTATTCCTGCCGGGTGCGTGACCTGATCCGTTACATGGCCCGGTCCCTGTAGCCCCGTCGGGCCGAAGCCGCCGCCGTGGCGAAGCTCGTCGTCGATCAGCTGGATCTCTCGGGGAAGCGCGTCTTCCTTCGGGCCGATTTCAACGTGCCGCTGGACGGGACGCGCGTGACCGACGACACGCGGATCACCGCGGTGCTGCCCACGCTTCAGTGCTGCCTGAAGGCGGGAGCCTCCCTCGTCCTCGCCTCGCATCTGGGGCGCCCCAAGGGCAAGCCCGATCCCAGGTACTCGTTGCAGCCCGTCGCGGAGCGCCTCGAGGCGCTGCTGGGTCGTCCCGTCGCCCGGCTGGCCGACTGCGTGGGGCCCGAGGTGGAGGCACGCGCCCGCGCGCTCCAGCCCGGCGAGGTCGTGCTCCTCGAGAATCTGCGCTTCCACGCCGAGGAGGAAGCCAACGACGAGACCTTCGCGCGGGCCCTGGCCGCGCTCGCCGACGTCTACGTCGACGACGCGTTCGCGGCCGCCCATCGCGCGCACGCCTCCATCGAGGCCATCACCCGCTACCTCAAGCCGGCGGCGGCGGGCCTGCTGATGGCGCGCGAGCTCGAGGCGCTCGCGCGCATCTTCGAGCGGCCCGAGCGGCCGCTCTGGGCCGTGCTCGGCGGCGCCAAGGTCTCCGACAAGCTCGGCCTGGTCGAGCATCTCCTCGCGCGGGTGGACGGGCTCGTGATCGGCGGCGGCATGGCCTTCACGTTCCTCAGGGCGCTCGGCCACGGAATCGGCCGGTCGCTGCTCGAGCCCGACCGGGTGGACGCGGCGCGCGCGATCCTGGAGCACGCCCGTGCTCGCTCCATCCCCCTCCGCCTGCCGGTGGACGTCGTGGTGGCCCCCGCCATCGATGCGGTGAGCGGGCTCCGCTCGGTGGGCATCCGCGAGATCCCCGACGATCTCATGGGCCTGGACATCGGTCCGGCGACCGTGACCCAGTTCGCCACCGCGCTCCGGGGCGCCCGGACCATCATCTGGAACGGCCCCATGGGCGTCTTCGAGAAGGAGCCCTTCGCGGCCGGCACCCTCGGGGTGGCGCGCGCGGTCGCCGATTCGGGCGCCTTCTCGGTGATCGGCGGCGGGGACACGATCGCGGCGGTGCAGCAGGCGGGCGTGATGGGCAAGATCGGCTACGTCTCCACCGCGGGCGGCGCCTTCCTCGAGTTCCTGGAGGGCCGCGTGCTGCCGGGGGTGGCGGCCCTCGACGACGCGGCCTGATGCGCACCCCGCTCGTCGTCGGCAACTGGAAGATGCACGGCACGCAGGCGATGGCCCGCGAGCTGGCCCAGTCCGTCCGCGACGGGCTCAAGCGCCCCCGCGGCGTCGAGGTCGTGGTGTGCCCCCCGTTCACCGTGCTAGCGGTGGCGGCCGAGGTGCTGAAGGGCGCGGCGGTGGCGCTCGGCGCGCAGAACTGCCACTGGGAGGAGCAGGGCGCCTTCACCGGTGAGATCTCGCCCGCCATGCTCGCCGAGCTGGGCTGCCGCTGGGTCCTGCTCGGCCACTCGGAGCGGCGCCACGTCTTCCGGGAGACCGACGAGGAGATCAACCGCAAGGTGGCCTCGGTCCTGCGGCACGGGATGCGTCCGGTGCTGTGCGTGGGCGAGACGGAGGAGGAGCGGCGGCAGGGCCTGACCTTCACGGTGGTCGAGGGCCAGCTCCGCGCGGGCTGGGCGGGGCTCTCGCCCGAGGATCTCGCGCGCTGCGTGCTCGCCTACGAGCCGGTCTGGGCGATCGGCACCGGGGTGAACGCCACCCCGGGCCAGGCCGCGGAGGTGCATGGCTACCTGCGCGGGCTGGTCTCCGAGGTGGCCTCCAAGGAGCTTGCGCAATCGGTCCGGATCCTCTACGGCGGCAGCGTCAAGCCCGACAACGCCCAGGCGCTCACGCAGGAGCCGGACATCGACGGGGTCCTCGTGGGGGGCGCCAGCCTGCAGGCGCCGAGCTTCATCACCATCGCGAAGAAGTCGGCCGCCCGGAGCGGCGCTTCGAAGGAGTAGACCGCGCCATGTTCATCGCCGTCGTGATCCTCCACATCGTGGTATGCCTCGTGATCGTCGGGCTGGTGTTGCTCCAGGCCGGCAAGGGGGCCGATATCGGCTCCGCCTTCGGGGGCAGCGGCAGCCAGGCCGTGTTCGGCTCCATGGGCACGCCCACCATCCTCGGCAAGGCCACCACGGTGGTCGCCATCACGTTCATGGTCACCTCGTTCGCGCTCTCGACGATGGCCCACAAGCGGGCCCTGAGCATCATGCCCGCGTTGGCTCCGGCCGCGCCCGCCCCCGCGGTCCCGGCGGCCGCGCCCGCGCCCACGCCGTTCGCCCCCCAGAAGTAGCCGGCTCCGAATGTCTGGACGTCACGCGCGGGTTCGCCGTCTGCTGGCCTGGGCCACCTGCGGGCTGATCGCGGCGGCGTGCAACGGGGCGATCGAGAGCCCCTCCGACGAGGGGCCCACCGCGGGCGGGGCGCCCGCCTACGGCGACACCTTCATCCAGGCCTCCATCGGGGACATCGGCGGCCTGATCCCGAGCCTGACCTCGGACCAGTCGTCGCACGAAGTGGGCGCGATGATCTACGACGGGCTGGTCAAGTCGGACAAGGACCTGAACCTGGCGCCCGCGATGGCCCAGTCGTGGACGTACAGCCGGGACTGCCTCGAGCTGACCTTCAAGCTCCGCCGAGACGTGAAGTGGCACGACGGCCGGCCCTTCACGGCCGACGACGTGGTCTTCACCTATCAGACGATGATCAATCCGAAAACGCCCGCGCCCTTCAAGGAGGGCTTCCTCCTGGTCAAGGACGCGGAAGCCCTCGACCCGTACACCGTCCGGGTGCGCTACGACAAGCCGTACGCGCGCGCGGTGGAGACGTGGGGCACTCCCATGCTGCCCAAGCATCTGCTCGAGTCGTTCGCGAAGGCGGGCACGCTGCGGGAGTCGCCGCAGAATAGCTGGCCGGTGGGCACGGGCCCCTACCGCTTCCAGGAATGGAAGCCCGGCGAGAAGGTGGTGCTGGTCGCCAACCCGGACTACTACGAAGGACGCCCGTATCTGAGCCGCATCGTCTATCGGGTGATTCCGAGCCAGGCCACCATCTTCCTCGAGCTGAAGGCCAAGGGCGTGGACTACGTCAACACGCTCACCGGCATCCAGTACGCGCGGCAGACGGAGTACCCGGCGTTCCGCAAGGCGTACCGCAAGTTCCGCTATCCGGGCGACAACTACACGTTCCTGGGCTTCAACCTCAAGGACCCCCGCTTCGCCGACAAGCGGGTGCGCCAGGCGTTCGCGCACGCGATCGACAAGCAGGAGCTGATCGACGGGGTGAGGCTCGGGCTGGCCCACGAATCGACCGGCCCGCTCCGTCCCGGCACGTGGGCCTACACCGAGGACGTGAAGCGCTACGCATACGATCCCGCGAAGGCCAAGGCCTTGCTGGCCGAGGCGGGCTGGAAGGACCGCGACGGTGACGGGGTCGTCGTGGACCGGGACGGCAAGCCGTTCACGCTCACCATCCGGACCAATCAGGGCAATGACGAGCGCAAGAAGATCGCCGAGATCGTCCAGCAGCGGCTCAAGGACATCGGTATCCAGGCCGACATCCAGCTGATCGAATGGGCGGCCTTCATCAAGGAGTTCGTCAAGCCGCGGCGGTTCGAGGTCATCGTCCTGGGTCTCGGCACCGGCAGCGATCCCGATCAGTACGTCGTCTGGCACTCCTCCCAGCGGGGACCGGACCAGATGAACCGCACCGGCTACGACAACCCGGAGGTGGACCGGCTCCTGGAGGCGGGGCGCGCGTCCTGCGTCCAGAAGGATCGCGTCCGCTACTACCGCCGGCTCCAGGAGATCCTCGCCGAGGATCTGCCGATGCTCTTCCTCTTCAACCGGGACTCGCTGCCGGTGGTCGCCTCGCGGATCCGCGGGGTGAGCGCGGCGCCCGCCGGGATCCTTCACAATTTCACCGAGTGGTACGTGCCGAAAGCCCAGCAGCGCTATACCGCCGGCTAGATGGCCCTCTTCGCCCTCCGGCGGCTCCTGCTCTCGATCCCGCTCCTGCTCGGCATCACCTTCATCTCCTACGTCGTGATCGGCCTGGCCCCGGGGGGCCCGCTGGATTTCCTGACCCCGGAGGATCCCAATGCCTCTCCCGAGGTCAAGGAGCGCCTGATCAAGGAGTTCGGGCTCGACCGCCCGGTCTACGAGCAGTACTGGCAGTGGCTCAAGCGCGCGGTACGCCTCGACTTCGGGCGCTCGTTCCTGCCCGACGGGCGGCCCGTCCTCACCAAGATCGGCGAGCGGCTGCCCATCACGCTCTTCCTGAACCTGATCGAGCTGGCGATCATCGTCGGCCTCGCCATCCCCATCGGGGTGCTGTCGGCCACCCGCCAGTACTCGCTCTACGACAAGATCACGACCATCTTCGTCTTCGTGGGCTTCGCCACGCCGGACTTCTGGCTGGCCCTCCTCCTGATGATCCTCTTCAGCGTGCAGCTCGGCTGGCTGCCCATCTCCGGCCTGCGCTCGCTCAACTGGGAGTACCTCTCCTTCTGGCAGCAGCAGTGGGACTTCTTCTCCCACTTGGTCCTCCCCATCGTGGTGGCGACCTTCGGCGGGCTCGCCGGCTTCTCGCGCTACATGCGGCAGAGCATGCTCGAGGTGGTGCGCCAGGACTACGTGCAGACCGCCCGGGCCAAGGGGCTCTCCGAGCGCGTGGTGATCAGCAAGCACGCCCTGCGCAACGCGCTCCTGCCCGTGATCACGATCCTGGCCCTGGCCCTGCCCGGTCTCATCGGAGGCAGCGTCATCATCGAATCCATCTTCGCGATCCCGGGGATGGGCCAGCTCATGGTGCAGTCCGTCTTCTCGCGCGACTACCCGGTGGTGATGGGCAATCTCGTCATCGTGGCCACGCTCACCCTGGTGGCCAACCTCGTCGCCGACGTCACGTACGGGCTGGTGGATCCGCGCATCCGCTTCGGTGGACGCCGGGGGAGGCGCTGAGTGGCGGCGAAGGGCGCTCCGCGTGGCGAGCTGCGACAGTTCTGGCGCACCTTCTCCCGCAACCAGCTCGCCATGTGCGGGGGGGCGGTGGTGACGGTGCTGGTGCTCCTGGCGGTGCTCGCACCGCTCCTGGCGCCGTGGGACCCCCACCGGCCCGACACCAAGAAGATCCTGAACCCGCCCTCGAGCAAGCACTGGCTCGGCACCGATCCCCTCGGCCGCGACGTGCTCTCCCGCGTGCTCTACGGCTCGCGCGTGTCGCTAGCGGTCGGCTTCGTCTCGGTGGGCATCGCGGCCGCGATCGGCGTCCTGCTCGGGGCGGCCGCCGGCTATCACGGCGGGGTCGTGGACAACGTGGTCATGCGGCTGGTGGACCTGATGCTCGTCTTCCCCCGTTTCTTCCTCTTGCTCGCGGTGCTCGCCTTCCTCAAGCCGTCGATCTGGACCATCATGACCGTGATCGGTCTCACCGGGTGGATGGGGGTCGCGCGCCTGGTGCGCGCGGAGTTCCTGACCCTGCGCGAGCGGGAGTTCGTCGTCTGGTCGGAATCGGTTGGAGCCGGCGTCCTGCGCATCATCTTCCGCCACATCCTGCCCAACGCCATCGCGCCGATCCTGGTGGCCATGACGCTCGGCATCCCCGCCGCCATTCTCACCGAGGCCGGGCTCTCCTTCCTGGGGCTGGGGGTCCAGCCGCCCTACGCCACCTGGGGGAATATCCTGAACGACGGCCGCGACTACATCGAGATCGCGTGGTGGATGACGCTCTACCCGGGCCTCGCCATTCTCATCACGGTGCTCTCCTACAACCTGGTGGGCGAGGGGATTCGCGACGCGCTGGACCCGCGCCTCCGCCAGTCCCGTATCGGCCGCATCATTCGCCTCGGCCGCTGAGGGCGCCTCGGCCGCTGACGGCGCCTCGGCCGCTGACCCTCGCAATTGACAAGGCCCGCGGAGGGGCGGCATACTGTGCCCTCGCCGGCGCCGAAGTGGCGGAATTGGCAGACGCGCACGTTTGAGGGGCGTGTGGGGCAACCCGTGGGGGTTCGAGTCCCCCCTTCGGCACCACTGATCTGTAAGTCATCGACCAAGCGAGTCTAACCGCAAGCGATCTTCCTCCGCGGGAGTATTTCGGGAGTACGGTCGCGCCCGCCGGCTCGGTCGCATCCTGGAGTGTGGTGATGAGCTATCGAATCCGCGATTCACTGATCGCACTGACTCGGCACTCGCCCAGGACCGGCACGAGCTGCGATTTCCCCTGGTCTCGACTGGCACTCGACGGAGCGATCTATCAGCGGGTGTCGGCACCGCTGCAAGGTTTGCAGATTCTCGTCCACGAACGGCGGTGCCCGATGCCCGAGCCACCGCAACTCGGATCTGCCTTGTCTTACTCGGAATGCAGAGCCCAGGATTGGCTTCGTGTTCTCCGGCGCGAGTAGTTCGCACGTCGCACCAGCAGCCTAGCTGCAAGGGTTGCAGATCTAACTGGCGGCGCGGCGGAGTGGCTCCTCCCATCTCTTGGTAACTAGCCGGCACTGCGTGGCCAGCTTGTGTGGCACGCGCCATGCCCGTTTACTGGGATAGCGCCTCAAGACGCAGGGATTCCAGTGAGGCACAAGAAGCCAACTCCAACCCCGCAACCCGGTGGCGGCCCTCAGCCAGCGCCCAAGCCGCCGATGCCAGAGCCAGCCCCACGTCCGGCCCGGCCCGGCCCGGCTCGCAGCCCTAGTACAGAAATGGGGGCCGCTGGGGCGGGTACCGCATCGTCGTGTGCGGCCCGCCCCACGCCACCAGGATCGCGAGAGTTCACCTCCGGTCCGCCACGCAAGTCCGCAGCAAACCCTCCAGCAGCACCGCGAACGCGTGGAGTCCGACGGGCTTGCCCACATAGGCTGTTGCTCCGGCCTCGAACGCCCGGCGCCCGTTGCCATCGGGGGGCGATCCCGTCACGATGATCACGGCGGGCGGCAGGCGAGTCCCACGAGCGATGCGGACGACATCGAGGCCGTCCCCGTCACTCAGCCCGACATCGACCACGACGAGTCGAACGCGTTCACAGGAGAGATATCTAAGCGCCTCCCGCCGGCTTCGAGCGCTGAACACCCGACAGCCGAAA
>JBGOVO010000238.1:0-6253 GCA_041478145.1 Methylomirabilia bacterium
GTGGTCTACCGGCGGCTCATGGTGCGCATCGCCGAGCGCCTCGCCCGCCACGCGGGCGCCCCGGCCCTGGTCACCGGCGAGAGCCTGGGGCAGGTCGCCTCGCAGACGCTCGCCAACATCACCCGCATCGACGAGGCGGCCTCGATGCCCATCCTGCGGCCGCTGATCGGGATGGACAAGCTCGAGATCACCGAGCAGGCCCGCGCGCTCGGCACCTTCGAGATCTCCATCGAGCCCGACGCCGACTGCTGCACGCTCTTCACCCCCAGGCACCCGGACACCCGGATGGAGGCCGCGCAGGTGGCGGCGGTGGAAGCGCGGCTCGACATCGAGCGGCTGGTGACCCAGGGAGTGGAGGCGACCGAGCAGGAGGTATTCGAGTTCCCGGCCGGCGCGGGCCCGTACCCGGCCCGCGGCGCCCGGAGCCGGCCCGTCCGGGAGCCCATCTCCGAGTGAGCGCGAGCCTGACCTTTCTCGGTGCCGCGGGCGGCACCGTCACCGGGTCCAAGCACCTGCTCGAGGACGGCGCGAGCCGCGTGCTCCTCGACTGCGGGCTCTTCCAGGGACTGAAGGCGCTGCGCGAGCGCAACTGGGCGCCGCCGCCGCTCGACCCGACGACGCTCGGCGCGGTCATCCTGAGCCACGCGCACATCGATCACTCCGGCTACCTGCCGCGCCTCTGCCGCGACGGGTTCCGCGGTCCGATCTACGCCACCGGGGGCACCCTCGATCTCCTCAAGGTCATGCTGCCGGACGCGGCGCACCTGCAGGAGGAGGAAGCCGAGTTCGCCAACCGTCATCGGACCAGCAAGCACGATCCGGCACTGCCGCTCTACACGACCGCCGATGCCGAGCGGGTGCTCACCCAGGTCACGCGCGTCGACTTCGGCGGGCAATTCACGCCGGTGCCCGGCGTCTCGGCACGGTTCGCCCACTCCGGCCACATCCTGGGCGCCGGGCTCGTCACGTGCGTGATCGGCGGCCGGCGGCTCGTCTTCTCCGGCGATCTGGGCCGCTACGGCGTGCCCATCATGGTGGACCCCGATCCGGTGCCAGAGGCCGACGTGCTCCTGGTGGAGTCCACCTACGGTGACCGCCTGCACCCGCCCGACGACCACGCCGACAAGCTGGCCGCCGCGGCGACCCGGGCCGCTACGCTGAAGGGCTGGCTGCTGATCCCGGCCTTCGCGGTTGGCCGCTCCCAGGAGATCCTCTACGACCTGCGGCAACTGGAGGCGGCCGGACGGATCCCGAGCCTCCCCGTCTACCTCGACAGCCCCATGGGGATCCAGGCGACCGCGATCTACGCGGCGCACACCGAGGAGCACGACGCCGAGCTCACGCGCGCGGAAGCCGGCGGCGCGCGCCCCTTCGCGCCGCGTCGCTTCCACCTCGCGCGCACGGTGACGGACTCCAAGGCGCTCAACGAGACCGCGGGGCCCGGCGTCATCGTGGCCGGCAGCGGCATGGCCACCGGCGGGCGCATCCTGCACCATCTCAAGCGCCGGCTGCCCGATCCGACGACGACGGTGCTCTTCGTCGGATACCAGGCCGCCGGCACGCGCGGCCGCCTCCTGCGCGACGGCGCCACCACGATCAAGATGCTGGGCGAGACGGTGCCGGTGCGGGCCAAGATCGAGGTCAGCGACAGCTACTCGGCCCACGCCGACCGGGACGAGATCCTCCGCTGGCTCGGGGGCTTCCGCCGCCCGCCCGCGATGACCTACATCGTGCACGGGGAGCCCGAGGCAGCGGCCGGGCTCCGGGAGGCGATCACCAGCCGTCTCGGCTGGGCGGCGGCCGCGGCCGAGGACGGCCAGCGCGTGACGCTCTGAGCGCGGAACGCGGGCCCGCGGTCTATCGGTTGGTGCGGGCCCTCGCCCGCCTTCTTGTCGCCGTCTTCTATCGCCGCGTCGACGTGGTCGGCGCCGAGCGTATCCCGCGGGACGGCCCGGTCATCGTGACCGCCAATCACCACAACGCCCTCGTGGACGGCGTGCTGCTCTTGGCGGTGATCCCGCGCCGCCTCGTCTCGGTGGCCAAGGCGCCGCTCTTCTCGACGCCGCTGATCGGGCCGCTCCTGCGCGCGATCGGCGCGCTCCCGGCGCACCGGCGCCAGGACGGTGGCACCGATCCGGCGCGAAACGCGGCGCTCTTCGCCGCCTCCACCGCCACGCTCCAGCGCCGCGAGGCGATCCTCATCTTCCCCGAAGGCGTGAGCCAGCCCGAGCCCACCCTGATGCCCTTGCGCACGGGCGCCGCGCGCATGCTGCTGGCCGCCGAGGCGGACGGGGTCGGGCCGGTCACGCTCCTGCCCGTCGGGCTCATGTTCCACGAGCCCGGCACCTTCCGCACCGGCTGGGCGCTGGTCCTGATCGGCGAGCCGGTGGCCACGGCCGACTGCGTAGCCCTCGCGCGCACCGAGCCCGAGGACGCCGCGCGCCGGCTCACCGCGCGGCTCGGCGAGGCGCTGCGGGGCCTCATCACCGAGGTGGACGACCGGCAGACGCTGCGACTGGTGGAGCACGCGGAGCGCCTCTGGCGCCAGGAGCGGGACGCGGGCGCGTGGGACGCGGCCGCGCGCGGGGCCTGGCGGCGGCGCGCCACGCGCGCCTATCGCTACCTGAGCGGGCAGGATCCGGCGCGGCTCGCGGCCCTGCGCGGCCAGATGGAGCGCTACGTCAAGGACGTGGACGTGGCCGGGCTCCGGACGGCCGTCCTCCTGCGGCCGCCGGCGGCCGGGGTGGCGCTGCGGTACGCGGCCGGTCAGCTCGCGGCCTTGCTGGGCGGGCTGCCCCTGGCGCTCTGGGGGCTCGCCAGCCATGTGGTGCCGTACTGGATCACCTCGCTGGTCGCGCGGCTCCTGCGACCGCAGGCGGACGTGGAGGCCACCTACAAGCTCGCGGCCGGGATCGTCTTCTATTCGCTCGCGTGGATCCTGGAGGGCTGGCTGCTTTGGCGCTGGGGCGGGGGCCGGCTCCTCGCGCTGTTCTGCGTCCTGCTCGTGCCCGGCGGCTTCTTCGCGCTCGCCTGGGGCGAGCGGCTGCGACGGCTCTACCGGGAGACTCGCGCGCTGCTCCGGCTGCTGCGGGACCGCGATCTCGCGCGTCACCTGGCCGAGCGGCGACGGGAGATCCTGGCCGAGCTGGACGCGGCGGTGGCGCGGGTGCCCGAGCCGGTGCTGGCCGGCCGCGAGGAGCCGGGCCGGTGAACGTCCGCGCCATCGTCGCCTGGGCGCTCTACGATTTCGCCAACTCCGCTTTCGCGGCGGTGGTCTTCGCGACGATCTACGCGGCGTACTACGCCCTCGCGGTGGTGGGCAATGCCGACGGGAAGGGAGATCTCTGGTGGGGGCGGGTGATCTCCCTCTCGATGGGGCTGGTCGCGGTCAGCTCGCCGTTCCTGGGCGGCATCGCCGACCGCGCGGGCATCCGCCGCCCGCTCTTCGTCGGCTTCACCGCGATGGCGGTGGCGGCCACCGCGTTGATGGCCACCGTCGAGCCCGGCATGCTGGCGTGGGGCTTCGTGCTGGGCGTGATCGGCAACGTGGGCTACGAGAGCGCGCTCGTCTACTACAACGCGTATCTCCCGGACCTGGCGCCCCCCAGCCACCAGGGGCGAGTGTCGGGCTGGGGCTTCGCGGTCGGCTACGCGGGCTCGATCGTGGCGCTGCTGGCCGCGCTCCCCTTCGTGCAGGCGCAGGCCTACGCGGGCGCGTTCCTCGCCGCGGCGGTCCTCTACGGGGCCTTCTCGCTCCCCGCCTTCATCATCCTGCCCCAGCCCCCGCGCGGGCGGGTCTCGGTGCTCCAGGCCGCGCGCGAAGGCGGCGCCGAGGTGCTGGCCACCGCCCGCAAGATCCTGACCCTGCCGGACCTGCGCCGCTTCCTCGGCGCCTACTTCCTCTACGAGGACGGCGTGAACACCGTCATCGCCTTCTCCGCCATCTTCGCCGCGCAGACGCTCGGCTTCACGATGGAGCGCCTCATCCCGCTCTACATCGTCGTGCAGGTCTCGGCGCTGCTCGGCGCGCTGGCGTGGGCCTGGCCCACCGATCGCTGGGGCCCACGCCGGGTCGTGATCCTCACGCTCTGCCAGTGGTCCGCCATCGTCGTGGGCGCCTACTTCATCCAGACCCAGGCCCAGTTCTGGCTGCTCGCGGTGGTGGCGGGCACCGGGCTCGGCGCGGTCCAGGCGGCGAGCCGCACGTTTCTCGTGCGCCTGGCTCCCAAGGGCATGGAGGCCGAGCTGTTCGGCTTCTACTCGCTGTGCGGCAAGAGCTCGGCGGTCATGGGGCCGCTCGTGCTCGGCGGCATCTCCCATGCCTCGGGCGGCAATCAGCGGGCCGGCATCCTGGCCATCGGCTCCTTCTTCATCGTCGGCCTCCTCCTCCTGGCGCGGGTGAAGGGCGGCGGCCCCGCGAGGGCCTGAATGCACCACCGGTAGCGGTACCTTGACACCCAGCCCCGACGGAGCGTAAGGTTGGCCCGTGATTTCCAGCATCGCGCTCGGGGCCGATCACGCCGGGTACGGGCTCAAGGAAGCCCTCAAGGGCTGGCTCATAAACCACGGCTACCAGGTGCTCGATCTCGGCACCCACTCCACCGACTCCGTCGACTATCCGGATTACGCCGCGCTCGTCGCCGAGTCCGTGGTCGACCACAAGGTGGAGCGCGGTCTCCTGGTCTGCGGCACCGGCATCGGGATGTCGATGGCCGCCAACAAGGTGCCGGGCATCCGCGCGGCCCTCTGCGCCGACCTCTACACCGCGCGCATGAGCCGCGAGCACAACGACGCCAACGTGCTGGTCCTGGGCGGGCGGCTGATGGGCGCGGACATGGCGGCCGACATCCTCCAGGCGTGGCTCGAGACGGACTTCGCGGCCGGCCGGCACGCGCGCCGCGTGGACAAGATCGCCGACATCGAGTCGCGGCACGCCGGCGACCGCGCCGGCCTCTCGGCGCTGGCCCCGCGGGTAGGGAAGCCGTGACCCCGCTCGAGCAGGTCGATCCCGACATCGCCAAGGCCATCCGCGCCGAGACCGAGCGCCAGGCCCGCAATCTCGAGCTGATCGCCTCGGAGAACTTCGTCTCCGAGGCGGTGCTGGAGGCGGTGGGCTCGGTGCTGACGAACAAGTACGCCGAGGGCTACCCGGGCAAGCGCTACTACGGGGGCTGCGAGATCGTGGACATCGCCGAGGAGCTGGCGATCTCCCGGGCCAAGGAGCTGTTCGGGGCCGAGCACGTCAACGTGCAGCCGCACTCGGGCTCGCAGGCCAACATGGCGGTCTACTTCACCCTGCTCAAGCCCGGCGACACCGTGCTGGGCCCCAACTTGGCGCACGGCGGGCATCTCACGGCGGGGAGCCCGATGAACTTCTCGGGCCGCCTCTACAACATCGTGCCCTACGGCGTCCGGAAGGACACCGAGCGCATCGACATGGACCAGGTGCGCGACCTCGCGCGCCAGCACCGGCCCAAGCTGATCATCGCCGGAGGCTCGGCCTTCCCGCGCGCGATCGAGTTCAAGCCGTTCCGGGAGATCGCCGACGGGGTGGGGGCGGCCTTCATGGCCGACATCGCCCATCCGGCCGGGCTCGTGGCGGCGGGGCTGCACCCGTCGCCGGTGCCGTCCGCCGACTTCGTCACCACCACCACCCACAAGACGCTGCGCGGGCCCCGGGGCGGCATGGTGATGTGTCGCGGGCAGTACGCGAAGGATCTCGACCGCACGGTGCTGCCCGGCATCCAGGGCGGGCCGCTCATGCACGTCATCGCGGCGAAGGCGGTCGCGTTCCGGGAGGCGCAGACCCAGGAGTGGCGCGCCTACCAGGCCCAGATCGTCAGGAACGCCAAGGCGCTCGCGGAGGCGCTCCTGGCCCGCGGCTTCCGCCTCGTCTCCGGAGGGACGGACACCCACCTGATCCTGGTGGATCTCACTTCCCGGAACGTCACCGGGAAGGACGCCCAGGAGATCCTCGACCGCGCCTGGATCACGGTGAACAAGAACGGCATCCCCTTCGACACCAAGGGCCCCATGGTCACGAGCGGCATTCGCATCGGGACGCCGGCCGTCACCACGCGCGGGATGAAGGAGCCGGAGATGGCGCGGATCGCGGAGTTCATCGACCGCGTGCTCGGCCGCGCGGGCGACGGCGCGGTGGAGGCGGCCGTACGCGGCCAGGTGCAGGAGCTGACCTCACAATTCCCCCTCTACCCGGAGCGCCTCAAGTGAAGTGCCCGTTCTGCGGCCACAC
>JBGOVO010000292.1:0-5257 GCA_041478145.1 Methylomirabilia bacterium
ATCGGGCTGACGATGCAGGAGCCGCCGATCAGCTCCATGCCGTCCTCCACGCCGGCCTTGGCGATGCCGACCACGAAGAGGTTGTTCTGGTAGGCGCCGGCGCGCAGGCAGAGCTCGTTGAGATCGAGCGCGAGCGGCGAGAGCGGCGTGTTGTAGCCGATCAGGACGATCTCCGCGCCGAGCAGGCCGAGACTGCGGTAGGACTCGGGGAAGCGCCGGTCCTGGCAGATGGCGATGCCGACCCGGGTCCTGGCCGCGTCGAAGACGCGATAGCCGGTGTTACCCGACTCGAAGAAGTGGGGCTCGTAGACCTGGGCATGACCGTCGGGCTTCGTGGCTCCCGGCAGATGAATCTTCCTGAAGGTCCCCGCGAGATTGCCGGCCTCGTCGGTCAGGAGCGCGGTGTTGAAGTAGCGCCCCTGATCCTTCTCGCAGAAGCCCACGTGGCACGCGATGCGCGCGGCGCGGGCCCGCTGCAGCAGCGGGGCGAGCGCCTTGGGCGGCATCTCCGTCTCGAAGAACTGGTCGTAGTCGTCGCGGATGCGCTTGGGGAAGTAGGTCGTCAGCGCCATCTCCGGGTACGCGAGGATCTCGACGTCCTCGGCGGCGGCCCGCTCGAGCAGCGCGAGCATGCGCTCGACGATCTCCTCGCGACCGGTGCCCTCGCTGTTGGGGCCCATCTGGGCGGCGGCGACCTTGACGTGGCGGGCCATGTACGTCTCCTCCGGTCCGGTCAGGTTACGGTACGCTTGCGGCAGTCCTCGAGCATCTCGATCAGCACCGCCCGGCACTGCTCGGCGGTCGCGACCTCACGGGCGAAGGGAATCCGGCATCCGTGAAGCCCTTCGCGGTCGCGGACCCGGAGCTTGAAGCCGAGGCGATCCGCCGCCACCATCTCGGCGGCGTCGGCCTCGATACCGCCGAGCACGCGCGCGTACGCGATGAGCGCGTCCGCGTGGTCTCGATTCATGTGCGCGATGATGCCCGCCGCGGCGTCGGCCAGCGGATCCGGGGGCGCGGCCTCGTAGCCCTCCGCCTGGATCCAGTCCATCGCGCCGAAGCCTCCGACGAAGTAGACGTCGGCGAGGTCGAGCCGCCAGAACGCGAAGTCCTCGAAGTCGACCCAGTGGACCGCGTTCGGTTGGCGCGCCAGATAGGCCGCCCGCGCGGCGTCGCGCTCCGCGGCCCCGACCCGTCCCGCCCGACCCATGAGGGTCACCCGGGCCAGCGCTAGCGGGTCCTCGCCCGCTCCGGCCTGCGCGATCAGCAAGCTCGCGCGGGGATCCGCCTCGAGGTTCTGCGTGTGCATGGCGAGACGGCTGATCAGCAGCAAGGGCCGGCCCCGCTCATCCGTCGCGTACGGCATGATCGACACGAACGGATGGCCGGGATGACGGCGCGAGAGGGTGCCGAGCGTGCCGGTCCGCCCCAGATGGACGAGGGTGCGCGCCTGCTCGGCGAACGTGGGCTCGGGCACCGCCGCCTCCGGCGCCGTCGAGCGGTGACCGTGGCGGTTCATGCCGGCGATCGGCCCTCGATCATGTCCCAGAACGGCCCCCGGCGCCCGATCGCCATCATCCCTCCTTGGTCGCGATGACTCTACCACCCCCGAGCGCGAGACGCTCCGCCAGGCGTCCGGCGCTCGGCACGACCAAGACGGCGAGCGGAGCCTCTCGGTTGCGCACCGTCAGCTCATGGCGCCCGTGATCCGACACGTCGACCCCGGCGCGCGCCGCGACCTCCTCGGAGAGCACCAGCTCGCTGGCGTAGTCCTTCGTGAGCGCCTCGAGGCGCGCCGCCACGTGCACGGTGTCGCCCACCGCGGTCAGGTAGGTCGTGTCCGCGTAGCCCATGCGACCCACCACCGCCGGCCCGGTATGGATGCCGATCCCGAGCCGCAGCGGCGTGTCCAGGTCCTCGGCCAGGGCGCGGCTCAGCTCGTGCACGCGCGCGATCATGGCCGCGGCGGCCTGGACCGCCTGGCGGCAGCCTTCCTCCGGGCCTCCGTCCACTCCGAAGAGCGCCATCACCCCGTCGCCGGTGAACTGGTTGACGATGCCGCCCGCGTCGGTGATGGCGCCGCCCACCGTCTCGAAGTATCGGTTCAGGATGAAGACGACGTCGTACGGGAGCTTCCGCTCCGCGAGCCGCGTGAAGCCGCGCAGATCGGCGAAGAGCACCGCGATCGTCAGCTCTTGCCCCTCCCGGGGGTGGTCGCTCGCGCCCAGCGCGTCGCGCGGGCCGACGCCGGCCGGCACGAGCGGCACCACCCAGAGGTCGCGAAGCGGACGGACCTGGCAGGCCAGGCGAACGTGGACGGGCGCGCCGACGCGGCCGAGGACGCGCAGCTCGTCGACCGTCGCCGCCGGGAGGTGGTCGGCGCCGCGGATCACTCGCACCCGGCAGGTCGAGCAGCGGCCCCGCCCCCCGCACACCGAAGCGTGGGGGATGCCGGCGAAACGGCTGGCCTCGAGCACCGTGAACCCCGCCGGGACGAGCACCTCGCGCCCGCCCGGATAGGTGACGCGCACGCCCTGCCGCCGGCGGATGTGCTCGCGCCAGGCCCGCGCCGCGAGCACGAGCGCGATCGCACTCAGATCGCCCCAGAAGATCGAGCGCGCCACACGCCCGAGCAGCGCGCGCTGCTCCGGATTCGGAAGCCGGGCCTCCCGGATCACCGCCTGGACGAACCCTGGCTCGCGCGCCCGCCGGCTCACCTCCTGTCCCGCGGTGGCGAAGCCGAGCAGCGCCAGCACGGGCAAGAGCAGGAAGCCACTGTAGATCGTTCGGGCGAACCGTGGATACCACGGTCGCAGCCTCAGCCAGAAGTGCAGCCCGGTGCAGCCGTGCAGCCACGCCACGACGAGGACGACCACCTGGCGGAGGCCCGCGATCGGATCGAGCTGCCAGAGCGCGAGCACCACGAGCGTGTAGCTAGTCTGCGTCCCGGCGACCTCGTGCGCCAGGCGGGTGCCCACCACGTGCCACACGAGGAGGGGCGGCACGAGCAGTCCGAGGGTGAGTTGACTCGCTTCCCACGCGGGCATGCGGAGCGTGCGCCGCCGGTAGAGGGCCCACAGGGCGAGCAAATTGTGAATGCTGAACGAGCCGTAGAGGGCGATGGTACCCGGCCAGCTGCGCCAGACGAGGACGAACCACTCCTGCCCCGCCGCCATGGCCTCGAGCGAGACGAGCCCGAGCGCATGGTTGAGGAAATGCGTCGTGAGATAGGTGAAGAGCACCAGGCCCGTCCAGAGGCGGATCTGCCGGACGGCGGCCGCCGCGGATCGGGCCGGGGGCATGGAGCAGCCGTCCTGCTAGAGCTTGGTTCGGCCGCTCAGCTTGTCGAGGAAGCCCCCGAGCGCGCGGTTGAACTCGGCGGGCTGCTCGAGGTTCGACAGGTGCGAGGCGCGGGACAGGATGGCGAGCTCCGCGCCCGGCAGCGCGGCGTGGATGTCGCGCGCCATGTCGACGGGCGTGCCCGGATCCTCCTCGCCCACGATGACCAACCCCGGGCAGCGGACGTCCTTGAGCCGCTCGGTGACGTTGATCTTCGGGAGCGCGTGGCAGCAGCCGATATAGCCCGGCGCCGGCGTGCTCCGGATCATGGCGCCGACGCGCTCCATCAAGTCCTTGCGGCGGGCGCGGAACGAAGCGGTGAACCAGCGCTCCAGCGTCGGGGCCACCATGGGCTCCATGCCCTTGGCGCCCACCGTCTTGATCCGCTCCTCCCAGACGGGCGCGGCCGCCGCCGGGTAGCGGCTGGTGGTGTCGCACAGCGTGAGGCTCTGCACCATGGCCGGGTGCTTGAGCGCGAACACCTGCCCGATCATGCCGCCCATCGAGAGCCCGACGAAATGGGTCGCGGTGATGCCGAGCCCGTCGAGCAGGCCCTTCAGGTCCTCGGCGAGCTGTTCGAGGGTGTAGGCGCCCGCGGGGGCCGAGGTCTGGCCGTGGCCGCGCGTATCGTAGCGGAGGACGCGATAGCGGTTCTTGAGCGCGCGCACCTGCTCGTCCCACATGGAGAGGGTGCAGGCGAGGGAGTGACTGAAGGTCACCACCGGGCCGTCGCCCTCGATCTCGTAGTTGATCTCGATGCCGTTCGCCTTGATCTTCATGGGGTCACTCCTGGGTGGCGGTGCTGGGGCAGATCTGGTTATAGGGGCAGTAGCGACACGTTTGGTAGCCGGGGGTGGCCTCGAACTCCCGCTGGCGGATGCCGCGCGCCGCCTCCCCGATGGCCGCGCGGGCCTCCACGAGGTCGGCGGCGGTCGGCTGGTGGCGCCCGACGAGCCCGGACTCGAGGAAGCGCAGCTCCACGCGGGCGGGCAGCCGGCCCGTCATCTCGTGCTGGGCCAGCGCGTAGATCTTGAGCTGCAGGCTGTCCTTCGCGCGCTGATCGGCCTTCTTCTGGTCGGTGACGTCGCTCGACTTGTAGTCCACGATGACGAGGCCGTCGGGCGTCTCGTCGACCCGGTCGAACCGCCCGCGCACCCGGTTGAGCCCGAGGGTGAAGCCGAACTCCCGCTCCACGTCGGTGGGCTTCTGTCCCGACGCTTCCTCCTCGTGGTAGAAGCGCGTCAGCGCCGCCACCCCCGCTCGCTTGCGCTGCTCCTCGTGCTCGCGCGTCAGGAAGCCCTCGTTGCGCCAGGCGTTCTCGAAGGCGAGCAGGAAGTCCTCGAGCGAGGTGAAATTGCCGGCGGCCCGGCGGCGCAGATAGAATTCCACCGCCTTGTGCAGCGCGCTGCCGTAGACCACCGAGTGGTGCTGGCGCAGCGGGATGCGCAGGATGTGGATGTACTGGTACTTGAGCGGACAGGTTTCGTAGTCGTCCACCTGTCGGTGGCTGACCGCGAGCGGCTCGTCGGCGGGAATGGGCTCGAGCCCGAGGCGCGGGGCCTCGGGCGGCGCGGCGAGCCGTCGCAGCTCCTCGATGGCCTGGGCCCGGAACGGACGCGAGGCGTCCTTCGGCAGGTCGAGCGCCTCCAGCACGAACTGGCTCACCTTCCACTTCCGCTTGCCGCCCATGTCCTCGGCGCTGGTGAGGTAGAGACGCTCCTTGGCGCGGGTCATGCCCACGTAGAAGAGGCGCCGCTCCTCCTGCTCGTGGAAGTCGCCGGTGGGGAGCGTGTCCTTGATGAGCCCGGAAGGGATCTCGATGGGATCGGCCCGCCGCATGGACGGGAACTTGTTCTGCACGCAGCCCACCATGAACACGATCGGCCACTCGAGGCCCTTGGCCTTGTGCCCGGTGAGG
>JBGOVO010000418.1:0-3222 GCA_041478145.1 Methylomirabilia bacterium
TGGAGAAGATCCTCAGGGCCGATCCCCGCTCGGTGGACGCGCGGGTGCAGCTCGGCTTCCTCTACGGGCGCGCCAAGCGTTACGACGAGGCGGTCGCGACGCTGCAGGAGGCGGTGAACCTCGAGCCCAAGCGGCCCGAGCTGTTCGTCTACCTCGGCACCGCGCTCCAGCGCGCCAACCAGTACGACCGGGCCGCGTCGGTGCTGCGCGAAGGGCTGACGGTGGACGAGAAGAACAAGGATCTCCACTTCCAGCTCGGGGTGGTGCAGGAGAAGCAGCAGCGGTTCGACGACGCCATCCGGTCCTTCCGGCAGGTGCTCACCATCGATCCCAAGCACGCCGAGTCGTACAACTACATCGGCTACATGTACGCCGAGAAGGGCACCAACCTCTCCGAGGCCATCCAGCTCATCCAGCAGGCGCTGGACATCGAGCCCGAGAACGGCTACTTCATCGACAGCCTCGGCTGGGCGTACTACCAGCAGGGCCGCTACCCCGAGGCCCTGCGCGAGTTGAAGCGCGCGGTGAGCCTGGCCAAGGAAGACCCCGTGCTCTACGAGCACCTGGGCGACGCCTACCTCAAGAACAACCTCACCAACGAGGCCATCGAGGCGTGGGAGAAGTCGCTGAAGGTGGACCCGGACAGCCCCACCGCCCCCCAGGTGCGGAGCAAGATCAAGGAGACGCGGGAGAACCAGAGCCGGGCCAAGGGTGCGCCGCCCAAAGCCGAGCAGAAGTAGCCGCCTCCACGCCCTCCTGCTGGCGCTGGTCTTGGGCGGCTGCGCCACCGCGGCGCCCACGCCCGCTCCCCCGCCGGTCTCCGAGGAGGCGCGCGCCGCGCTCGCCCGGATCGAGCAGCACCGGCTCTCGCTGCGGGATCTGCGCTCGCGGGTCGACATCACCATCCGCCGCAGCGGCCGGGCCCAGCGCCTCACCGGTGTGCTGCTGCTCCTGGGCGAGCCCGCCACCATGCGCTTCGAGGCCCTCTCACCCCTCGGTCCTCCGGTGCTCATCGTGGCGGGCGATCCGAAGAGTGTCACCCTCTGGGAGGTGCTCGACAACCGGGCCTACATCGCACCGGCCTCCCCCGACGCCAATCGCCGTTGGCTCGGCCTCGCCCTTGGCGTCGAGGACCTCGTGGCCCTGCTGGCCGGTCGGGTCCGACCGATGACGGACCCGACGACGGTCGATCTCCTGGCTGCCGACGCGGTCGGCCCCTCCCTCCGGCTCACCGGTGCCCCCGGCGAGCAGCGCATCTGGTTCGATCCCGACAGCGGACAGGCCCGACAGGTGGAGTGGGCCGGCAAGAACCCGGCGCACGTGATGTTCACGCCGGCCCCTGCGGACGGCCCGCCGGCTGGTTTCACGCTCGAGACGGCGGATGGATCGCTGCGGGTCTCGGTCGTCTACCGCGAGCCTCGCATGAACACGTCGTTCGACCCCACGTTGCTGACCCTCACTGTTCCGCAAGACGTTAGAATTCAAGACTTCCGTTGACACTCCGCGACGTCGCATGGTAGCGTGTGCTCCCTTGTCGAAGCGGTCACGGGGTCGCAAGGAGCTGGTGCTCCGCACCTCGGCCAAAGTCAACTTGGCCCTCGAGGTGCTGGGGAAGCGGGGCGACGGATATCACGAGATCGCGACGGTGCTGCAGGCGGTCGACCTGTTCGATCGTCTGAAATTGGAAACGGCCGACACCCTATCGCTTCACACGGACGATCCCGCATTGCCCACCGACGACGGCAACTTGGTGCTGAAGGCTGCGCGGCTCCTGCAGAAGGCGGCCGGGATCGAGGTGGGGGCGCGGATCCGGTTGACCAAGCGCATCCCCGTCGCGGCCGGACTGGGCGGGGGCTCGAGCGATGCCGCCGCGACGCTCTGGGGGCTGAGCCGTCTGTGGGCGCTCCGGTGGCCCAAGGCGCGGCTGCGGGAGCTGGCCGTCGAGCTGGGGATGGACGTGCCGTTCTTCCTCGGGGCGGGCCGGGCGGTGGCCCGGGGGCGGGGCGAGCAGCTCGCGCCGCTGCCGGGGGGTGGGGGGTACGCGCTGGTCCTGGTGAACCCGCGCGTGCCGCTGTCGACGCGCGAGGTGTACGGGCGGGTCCCGGCCGGCTGGCACGCCCAGCCGATCGGCACCGGGCGGGTGATCGAGGCGCTGCGCACGCGCAACGTCGAGAAAGTGGCGGCGGCGCTGACGAACAACCTGGAGAGCGTGGTCGAGCCGGTGCTGCCGGTGATCGGCCGCATGAAGGCGGCGCTCTTGGCAGCGGGAGCGCTCGGGGCGATCATGTCGGGGAGCGGGCCGACGGTGTTCGGGATGGCGCGGTCCCTGGACCATGCCCGGCAGATCCGGTCGCGGGTGAGCCGGGCGGGCTGGGCCTGCTGGGCCGTGCGGACGAACTCGGGCCCGGCGATCAGGGTCGGCTGATGGAATTCGGTGGGGCGTCGTTCAGTGGTAGGACTCGGGGCTTTGGACCCCGCAATGGAGGTTCGATTCCTCCCGCCCCAGCCAACCTGGCGGGTAGCGGTGGGCAGTTGCAGGGCGAGGCGCAGCCGCAGGCGAGCCGAGCGGATACAAGAAAGGAAGCTACGGAAGTGAGCCCAAGCGGGCAAGCTCTGATGGCACCACCGTCACAGGAGATGGCATGTCCTACGACCTGAAGCTCTTCTCCGGGAACGCGAACCGGCCCCTCGCGGAGGAGATCGCCAAGACGCTCCACCTCCCGCTGGGGGACGCCGACGTCTCACGCTTCTCGGACGGCGAGGTGTACGTGCAGATCAACGAGAACGTCCGCGGCCAGGACATCTTCGTGATCCAGCCCACGTGCCCTCCGGTGAACGATCATCTGATGGAGCTGCTCGTGATGATCGACGCGTTCAAGCGCGCGTCCGCCCGGCGCATCACCGCGGTCCTGCCCTACTACGGCTACGGCCGCCAGGATCGCAAGGTACAGGGGCGGATGCCGATCACCGCCAAGCTCGTGGCCGACCTGCTCACCGCCGCGGGCACCCAGCGGCTGCTCGCGGTGGACCTCCACGCCGGCCAGATCCAGGGCTTCTTCGACATCCCGGTCGACCACCTCTTCGCCGCGCCGCCGGTGATCATCGACTACCTGGCGAAGAAGAACCTGAAGGACCCCGTTCTCGTCTCCCCCGACGCGGGAGGCGTGGAGCGCGCGCGGGCCCTCGCCAAGCGGCTCAAGGCGGGACTGGCCATCATCGACA